>JBOIGA010000219.1:0-5252 GCA_050741875.1 Burkholderiales bacterium
GCCTTGGACCGCGCGGTGTAATTCCCAATCGCGCTAGGCGGCGAATTGCGCTTCTTCGGTGGAACCGTCGAGCGCCGTCGTCGAAGACCGTCCGGCTTGAACGACTTGGGTCACGGCGTCGAAATAACCCGTCCCGACTTCCCGCTGATGACGCGTCGCGGTATAGCCGTCCTTCTCGGCGGCGAATTCGGCCTGCTGGACCCGGATGTACGCGGGCATTCCTTCCTTCGCGTACCGTTTCGCGAGGTCGAACATCGCGAAGTTGAGCACATGAAAACCGGCGAGCGTGATGAACTGAAATTTGTAGCCCATGGCGCCAAGCTCATTCTGGAATTTAGCGATCGTCGCGTCGTCCAGGTTCTTCTTCCAATTGAACGACGGCGAACAGTTGTACGCGAGCCATTTGCCCGGAAATTTCTTGTGCACGCCTTCGGCGAATTTTTTCGCGAACTTGAGATCGGGTGTTCCGGTTTCGCACCAGACGAGATCCGCATAAGGCGCGTAAGCAACACCCCGGGAGATCGCCTGCTCGACGCCGTTCTTCACGCGATAAAAGCCTTCGGAAGTACGCTCTCCGGTGATGAAAGCTTTGTCGTTTTCGTCCACGTCGGAAGTCAGAAGATTCGCGGCTTCAGCATCTGTCCGCGCGACAAGGACCGTGGGCACTCCCAGGATGTCAGCGGCAAGCCTCGCGCCAATCAACTTTTGCACGGCTTCCTGTGTTGGCACCAGAACCTTGCCTCCCATGTGGCCGCATTTTTTGACCGACGCCAGCTGGTCTTCGAAATGCACGCCCGCGGCGCCCGCTTCGATCATCGCTTTCATGAGCTCGTGCGCGTTGAGGATTCCGCCGAAGCCGGCTTCGGCGTCGGCGACGATCGGTGCGAACCAGTCAACCCCGTCCTTGCCTTCGGAGTGATGTATTTGATCGGCGCGAGTCAGCGCATTGTTGATTCTCTTGACGACCTGGGGAACGCTGGAAGCGGGATAAAGCGACTGATCGGGATACATTTCGCCGGCGTTGTTCGCGTCGGCCGCGACCTGCCAACCCGAAAGATAGATGGCCTGTACCCCGGCTTTGACCTGCTGCATCGCCTGATTGCCCGTGAGCGCGCCGAGGGCGCGCACGAACGGTTGATCAGTCATCAACTTCCAGAGTTTTTCCGCGCCGCGCTTGGCGAGCGTGTACTCGACGCGAACAGTGCCGGAGAGACGCTCCACGTCTTCGGCGCTGTAGGTTCGGGTAACCCCCTTCCACCTCGGGTTTTCGGCCCAATCCTTTTTGAGTCTTGCGAGTTCCAGATTCGAATTCATGTGTATTCCCTCTAAGTTGTTATCCACTTGGAAGAGCGAAAGACAGCTTCGCTAAGATCGTCGCGCCTGCCGGGTCGGCGGCTTTAGCGCATTCAATCACCGCACTTAATCAACGTATTAACGCGGCTCTTCACGGGGGACCACCAGAGATCCGATCTGGCAACCTGACGGGCTTTGACGCTGTTCACATCGGCCCGAGTACACATGATTCAAGCGCTTAACTCAAATCACGGTCGTGATCTTCTTTATAACACAATCTTTGTGCGTGTGCACGTGTTTCATCGGCGGCGAAACGTTCACTTAAAATCATTGAATCAGCAAGTTATGGCTATCATTCCACACCACTGATCCTGCCGGGGGCCCCAAAATGCCGCAGTGCAACAAGCTACATTTCACGCCTGTCGAGAACGATTATGCCGTCTTCGTCAGAATAGAGTTGGCTGCCTGGAACAAAGTTCACACCGGCAAAACAGACTCTGATACCTCGCTCGCCCGCGCCTTTCTTCACGCTTTTTCGAGGATTTGTTGCCAGCGCGCGAATGCCGATTTCCATATCGGCGAGCGCGGCCGAGTCCCTGATGCAGCCATTGACGACGATTCCCGCCCAGCCATTTTGCTGCGCGAGCTTCGCCAGCTGATCGCCGACGAGAGCACAATTGAGCGAACCTCCCCCGTCCACGACGAGAACGCTTCCGTCCCCCGGCTCCGAGAGCGCCGCACGGACAAGCGCGTTGTCTTCGTAAACCTTGACTGTCGCGATCCGGCCGCAAAAAGTTCGCGCTTTTCCATACGACTTGAAGATCGGCGAGATGATGCTCACCTTGCCTTCGTGCTGATCGCACAGGTCGGCGGTGCTGAAGGACTTCAAACGAGATCAGCGCTTAACGCGCGTCAAAGGGCTTTTTCGGTCTCGTCGGCGAAGAGCAGACGGATCTGGCCGGACTCGTCGCCGTCAATCGTCACGCTGCCGCCGTGCAGAAGACGGCCGAACAAAAGCTCATCGGCGAGAGCGCGGCGAATCGTGTCCTGAATGAGCCTCGCCATCGGCCGCGCTCCCATTAGGCGGTCGAATCCGTTCTTGGCGAGATAGGTCTTGAGCGCCGGTGTGAAATGCGCTTCGACTTTCTTCTCCTGCAATTGGTGATCGAGTTGCATGAGGAACTTGTCCACGACCTGCAGAATGATTTCCTCGGTCAAGGGATCGAACGAAATCATCGCGTCCAGGCGGTTTCTGAATTCGGGAGTGAAGAGCCGCCTGATTTCGGCCATTTCGTCTCCCATGTGCGATTCCGCCGTGAAGCCGATATTGCTTCTCGTCAAGGCTTCCGCGCCCGCGTTGGTGGTCATGATGATGACCACATTGCGGAAGTCGGCGCGCCGGCCGTTGTTGTCGGTGAGCGTGCCGTGGTCCATCACCTGCAGCAGGATATTGAAAATGTCCGGATGCGCTTTTTCGATTTCGTCGAGCAGAAGCACCGCGTAAGGGTGTTTCGTGATCGCTTCGGTCAGTAGGCCCCCTTGGTCGAAGCCGACGTATCCGGGAGGCGCGCCGATCAAGCGCGACACCGCGTGCCGCTCCATGTATTCGGACATATCGAAGCGGATGAGCTCGACTCCCAGGGTGTACGCCAACTGGCGCGCCACTTCGGTCTTGCCGACCCCAGTCGGTCCGGAGAAGAGAAAACAGCCGATCGGTTTTTGCGGATTGCCCAAGCCGCTCCGCGCCATTTTTATCGAAGAAGCCAGAGCGTCGATGGCCTTGTCCTGACCGAAAACGACAGCTTTCAAATCGCGTTCGAGATTGGCGAGCGCGGTACGATCGTCGGACGACACCGTCTGCGCGGGAATGCGGGCGATTTTGGCGATGATTTCCTCGATTTCGCGCTTGGTAATGACTTTTTTCTTCCGTGAGGCAGGAAGAATTCTCTGCGCCGCCCCGGCTTCGTCAATCACGTCGATCGCCTTGTCGGGAAGATGGCGGTCGTTGATGAAGCGCGCTGACAACTCGGCGGCGGAAGTCAAGGCCGAGGACGCATACTTCACGCCGTGGTGCTTTTCGAAGCGCGACTTCAATCCGCGCAATATCGAAACGGTCTCGGGAACCGTCGGCTCGGTCACATCAATTTTCTGGAAGCGCCTCGAGAGCGCGTGGTCTTTCTCGAAAACGCCGCGGTATTCGTTGTAGGTCGTCGCGCCGATGCATTTCAACTGACCTGTGGAAAGCGCGGGTTTGAGCAGGTTTGACGCGTCGAGGGTTCCTCCCGAAGCCGCGCCAGCGCCGATCAAGGTATGAATCTCATCGATGAAAAGAATTCCGTGCGAATTCTCCAGCAATTGCTTCAGCACGGCCTTCAGACGCTGTTCAAAGTCGCCCCGGTATTTTGTTCCAGCGAGGAGCGCGCCCATGTCGAGCGTATAGACTTGGCTTCTGCGCAGAATCTCGGGCACTTCGCCTTCGACGATTCGTTTCGCCAGCCCTTCGGCGATCGCGGTCTTGCCAACACCCGCTTCGCCGACGAGAAGCGGATTGTTTTTCCGCCGCCGGCAGAGCGTCTGAACCACCCGCTCAATCTCGACGTTGCGTCCGATCAGCGGATCAATCTTGCCGGAAAGCGCGAGCGAATTCAGGTTGACCGTGTAGTTCTCGAGCGCGCCGCCCGGGGCGGCTTCGTGGTCGCCTTCGGGATCGGCATCCGGTTTGGACGGCGCCGCATGCGGAACCTTGCTGATGCCGTGCGAAATGTAGTTGACGACGTCGAGGCGGGTCACTCCGGTCTGATGCAAAAAATACACGGCGTGCGAGTCTTTTTCGCCGTAAAGCGCGACCAGCACGTTGGCGCCGGTGACTTCTTTCTTGCCGGAAGATTGGACGTGCAGGATGGCGCGCTTAATCACGCGCTGGAATCCGAGCGTCGGCTGGGTATCCACCTCGGAGGATTTGACCACGGGAGTGTGCTCCGTGACGAACTCGGTCAGATTCTTCCTCAGTTCCTCGATGTTCGCCGCGCACTGGCGCAAGACTTCGGACGCGGACGGATTGTCCAGCATCGCCAGCAACAGATGTTCAACGGTAATAAACTCGTGGCGTTTTTGCCTGGCGTCCATGAACGCCATGTGCAAACTGACCTCGAGTTCCTGCGCAATCATCTAACTTTCCTCCATGACGCATCTTAGCGGATGCTGATGCTGCTTGGCAAAAGCGATCACTTGTTCGACCTTGGTAGCGGCCACATCCCTGGGAAAAACGCCACAGACCCCGCTCCCTTCTCTGTGTACTTTGAGCATGATTTGCGTCGCCTGTTCACGTCCCATAAAAAAAATTGATTGCAGCACCACGACGACAAAGTCCATCGGCGTGAAATCGTCGTTCAAGAGCAAGACCTTGAACATTGGCGGCGGCTTCAGCCTGGCTTTTTTCCGCTCGACAACAACGCCCTCATTGGATCGTGCCGCCATTTTTCCCTTCATGCAATCCTGTTAAGGTAATGTTTGACGATTGGCGAACAAATTTCAAGAGGGAAAAATCCGCCTCTTACGCGGCTTGACTTAGCTCCGCAAATGGCCTACAAAGCACATGGGCGTTTGGCTTCATCACTGCAGTACCGGTTCCACCAGTTCGCGGTTTTGAAACCCAAACAGTCGTCGGGTTTCAACCCGGTTATTTTTTTCAAATAAGGATGGAAGGATGGCAACAGGTACTGTCAAGTGGTTTAATGATTCCAAAGGCTACGGCTTTATCACCCCCGATGATGGCGGCGAAGATCTCTTCGCGCATTTCTCCGCGATCAGCATGAACGGGTTCAAAACGCTCAAAGAAGGACAAAAAGTCAGTTTCGAAGTGACTCAAGGTCCCAAGGGCAAACAAGCTTCCAATATAAACATCGCCTGACGAATTTCATTAAAGAAAAAGCCCGCTCCTCGAAGCGGGCTTTATTTCG
>JBOIGA010000220.1:0-478 GCA_050741875.1 Burkholderiales bacterium
TTCTTCAGTTCGTTCGCTACGCGCACTTGGCCGTAGGCGGGCTGCTCGAGCGCAAAGCTAATTACTGCCTGCTCGATCTTCGGATCGGCACGATTCCTCAGGTTCGGCTTCTTGCGCGAAATCTCCGCCAGCGCCGTTTCCCCTCCGGTTTCATAGAGCTCCTTGAAACGATAGAAGCTGTCTCGGCTGAAACCGAGCACCTTGCACGCTTCGGACACGCTCCCCAACGTCTGCGCCAACTTCAACAGTCCAAGCTTGTTCTTGATAATCTTCTGATCCTGCGTCATCTGACTTTCTCCTTTCGCACCCTCACGGGTAGGATTATGTCAGATCAAATCGTAGCTTTTGCAGCTTATCCACTCTCGCTCGTCGCAATACGTTGGATTCGAGTCGCTTCGGTCATTGTCATCGTATGGGCCGTCCTTGGTCGCCTTGGCTACGAGACGGAAACATATAGCGGTGAAACGCTGCTCGAGAT
>JBOIGA010000220.1:488-5250 GCA_050741875.1 Burkholderiales bacterium
CGCCGGTAACGGCTGGCCCAGCCTTACTGCACCGACTGCGCCATTTCGAGTAGTTGTTTGCCGTTCTTCACTTTCTCCTCGAAATCTTTCCAGGCGCTCGCTTTCGCGACTTCACGCCACTTCGCAAACGCGGCTTCGTCAATGTTGTACGCCCTGTCGCCGTTCTTCTCATACACTTCGGCAAGACGCGCGTCGTCTTTCCTCGACTCTTCCATGCCGAATTTCTCCAGACTCGCGCCGACTTCCATGACGATCTTCTGTTGCTCCGGGGTAAGCTTGTCAAAAGTGGAGTTCGCCATCAGCAGCGGCTCAAACATGAACCAGAAAGTCTTATCCCGCGCGGTGGTTACGTGCTTGGACACTTCGTGCAGGCGGAAGCTGATTAAGGACGTGCTGGAAGTGACGGCCGCGTCGAGCACGCCGGTTTGCATTCCGTTGTAGACCTCGTTCGACGGAATGTTGGTGATCGAACCCCCAGCGGCTTTGAGCATCATGTCCATCTCCTTGCTCGCCCCGCGGATTTTCACACCCTGCACGTCCTCGGGGACAATGACCGGTTTGCCCTTGGACGCGACTCCGCCCGCCTGCCACACCCAGGTGATGATCTTGACGCCGTTCTTGTCGACGATCTTCGTCAACTCCTTGCCGATCGGCGCGTCTTTCCAGCGCAGCCCCTGCTCGTAACTGGTGATCAGCGTGGGCATGAGACCCAGATTCACTTCGGGTATCTTGCCGCCTTCGTAAGCCAGCGGCAGCAGCGTCATATCGAGTGCGCCGGTCTGCATCGCGCTGAATTGAGCATTGGTCTTGACCAGCGAGTTCGCCGGATAGATTTCGAATTTAAGCGCGCCGTTGGTGCGCTTCTCGACCTCCTGCGCAAACTTGCGGCATAGCCGGTCGCGGAAATCGCCTTCTTCTATGGTGCCGCCGGGAAACTGGTGGGAAATTTTAATGACCTTGACGTCCTTGCTCTCCTTTGCAGCGGCCTGTTGGGTTTCCTTCTTCCCCTGCGCCTGCTTAGGGTCGCCCTCCTGCCGCTCGGAACACGCCGCGAAAAGACCGAGCGTCAATAGAGCGGCGAACGCGCGGCTTAGGATTTGTTTATTCATGAGCATCTCCTTTGGTTTGGGTTGTTAAACCACTCTTACCGCCAATTTGGCGCCAAGTGAGTTCAATGCTTTCCCGAAAGCAGCGAGCCGGCATTCGGCACGGCGGTATTCAGCTTAAGTTTCTTCAACATCATGAAAGTCGTGGACACGGACGCAGACACCACCGGCAGACCGGTACGGTCCTCGATGACCTGCACCGAAGACAATGAGGGCATCTGCACGCAAGCCGACGCGACGATCGCGTCCGCACCGTTGGTATTGAGCCGCTTGGTGATCTCGGCTGGCGCTGCCGGATCCTGGCGGCCGACTTCGAGGTTGTCGGGGATTTCGAGCGAGATGCTATCGATGACTTCGATGCCTTCGTGCTCGATGTAGTCGATGACGAGGTGCGTGAGCGGCTTCATGTAGGGCGCAAGGAGAGACACCTTTTTCGCGCCCAGGGTCTTGAGGCCGTCGACCAGCGCGCCCGCACTCGTCACTACCGGCGCCGGTCCACCTGCTTCGATGGTGCGCCCATGCAGACGCTCTTCGGAAACGCGGTGGTAGCCCTTGCCCATGCTCATGATCGCAACCAGGCACGCATAGCCGAGCACGTCGACGCGGGCGTCGGCAAGCTCGAGGGCGCAGCGGTCGGAGTCGCGATCCATGTCAGCGAGCTCTTCTTTGGTGACCTTCTGCATGCGCATCCGGCTGGAGTGGAAAGTGAAGCGCTGCGGCGCGATGTTTTCGCGCGCGCGCAGCATCGCCGGAATCTCGGTTTCCATCGTGGTGTTGGAACTGGGAACTATTTGTCCGATGCGGTAAGTGGTCTTCATCGTAATCAGCAATCCAATTGCCGCGCCAAATTTAGAAAATCCGAAGCGATGATGTCGAACTCGCGATCGCCGGTCGTAGGCAGCGGCTGGTCAGCGCCGAATTCCAGCGGACGCTTAACGAACGCAGTACGGCAACCCTGAGCTTTAGCCGCGCGCAAATCGTCAGGGTGCGCGGCGACGAGCATCACTTCCCCAGGCTCAAGCCCGAGCAGAGTCGCCGTTCCTAGATAGGTTTCAGGATCGGGTTTGTAGTGGCGGAACAACTCCGCGGAGATGATGCAGTCCCAAGGAAGACCCGCGTGCTTCGCCATGTTGGCGAGCAGTGCGAAAGTGCCGTTGGAAAGGGTGGTGATGATGAAGCCGCGCTTCAAGCGAACGAGACCTTCGATCGAATCCGGCCACGGCTTAAGTCGGTGCCAGGCGCGATTGAGATGGTCGAGCTCAGCTTCCAAGACGCGGGTGACGGAAAATTCTTTGAGCAGCGAATCGAGAATCAGCCGATGCAGCGCATCGATGTTCATCCACGGGAGCTCACCCGAACGTACGCGCTCGATCGTGGGTTTGTAGCCGGCGCGCCACGCGTCGGCTAAACATGTCGAATCGATGTTGAGTCCGTGCGCCGCGGCAAAGGCATCGATTTCGCGGATGATGCTTCGGCGCCAATCTACTACCGTGCCGAACACGTCGAACGCGAGCGCTTTGACTGAAGGGACTTTTCCGGGATTCTCGGCAATACGAGAGCCAATAGCGCGGTCGCTACGGATTCGGGCGGAGTTCAGTTGCGAATCCATTGGGCATCGTGCACGGCAGCGATGACAACGCGTAGCGCGTTCAAGTCATTCCTGCTCCCGGTAACATTACTACCAATTGCGAATGATGGGTGTATTTTTCGCGAATAGTCAAGCAAGAATCGAGATCGCTTCCCACTGCAATTCTCGGCGGTCGCGCAACGCTTGACTGCGTTGAAAAAGTTGGTGAAGTGCCGCGGTGCTGGACGGTGATGGGACGTTAATTCATGACGCGGCGTGAATCTGATCGCGCGCTTCTAAGCGGGCGCGAGATCGTCGCGCTTTTCGGCGCGTGAGCTCAGAGTGGGAGGCCGGTATTCGGCATCGGCGTCCCAGCGTTGCCATACCGATGGGTCAATCGTCTCAGCGACGCCTTTTCCGATCGCGCGATAGAAACGCTTGTTGCCTTTGAAAATACGATACAAGCCAAACATGAACTCGCCGAAAGTATCCGAGATCGGCGCTCGATAATCTTCGCGGCCGACGATGACCTCGCGCGCGAACGATAGCCCGCACGTCTTAGCCTTTTCCTGCAGCCATCTCAACGCCAGGTTGGGAAGCGGGTCGTTCCTGTAACCGCCGCCGACGTTGCCGTGAGCGCCAATGAACCAGCGCTGTTCGACTTCGACGTTTTCGGCTTTCTTCGCAGTCCATACCGTCGCATCGTAGTCCTTGCGATGCTCATCCAACGCGACTGCGTGGTATGCGTAATCCACGATCCCGGAGAGCTCCGTGTCGTGCCACTGATAATAGTCGCGACTGAAAGGCACTCCGGAGATCGGTATTCCGAGCGCACCGACCGTATCCCAGACGCCAATAAACCGGATACGCGGAAGCCGTGAGAAACTCCGCCGAAAGTTCTGCGCCTGCGCGTCGTCAGGACGAATGTTCTTGTCGCGATACATTTCATAAGCCTGGTTTATCAGACCGTCATTGGGAGCGAGCAGGAGGCCGCATTTTCTGATCAAGCCGATCAAACTGCGCGCGCTGTAAGCGCCGCGGCTGAATCCGAAGAGAAAAATCTCATCGCCCTCTACGAAGTTTTTGCAAAGCCACTCATAGCCTTCGAGGATGTTGTCGGAAAGACCCCGGCCGAATGCGCCTCCGCGCCAGCGCTCGTGCCATCGAGTGGCAATACGACTTATGGGCTAGTCAAAAAGGCCGAGTGCGAAGTGGTTCCGCTCTCGGGCATGCCGCGCTCGACGCACCGCGCCGAAGCGTTGCCGTGCCCCGACCGAAAGGCTTAAGCAGTTTTGGCTGCGTTTGCTAATTGCTTGTCCAGTGTGATGAGATCGAACTTTCGGCTGGGACTAAATACATGCGAACCACCGAGCAGTACGTTCCAGGGCAGGTGATCGCAGCTGCTTTCATCAACCTCGTGCTCAACGGCGGCTTGGCCTGGCTCATTTATCGTGGTTCGAGTGAAGTGCCTTTGTTCGGCGAGAAAAGCATCGTCGGTGACACCGTCGTGACCAGTTTTTGTTGCCGCTGCTGGTCACGCTGATTGTGATGCCTGCAGTGCGCAAAGATGTTGGCGCCAATCGAGCTGCCGCCCTCAGGCGCGTTACACGTTTGCCGGCGAACTCATTAGTGTTGGGGTTGATGCTCGGGATCATCAGCATCGTTGTCCTGACGCCAATCGTTTTTCTCGCCTTCAATACACTTGGCATCCTGAGCCTGCGCCTCTGGCCGTTTGTGATTTTTAAAGCGGTGGTGGCCGCGATTCTCGCCGGACTCATCACACTCATCGTCGTAAAACGCGCGCTGATTCCCGCAGGCGTTGAAAATCAGGCTGCGCGAAGGTAAGCGCTCTTGATTTATTGCGAAGACAAATAGTCATTCCATCTCGAAACGCTCGAATGCGAGCTCGAGGGTTTCGAGGAGCGGCTCGTTGGCGAGAGCATTGAGCGGCGAGAATGAATAGTTGACTGGCCGCGCGCGCAAGAACTTCCACGTCAGCACGATGCTGCTCCGGTCTTCGTTGAGCAGGGAAACCGTCACCGTCCTCGCCGCATTCGAGTCGCCGTTACGGACGGCGTTCCACCATCCA
>JBOIGA010000221.1:0-5222 GCA_050741875.1 Burkholderiales bacterium
CTGTAGTAATGGTGCTGTTGGGGACAAAATGCACATTGCCGTCGTAATCGCGCATCTGGATGTAGCGCAGCGTGATGTGTTCGACGAGTCCCGATTTGCCGCCGGCTTCGATCACGTCGCCTTGCCGCACCTGATTTTCGAGCAGCAGAAAAAATCCGGTGAAGAAATCCTTGACCAGACTTTGCGCGCCGAATCCCACGGCAAGACCGACCACTCCGGCGGCGGCGAGTATCGGCGCGATCGAAATGCCAATGTGATCGAGCACGAGCATGAAGGTGATCACCCAGACCACGACCGAGACGATGTAGCGAAAGACCTGACTCAAGGTGCCGATTCGTTTCAAACTCTCGGCGTCGCGCGTTCGGTGCAGCATGCGCGTCTGCAAGAGCTTGATCGCTTTTTTCGCCACCTTGAGAACAATCCAGGCGAAAAACAGGATGAGCAGAACATGCGCCGTTGTTTCGGAGATATTGAGCCACTGTTCGGGAACGCCGATGGAGGCAAGGTAATTTTTCATGGCGTGGGATTCTAACCCGCCGCAGCGGCGAGTCAATCGAACGACAGCGTGTAGAACAGATCGAGCGCCGTATCGCTGCCGGCTTGCGTCTCAAGTGACCAGCGCGGAGTCAGCGAGTAGCGCAGTTTCGCGACGTTCGATGCGCCGGTCAAACCACGCTCGAAAGTGAGATACACTCCCGACGACAGGCGTTTTCCGAGAGTCAACACGCTGCCTTCAAGTCCTGATCCGGAAATTCCCACTTCATCCAGACCCGTCGCCTGGGCGATTCTCGTCTGCAGACTAACTGACTGACCTTTGGCGAGCAGCGCTCCCGCCGCCGCCTGCACCAGGGCAAGGTCATTCTGGTTATTTCCCGAAAGCCCGCGGCCGAGCACCAGCCACGATACTTTTTCAGTGTCGGGCACGACCGGATCGGAAACGAGAGTGAGCCGGGGATTTTGCGCGGTCCCGGCGATCGCGACCCCGGCTTCAACCGGCTGGTTCTTGCGCATCGCCAGAATATCGAGACCGGGATTGTCAATCGGCCCGGCAAAAGTGACGATGCCGTGGTCGATGACGAGCCGCTGACCGTAGGCGGCGTAAGTTCCCTTGGTAACGCGAATCGTGCCCTTTGCGGTGGGCGGAGGTGCGCCATCGAGACGCAAAGTGATCAATCCCGCGAGTTTCGCGTCCAGCCCTTTGCCGACGACGACGAAGTTGTCCCCCAAGTCGAAATCGAGAACCAGATTGGCATTCGAGAACCCCGGTGCGGATTCTGGTTTTGGCGGCGTCTCGCCGGCGATGACGACATCCGGCCCAAGCGAAGGACCGCTGGAGTCTGGCAGCTCGATCAACGCGCGGTTGGCTTTGAGTTTTACGTCGCCTGAAAACTTTCGGTCGCGCAGATCAAAAGCACCGGCGCCAGTCAACACCAGCAAACGGTCGGGGCGGCCCATCGCGGTCAGCTTGTCGGCGCTAAAGTTGATTTTCGCCACAGGGTTGCTACCGTCGAGTGACGCGCTGCCGTCGGCCTTAAGTGTTCCTTCGCCGCCGTGCAGGGTCAGTTCTTTAAGTAAGAGCGAGTCAGCCTTGAGTTCAGCGCGCAATACTCCATCCTTGAGATTGAGCCCCGAGTCCAGATGCTGCACTTCGAGCGCATCGCCGCTCAAGGCGCCGGACAGGCCGGGGTTTTCCCATGTCCCATCCGCGGCGGCGCGCAGCGCAAAATTGCCGCCCGCGGCGATTCCTGGAGGAAGCAAGGCTCGGGTCCATTCGAGCGAAGGCACCGCGGCCTCGACCCGCGCCTTGAGCGGCGCGGTGCGCGCGATTCCCCAAACCTTGCCATCGTTGCTGAACCGAGTTTGCGCCTCTGCCGAAACGTTGCCGTACGGTGGCGCCGAAAGATTCAGGCTCAATTCGACATTGGCGTGCGGAGTTCCGGGCTGCGCTGTTGCGCTCAACTGCGCGCGCAACTGGGCATCGCGTAGTGCGACCTCGGTTTGCGGCAGGCTTGCGCTCAAGCCATTTCCGTTCAGTTCCGCGGAGAGCTGAGGATGATCAAACGTACCTCGCGCACTTGCCTTGAAGTTGACCGCGCCATCGAAGACGGCCTTTTCAGATTTTACAAAAGCATTTGCCCATGCGAGCGAAGGAATCGTGGCATTCAGGTCCAGCTGAAGCGGCGCAGCGCGTGCGATTTCCCAGGTGCTTCCATCGTTCGTCATCGTGGCACTCGCTTCGCCCGACACATTGCCATAGGACGGTGCCGATGCTTCCAGACTCAACTTGACATCGGCGCTGGGCGAGCCTGGGCGCGATTGGGCATCGAGCGCCGCCCGCAACTGCCCTTTGCTCAGCGCGAGTTGCGCTGCCTTTCCACTCAAATTATCTCCCTCGAGCTGCGCCGAGATTTGCGGATTGTTCCAACTCCCTTGCGCAGTCGCCTTGAGGTTGAGCGCGCCGTCCAATTCGCTGCCGGGTTTCGCCAACGCACTCAACCATGCGATGGAGGGCATCGCCGCGTCGACGGTGGCCCTAAGCGCAGCGGCAGGCGCGATGCGCCATTGTTTATCCTGACGCTGCAAGGGAAGCTCCGCGCTGGCATTGACCGTTCCGGCGCGAGTCCCGGACAACACCAACGCGGTTTGCATTCGATTTTGTTCGGCGCGCGCCGAAAACTCCAATTGCTGCAAACCCAGAGCGATGTCCTGGTCGAGGATCACATCGCCGCTTTCGCGCTTGATGACCATCTTGCCCTCAATTGTTTCAGCGGCCTTCAAGTTCCAATCGGCGCCAATCACGAGATCAGTGCTCGCGACGGCTTTCTGCTTGACGAATGACAGCGGATAGGCGAGCGGGAAAGCGCTCAAGCTCCCGGTAGTCGCTATGCTGCCGTCATCCATTGCTAGTTCGTTCAGCGAGACTTGTCCTCCCGCGACTTGCAGCCTGGCGTCCTGCAAATGAAAGCGGGGAGGGGAAACAGAAAGTTTGGCGGGAGCGAGCAGTTGCAAGGGGTAGCGCCCCTTATTGCTCAACTTTTCGATCTTTCCGCTCCAGGAATCATCTCGCCAATTGCCCACCACCGTGGCCTGGAAATCGAGATCGGACCCAAGGAGATCGGATCCCACCGCTTCAGCGTTGACGCGGTGTGCCGCGCGGCTGCCGCCGGCGTTGATTCTTGCGTTGGACAATGTGAGCTGTGGGGTGATCACGTTTTTGGCCGCGAGCGCCATCGCGATTTTTCCATTCACCCCGTCTTTTACTGTGCCGCTACCCTGGAAATTTCCCACTTTCGCCGTTTTCGCCGAAAGGTTCGTGGCTTGCGCCGAAAATTTCAACGACGAAAAATCCGCGGGCTTTTTGAGGTTGCCCTGGGCTTCGATTTCCGCCTGAGCCTTGTTGACAGCGACGTCACCGGGTGTTTGAAGATTGGCCGCCTTGAGAGCGAGATCCATCGAGGCTTGCGTAACCGTTCCGCGCAGGTTCCCCTGCGCTTCGGCATTTCCGCGCAATTTCGCTCCCAACTCACCGAGACGCGGCGCGGAAAGAACAAAGCGCAGCGCATCTCCTGCGCGGCCGAAAGCTCCATTCAAATCGAGACGGTTCGCGCCAGCTTGCAAAGTTATTTTCGTGTTTTCGACCGCTTCTCCGGCGACGGTCACTGCGCCTTTTCCTCGCAACGGCACTTTGCGCCAGCGGCTGTCATCCAACGTAAAATTGAGCTTGGCCGACAAATCCGGAGCGCGCTTGCCCTCGGCGTTCAAAGTTGCGTTGAGTCGAGCTTGAGGAAACTCGCCGAAGTCGGCCGGGTTGAAACTTTTGAGCAGCGCTTCCGCATGAAACGTATTGGGCGCGGCAAGCTCCGCGTTGGCGTTAAAGACAAGCTCGCTTTTGCCTGACTTCAGCTCCGCGCGCGAAACTTCGATCTTGCCATCGTCATGCTCGGCGTCGACTCGAATGCGAAACTTTTCGTGGGTGAGATCGGCGTCCAGCGTTTGCATTTTCGCGCTGGCCGCAATAGCGAGATCGCCATCAAGACTGGTCGGCTGTAACGCGCTGTGCAATGCGCGCAGATTCAGCGCTTGCGCAGTTAAGAAAAGATGCAACGTCTCGCGCTCGTACTTCCCGTCGCCGACAAGCTTTCCACTTTCGTGAAATGCGACTTCAATGTCTTTGAATTCGAGCGCCTCGACCGAACCGCCAAAAGCCAGGCTGGCTTTTTCCAGGGGAAGAAGTTTCTGATCGCTCGGGCCAGGCTTGGCGTTGTCGATCATCAGATCGCCCGCGAGGGTCTCTCCTTCGCTTTGCAAGGTCACTGCCGCGCCGAGATCGGCGCCCGGAAGATTCGCGCGAAAGTGCGAGGGGTCAACGTTTGCCGCTTTAAGCTCGACACCCTCGAGCGGAAATTTAGAGAAAGGGTTTGCCGTGCCCTCGGCTTCGGCGCTCGCCTCGCCACTTTCCGCGCTCGCGCGGAATTGCACCTCGGCAAGCGCACCGGAAAGCGCGAGCTTGCCGTTGTATTCGTGCTCTTGCCAGTTGCCGCTGACGCTCGCAACGCCGTCTAGCGGGAATGGGGCGCTGTCTTCGAGCGCGAGTTCGCCGCGAGCGCGTCCTCCCGCGAACAAAACGGACTGCAATTCGGCGCGATGAATTTCTCCGTCGTAGTCGAGATGTACAGCGATGTCATTTAGTTCTCGCCGCCCCTTCGCATCGGCGATGACGAGAGACTTGATTTGCGCCTTGTCGATTTCGTATGTGAAAGGCAGCGCGAGGCTTTCAGGTACAGAAGGCGGCGGCTCTTCAGTTTTCTTTTTCGTGAAAGACTCGATTTCTGCGGCGGAAAGCTCCGTCGCCTGAACTCGTCCATCGAGCAGCTTTTCAGGCGCCCAATCGAACCTGAGCCCGCGGACGTCAACGCGCCGGTTGTCGTCTTCGAAGCGAATTTCGCTGATCGCGAGTGGCCCGTAGAGGGAACCGGAAACGCCCTGCACACTCAATCTGCCGCCGCTTGCCTCGGTCGCGATTTGCGCAAGCCACTGCAAAGTGGATTCGCGTCCGGCGAGCCAAAGCACGAGCGCGACCGCCACGGCGAGAACGACGACGAGCGCCGCGAAAATCTTGAGCGCGCGGCGCATTAAGAACCTCTGATGAAGTCCCGCACGGTCGCGACGGCGGCTTTGCGGGATGAGATGCGCGAAGCGCGACGCGGCGAATGGTTAACCCC
>JBOIGA010000222.1:0-5198 GCA_050741875.1 Burkholderiales bacterium
CTGTTGGCCTGATCGGCGCACGCCTCGCGCCGGAAAAGTTTGCCGTGCAAGGTCCGCATAGTGGTGTGACCGAAAGCTTTGGCTCCGCGGTGATAGACGACGACACGCCGCCTCCTGCGCATGCGCGATTCAGTGCTCGCCGCGCCGCGCGCTACGCGCTAATTGGTTTTTTGCTGTGGACTGTTCCGATCACGGCTTTGCTGGTTATCTTCGGTTGGGAAGCAACCTTGACTCAGATGGGATGGTTCTTCACCAAAGCCGCGTTGCTGACCTTCGGCGGAGCGTATGCGGTGCTGCCATACGTCTATCAAGGCGCGGTCGAGCACTATCAGTGGCTTAGCGCGACACAGATGATCGATGGACTTGCGCTCGGCGAAACGACTCCGGGACCGCTAATCATGGTCGTTTCCTTCGTCGCTTTCGTCGGGGCGTGGACGAGCCAAGTGTTCGGTCCCGACCGGTTGTTCGCGGCGGGTGCTATGGCGGCAGCGCTCGTGACGTATTTCACTTTCCTGCCGTGCTTCCTTTTTATTTTGATCGGCGGGCCGCTCGTTGAAGCGACGCGCGGAGACCTTAAATTCACGGCCCCACTGACCGGAATTACCGCCGCGGTCGTCGGCGTGATCCTGAATCTTTCCTTCTTTTTCGCCTACCACGTCCTCTGGCCCGAAGGCTTCGGCGGGCGGTTTGAGTGGTTCTCCGCGCTGATTGGCGCCGCGGCTTTGCTTGCCTTGGTCCGTTTTGGCGCGGGAGTGATTCCGGTGATCGCCGCGTGCTCGGCAGCCGGCCTCGTCTACACCTTGCTTGTCGGGTAGGTTCTAAGGCTTTCGGCTTTCCGCTTCGAGCGCGCGCAGTTGATTGAGCCGTGCTTCGACTTGCGAGAGCTCGTAGAAATCGCCGTCGCCCGCTCGCAAAGCGATCTGCAGTTGTTCGATCGCCTGGGGAAGACTACCCAGGCGAACGTACGCTTCGGCCTGCGACTGGTGCTGCAAGAGCCGCTTGTTCTGCGCTGCGTAGCTTTGCGCGCGCAGAAGATAGAGCCTCGCGTCATCCGGATAAAGCTCGAGCTGATCCTCCACCACTTCGAGGGCCTTCTCGGATGAGCGTGCGTGAAGCAGCGATTCGGCGTAGTTATAAGTCAGCACCTTGGATTCGGGGAACTTGCCGTGGGCGTTGCGATAGATGGCGACGGCCTCGTCTTTCTTTCCCGCCGCGGTTTTTACCTGTGCCGCGAGATTCTCGATCATCGGATTGGGCGGTGCAATCTCGCGCAAGCTCGCCATTTCTTTTTCGGCGCGCCCGATGTTTTTTTGCCGCATGAGCGCGACCACAAGACCGTAGCGGCTTCCCGCTTCGGCGGCGAATTTCCGCTGCTGCACGTTCTGCTCGAAGTATGCGATCGCGTCTCGGGGCGTTTCGTGATTCGCCTTGAGTTTGGCGCGGACCAGATGGAAATCGAGGCTGTCGACGCTCTGCTTGGCGTCAAGCCCCTGGATGCGGCTTTCGACGTCGGCAATACGCTCGAAGGTGAGCGGATGCGTGCGCAGGTAAGCCGGCGCGCTCGTGCTGGTCTCCAGCGCGCGCGTACCGCGTTGCAGGCGTTCGAAGAAAGCCGGCATCGCGCGCGCGTCGAAACCCGCCTGCTGCAGAATCTGCAAGCCGATGCGATCGGCTTCGCGCTCGTGCTCGCGGGTGAAATTGAGTTGCGATTGAATCGCGGTGGCCTGCGCGGTCGCGACCCCGGCTTGCGAAATCTGCGAATTGGAGCGCGACGCGAGCACCGCCACCGCCAGCGCGGCGAGCGAAATGATGGTCGACTTCTTCTGCGACGAAATAAGACGAGCGATATGCCGTTGCGTAACGTGGGCAATTTCGTGCGATAGCACGCTCGCCAGTTCCGATTCGGTTAGCGACGAAGCGATGAGACCCGTGTGCACGCCGATGAAGCCTCCCGGCAGCGCGAAAGCGTTGATGGTCGGGTCCCTGACGCCGAAAAAAGTGAGGCTCTGGCGCGACTCGAGTCTGTAACCGAGATCGTTGAGGTACTGCGTGATTTCCGCGTCGTCGAGGAAAGCGGGATCGCTGCGGATCTGGCGCATGATCTCCTCGCCGATTTCTCGCTCCTGCGCGAGCGAGAAAGCCGATTCGGAAGCGTCGCCAAGATCGGGCAAACCTTCCGCCCCTGCCTGCGGCGAAATCAGCGCCGCGCAAAGAATCAGGACGGCAAAGCGATTACGGGACTTTAGAATGAACGACATACAAAGCGCCGGGGCAGTCAACTCCTCACTCCTCACCCCTCACTCCTTACTAAATTGCTATGATAAGCCCGTTCACGTTCAAGTTCCTATCTCGTGGCGCTCACCCATTTTGACGAATCCGGCAAGGCGTACATGGTCGACGTCGGCGGCAAAGACGAAACTCGACGAGTTGCCAAAGCGGAGGGAAGCATCGTCATGCAAGCGCAAACTCTGCGTCTCGTCATCGAAGGTTCGGTCAAAAAAGGCGACGTGCTGGGAGTCGCCCGAATCGCCGCGATTCAAGCCGCCAAGCGCACGGCGGAATTGATTCCCTTATGCCATCCGCTCGCACTGACGAAAATCGATGCGCGGTTCGAAACGATTCCCAACAAGTCAGCGGTGCGTTGCGAAGTAACGGCGGAGACAATTGGAAGAACCGGCGTGGAGATGGAAGCGCTGACCGCCGTGAGCACCGCGCTGCTGACCATCTACGACATGTGCAAGGCCGTGGATCGCGGTATGCGAATCGAAGGAATCTGCCTTCTCGAAAAAGCCGGGGGGAAGTCCGGCACGTGGCGGTGTGAGCCCGAGTGACGAAATGGATTTGTCCCAAACGGTCGTCGCATCCGGCTTTGCGCTCGGTTTCATTTTCGGCGCGGTCACCTCGCGCACGAACTTCTGCGTCATGGGCGCGATTTCCGATGTGGTCAACATCGGAAGCTGGAATCGAATGCGAATGTGGCTGCTCGCGATCGCGGTGGCCATCATCGGCGCCAACGCGCTTGAGGTCTCGGGGATGATCGATCTTTCGCGCTCGATCTATCAGACCGCCAATTTTGCCTGGCTCTCGTACGCGCTCGGCGGTGCGATGATGGGAGTCGGAATGACCCTCGCTTCGGGATGTCCGAGCAAGACGCTCATGCGCCTGGGCTCGGGTAATCTGAAATCGTTGATCGTGTTTGTCTTCATCGCCATCGCCGGGTACATGACGTTGAAGGGACTTTTCGGCGTATGGCGGATCGACTTTCTGCAGCCGCTCGCGGCCCAACTTTTGGTGGCGCAGGACTTGCCTTCGATCGCGGCGAAAGCGAGCGCCACTTCCCAGACCGGGTGGCAAATCGTGTTGTCCGCGCTGATCGGCGGGGGATTGCTCGCCTTCATCTTTTCCCGGGGGGAATTCCGCACTTTTGACAATGTTCTAGGTGGACTCGCGGTGGGGCTGCTCGTGGTCGCGGGATGGTATGTGACGGGAAGTATCGGCTACGGAGAGGATCCGCAGACGCTGGAGATGACGCACTTTGCGACTAACTCTCGCCTTGCCGAGTCATTGAGCATGGTCGCTCCAGCCGCATACGGCCTCGAGCTCTTGCTCCTGTGGTCCGATGCTTCGCTGCATCTGACGTTCGGAATCGCGGCTGCGGCAGGCGTTGCTTTAGGAGCGTTTTTTTACGCTGTCGTTTCCCGGTCTTTTCGATGGGAAGGGTTTCGCACGACGGGCGATATGGGAAATCATATCGCCGGCGGTGTGCTGATGGGGACGGGCGGAGTGCTATCGCTCGGATGTACGATCGGGCAGGGGATCACCGGCCTTTCTACCCTGGCAATGGGGTCTATCGTGACTTTTGTTTTCATCATCGCCGGAGCGGCGGCAACGATGAGATATCAATACTGGCAAATTTTGCATGAAGACGAAGGCCCCTCCGCGGACAAGGAATTTAATTCGAAACGCGTGGCCTAATCAGACCGGAGGGCCAGACGGAGGAGCCATGGATCGTAGGACATTCTTACAGTGCGCAGGCTTGACGGCGCTGCTCGCGTTTCTGGCGAGGCCGCTAAGTGCCGCGCGGCCGGACAAAGCCGCGTTCGAAGCGGAGACTCTCGCCGACGCGCTCAAAAGCCTTAATGCGACCGACGCCGCCGAAAACAAAGACGTCGTCATCCAAACGCCCGATGTTGCGTACGACGGCGCCGCGGTTCCGGTCGAAGTTACGAGCAAGATTCCGAACACGCAGACGATCACGATTCTGGTGGACAAGAATCCCTTCCCGCTCATCGCGACTTACGACTTTGCCAATGGAGCTGAAGCGTTTGTTTCGACCCGCATCAAAATGGCCGAGACTTCCAAAGTGCGCGCGCTGGTGAACGCGGGCGGCAAGCTCTACACCGCGTCGAGAGAAGTGAAAGTCACCATCGGAGGTTGTGGGGATGGCTGACGCGATGAAAATCCGCGCCAGTTTGCAGGGCGACGTCGCCGATGTGCGCGTCCTGATGAGCCACCCCATGGAAACGGGACAACGAAAGGACCGGAAAACGGGTGAGTTGATTCCGATCCACTACATTACCCACGTTGTCGCCACGCTGAACGGCAAGACCGTTCTCGATGCGGATTGGAGCCAAGCCGTGTCGAAGAATCCCTTTATCCAATTCAAGGTGAAGGGGGCGAAAGCCGGGGACAAAGTCGTCGTGAGCTGGGAAGACAACAAAGGTGGGAAGAATAGCGTCGAGACGACAATCGGCGGAAGCTAAAGCTTGAATTTTGAATCGTTGAATTTAGAATGCAGCATTCCGAGCCCCACTACCTTCTGAGTGAATCGTCGCGAATTCCTGAACGTTCTTGCGGTTGCGGCTGCGGCTGGACTCAATTGTAGGCAGTCTTTCGCCAGACAGGTCGAAAGCCTTTACGACCTTCCCACCTTCGGTAACAACGTCACCCTTCTTCACGTAAGCGATACGCACGCGCAGCTGCTGCCGCTCTATTACCGCGAGCCGAGCGTCAACATTGGCCTGGGCCAATCGGGCAGTCAGCCCCCCTATCTCGTCGGAGATGCACTTCTCGCACATTTCGGAATGGGTGCGGGCTCCAAACAAGCCTACGCCTACTCGCATCTCGATTTCGAGAAAGCCGCGAAGACTTACGGCAAAGTGGGCGGCTTCGCTCACCTCGCCACGTTAGTCAAAAAG
>JBOIGA010000223.1:0-5197 GCA_050741875.1 Burkholderiales bacterium
GTCCTGCAGTTAATGTTAGAAAACTACTTCCCGATTCTCCTGTTCATCATCGTCGGACTCGCCGTCGGCGCCGCGCGCTACGACCTCGACCGCTTCGGAGTGATATTTCGAGCAAGTCCACGTCAGTCGGACTTGATGATTATCGCTGGAACTTTGTGCAACAAAATGGCCCCTGCGTTGCGCAAAGTTTACGATCAGATGGCCGAGCCGCGCTGGGTCATTTCGATGGGCTCGTGCTCGAATGGCGGCGGGCCGTACCACTACACGTATTCGGTCGTGCGCGGATCGGATCGCATCGTTCCGGTGGACATTTACGTCCCCGGCTGTCCACCGACGGCGGAAGCGCTGCTCTTCGGAATTATCCAGTTGCAAAACAAGATCAAGCGCACCAACACCATCGCCCGCACATGACGCTCGACTTGCTCGCCGCGGACCTCAAGTCAACTTTCGCGGACAAGCTTCTTACGCTTCGAACTCGGCTGAATGAAATCACCATCGAGGTCGCACCCGCGGATTTGCTCGGAGTCGCCAAAAAGCTGCGCGACGAATTCAGGTTCGAGCAGCTCATCGATTTGGCCGCGGTCGATTACCAGGAATATGGAGAAGGAGGCTGGAGCGGCAGACGCTTTGCGGTGGTGTATCACCTGCTTTCGGTCGCCCGCAATCAAAGACTGCGAATGCGCGCCTTTGTCGCCGACGATGATTTTCCAGTGATTGATTCGATCCTGCCGGTGTGGCCGGCGGCCAATTGGTACGAGCGCGAAGCTTTCGATCTCATGGGAATCGTTTTCAGCGGGCATCCCGATCTGCGCCGCATTCTCACCGACTATGGCTTCATCGGCCACCCGTTCCGCAAGGATTTTCCCATGGTGGGAAACGTGGAGATGCGCTACGACCCGGAAACCGGAAGAGTCGTTTATCAACCGGTGACGATCGAGAATCGCGTTCTGACTCCGCGCGTGATCCGCGAGGAGAAGTACGGGGATACGGGTGAGGAAAAGGGGCGAGGACTGAGGACTGAGGACTGAGGACTGCATGCCCGAAATTAGAAATTACACGATGAACTTTAGTGATCACATAACCTTAGCTTCGCGAAGGTTAGTGATCTCCGAAACAAGCCGCTGCGCGGCGTGTTTTGACCCGCAGCATCGCTTTGGCTTCGCCAAAGGTGTTGGGGTCCGAAGCGGGGCAAAACGTGCCTGAAATTCGTAACTACACGATGAATTTCGGCCCACAACATCCCGCGGCGCACGGGGTGCTGCGGCTCGTGCTTGAGCTCGATGGAGAAGTCGTACAGCGCGCCGATCCGCACATCGGACTCTTGCATCGCGCGACCGAGAAGCTC
This sequence comes from Burkholderiales bacterium, assembly GCA_050741875.1. GTDB lineage: Bacteria > Pseudomonadota > Gammaproteobacteria > Burkholderiales > JBOIGA01 > JBOIGA01. Next base: position 1,346 of record JBOIGA010000223.1, read on the forward strand.
GCCGAGCAGAAAATGTATATCCAGACGCTGCCGTACATGGATCGGCTCGATTACGTCTCGATGATGTGCAACGAGCACGCCTACGTTCTGGCGATCGAGAAGCTGCTCGAACTTGAGGTGCCGATCCGCGCGCAATACATCCGCGTCATGTTCGACGAAATCACGCGCATCATGAATCACCTCATGTGGCTGGGGGCGCACGCGCTCGACATTGGCGCGATGAGCGTCTTTCTCTACTGCTTTCGCGAGCGTGAGGATCTGTTCGACTGCTACGAAGCCGCTTCCGGCGCGCGCATGCACGCGGCGTACTATCGTCCGGGAGGCGTGTATCGCGATCTTCCCGATCGCATGCCGCAATACCAGGAATCTAAAATTCGCGACAAAGACGACGTCAAGAGACGCAACGAGAATCGCCAGGGGTCTTTGCTCGATTTCATCGAGTCCTTCACCGATCGGTTTCCCAAGTACATTGACGATTACGAAACGCTGCTAACCGATAACCGTATCTGGAGACAGAGGACCGTCGGCATCGGGGTCGTCTCACCCGAACGCGCGCTGGCGCTCGGTTTCACCGGTTGCATGTTGCGCGGAAGCGGAGTCGAGTGGGACTTGCGCAGGAAGCAGCCGTATGAAGTCTACGACCGGCTCGAATTCGATATTCCCATCGGAGTCAACGGCGACTGCTACGACCGCTATCTCTTGCATATCGAGGAAATGCGCCAGTCCAACCGCATCGTCAAACAGTGCATCGAGTGGCTGCGGAAAAATCAGGGGCCGGTGATGACGGGCAACCACAAGATTTCGCCGCCTTCACGCGTCGAGATGAAGCAGAACATGGAGGAGCTGATCCATTTCTTCAAGCTTTTCACCGAAGGCTTTCCCGTTCCCCAAGGCGAAGTCTACTGCGCGGTCGAAGCGCCTAAAGGCGAGTTCGGCATCTACATCCTGTCCGACGGCGCCAACAAACCTTATCGTCTCAAGATTCGCGCTCCTGGGTTTCCGCACTTGGCCGCGCTCGACGAGATGTCGCGCGGACATATGATCGCCGATATAGTCGCGATCATCGCGACTCAGGACATCGTCTTCGGCGAGGTTGACCGCTGATGCTGTCGTCCGAATCGCTCGCCAGGATCGAGCGGGAAATCGCCAAATATCCGCCGGACCAGAAACGATCCGCGGTCATGTCGGCGCTGCGGATCGCCCAGGAAGAGAAAGGATGGCTGGCGACCGAAACGATCGAGTTTGTCGCAAACTATCTCGGACTGCCTGCCATCGCAGTGTACGAGGTCGCGACTTTCTACACGATGTACGACGTCGCTCCGGTCGGCAAATACAAGATTTCGATTTGCACCAACCTTCCCTGCGCGTTGTCGGGCGCGAATGAGGCCGCCGATCATTTGAAACGCAAACTTGGAATCGACTTCAATCAAACGACCGCCGACAAGAAATTTACCTTGAAGCAGGGCGAATGCTTCGGCGCCTGCGGCGACGCTCCGGTGCTCATTCTCAACAACAAGAAAATGTTGAGCTTCATGTCGCCAAAGAAAGTGGACGAGTTCATTTCGGAGCTGAAGTGAAGGAGATCATCCTCAAAGACCTCGACGGCGACCGCGGCTGGCGGCTCGCGGACTATAAAAAGCGCAGAGGGTACCAGGCGCTCGAAAAGGTGTTGTTGGAGAAAATGTCGCCTGACGCGGTGGTCAACGAAGTAAAAAAATCGGCGCTGCGCGGGCGCGGCGGCGCTGGATTTCCGACCGGGCTCAAGTGGAGCTTCATGCCGCGCAACTATCAGGGTGAAAAATACCTAGTGTGCAATTCCGACGAAGGCGAGCCGGGGACGTTCAAGGACCGCGACATCATGCGCTACAACCCGCACATCCTCATCGAGGGAATGGTGATCGCGGCTTACGCCATGGGAATCCGCACTGGCTACAACTACGTTCACGGAGAAGTCTGGGACGTGTACGAACGCATGGAAGAAGCGGTGGAAGAAGCGCGCGCCGCGGGCTACCTGGGCGACAGTATTCTCGGCTCCGATTTCAGCTTTCAGCTTTACAACCATCCGGGGTACGGCGCCTACATCTGCGGCGAGGAAACCGCATTGCTGGAATCGCTCGAAGGAAAAAAGGGCTTTCCCCGCTTCAAGCCGCCCTTCCCCGCGAGCTACGGTCTCTACGGCAAGCCGACGACGATCAACAATACCGAAACTTTCGCCTGCGTTCCCTACATCGTCCTCAATGGCGGACAGACTTTTCTCGAACTGGGCCGTCCCAATAACGGCGGCACCAAGATTTTTTCGGTGTCGGGGCACGTCGAGAAGCCCGGCAACTACGAAGTGCGCTTGGGAACGCCGTTCAAGGAACTGCTCGACCTCGCGGGCGGAATGCGCGGCGGTCGAAAGCTCAAGGCCTGCGTTCCCGGTGGTTCTTCGATGCCGGTGCTCCCGGCCGATGTGATGATGCAAACCGACATGGACTACGATTCGATTGCCAAAGCGGGTTCGTTTCTCGGCTCCGGCGCGGTGATCATCATGGACGAGACGGTGTGCATGGTGCGTGCGCTCGAGCGTTTCGCCTATTTCTATTTCGAGGAATCGTGCGGTCAATGCACGCCTTGCCGCGAAGGCACCGGGTGGCTCTACCGCGTCGCTCACCGGATCGAGCATGGCAAAGGTAAGAGCGAAGATCTCGATCTTTTGAATCGGGTCGCCGACAATATTCAAGGCCGCACGATCTGCGCGCTCGGTGACGCCGCCGCGCTCCCGGTCAAGAGTTTCATCAAGCATTTTCGTGATGAGTTTCAGTATCACATCGAGCACAAAAAGTGCCTCGTCGCTCATTGAAGGTCTCAGATGATTGAGCTCGAGATAGACGGCAAAGCGATTCAGGTCGCGGAAGGCACGACGGTGATCGAAGCGGCCACCAAGCTTGGCATTTACGTCCCGCATTTTTGCTATCACCGCAAGCTTTCGGTCGCCGCCAACTGCCGAATGTGTCTGGTCGAGGTCGAAAAAGCGCCGAAGCCTCTCCCCGCGTGCGCGACTCCGGCGACCAATGGAATGAAAGTGAAAACGCATTCGCCGCTTGCCGTGGATGCGCAAAAAGGCGTGATGGAATTCTTGCTGATCAATCACCCGCTCGATTGTCCGGTGTGCGACGAGGGCGGCGAATGTCAATTGCAGGATCTGGCGGTCGGTTACGGCGCGTCAAACAGCCGCTATGAAGAAACCAAGCGATCGGTGCCGAACAAATTTCTGGGTCCGCTGATCGCGACCGAAATGACCCGCTGCATTCACTGCACGCGCTGCGTCCGTTTCGGCGTCGAAATCGCCGGCATGATGGAGCTCGGAATGGTGGGACGCGGAGAAGCCGCGGAGATTCTCGCTTTCGTCGACCGCACGGTGGATTCGGAGTTGTCCGGCAACATGATCGACGTCTGCCCGGTCGGCGCGCTGACGAGCAAGCCTTTTCGCTTTACCGCGCGCCCGTGGGAACTTGCCGACAAGAAATCGGTGAGTCCCCATTGCTCGCTGGGATCGAACTTGATCGTGCAGACCAAACTCAATCGGGTCTATCGCGTTCTGCCTCTCGAAAACGAAGAGTTGAACGAATGCTGGCTTTCCGACAAAGACCGTTTCTCGTACGAAGCGCTCAATTCAAACGAGCGCTTGACCACCCCGATGATCAAGGAGAACGGCGAATGGCAGATGTGCGACTGGCCACGAGCCTTTAGCTTCATCGCGTCGAAACTCACGTCCATTCGCGAACAAAGCGGCGCTGAAAGCATAGGCGCGCTCGCGACTCCGCATCAAACGCTTGAAGAGCTTTATCTCACGCAGAAACTCGTACGCGC
>JBOIGA010000224.1:0-5176 GCA_050741875.1 Burkholderiales bacterium
GTGTTACAAAAACACGAGGAGTTTGCTCCGGATATCGCGCCGGCGGTGATCGTCGGTAGCGGACCGGCGGGGGTACGCGCGGCAAAGGAACTGCGGCGGCACGCGCCAAAGCTGCCTATCGTGCTTTACGGCCAGGAGCCCTGGCGGCCATACAACCGAGTGCGCTTGTCCGCATTCCTCGCCGGTGAATTGAGTTGGGAAGCGTTAAGCCTCGACTCGAAGCTGCCCGAGGACGTCGAGGCTCGCTTTCACTGCGCCGTGGTGGCCATAAACCCGAAGTTTCACTTCGTTTGGGATTCGACAGGAAGACGGCAAGTCTACTCAAAGCTCGTGCTCGCCACCGGATCGCACCCCCACGTTCCGGATATTTCTGGAATAGACCAGCTTGGCGTCTACACCTTCCGCGACATGACCGACGCGCAACTACTGCTCGCGCGGCGGGTTCGCAGCCGCCGCACCGTGGTGTTGGGAGGCGGACTTCTCGGCCTGGAAGCAGCACGCGCGATGCAGCGATTCAATACTGACGTGTGGATCGTTGAGCACAGTCCCATTCTCATGTCTTCACAACTGGACGAGCGGGCTTCATGGCATTTGCAGGGCCGCCTCCAGGCAATGGGAATCAACGTCGTTCTCGGTGACAGCGTCAAACAAGTGTTGAGTCGCGGTCGTTTGAGCGGTGTACGGCTGCGCAGCGGGCGCGAAATCGCTTGCGACACGCTGATCGTCGCGACCGGTATCCGCCCGAATATCGAGCTCGCGCGCAAAGCCGGGCTGAAAGTCGGCCGAGGAATCCGCGTAAACGATGGCATGCGTACTTCCGATCCCGATATCTACGCTGTCGGTGAATGCGCGGAACACCGGGAGCGAGTCTACGGAATCGTGGCGCCCGCCCTGGAACAAGCTGCCGTTGCGGCGCATGACATCGCTGGCGGCGCCGCCGGCTATCGTGGCTCGGTCTTTGCCACTCGCCTGAAAGTATTGGACGTGCTGGTGTTCGGTATCGGCCACGTCACTCAGGAAACAGTCCGCGACCGCGCTCGGCAATGCGTGTTCGAGAGCACGGATATCTACCGCAAAGTGATCGTGCAGCGCGGACGCCTGATTGGCGCGATCGCTGTCGGGGATTGGCCCGATCTTAATCGGGTGCAGGAAGCAGTCAGCAAGAATCGGTTTGCGTGGCCTTGGCAACTTTGGCGCTTCCGGGTTCGCGGCAGCCTCTGGCCGGAAGCGGAAGAAACGTGCGTGACCCGATGGTCCACGACGGCTGTGGTGTGCAACTGCACCGGAGTTACCCGCGGGCAACTTTCGAATGCGCTTGCGGCCGGCTGCAAAAGCGTCGAGGCGCTTGCCGCAAACACCGGCGCTTCCACCGTGTGCGGATCGTGCCGCCCGCTGCTCGCAAAGTTAGCCGGTGGCAGCGCGCCGCTCGCGCCGATACGCGCTTATCGAACCCTCTTTGGCGCCGCCGCCATGGCGCTCGTCGCTGCGCTCGCCTTCTTCCTCTCCCCCGCGGTTCCATATGCCGACAGCGTCGAGTATCCCTGGCAGTGGGATCAGCTCTGGCGTGACAACTTTTTGAAGCAGGTCTCGGGATATTCGCTGCTCGCGTTGAGCGTCATCGCGCTTGTCGTATCGCTGCGCAAACGCGTGCGCGCTGTTCGCCTGGGCGACTTCGCGCTGTGGCGCGTGTTTCATGCGCTGGTCGGAATCGGCATTTTGGCAGCGCTCCTCATTCACACCGGCGGCCGGCTCGGGAGCGAGCTCAACCAGCTTTTGCTTCTCTGTTTTATGGGGCTGCTCGTGAGCGGCGGCATCGCAGGCTCACTGGTTGCGATGGAGCATCGAATGGGTTCGACTCAGCGGCTACGCAAGAGCCTGCTCTGGGCGCACCTCTATCTTTTCTGGCCGGTACCCGTGCTGCTGAGCTTTCATGTGCTCAAGGGCTATTACTTTTGACCAAGGCGGAAGGTGGCAAGTAAACGCGCCTTCTGGCTTTGCTGGGGAATACTGACAGTGGTTGCGGCGACTTACCTGGGATTCGGACTATTCACCAAGGACGCGGGCCACCATACCGCGCTGGCCGGCGCGCGCTCGCAGTTCTTACCGGGGAAAACGACCAGCGGGCACCATCAGATCGAAATGGCGTGCGAATCGTGCCACACGAGCGCATTCGCGACCAGGGACGATTTGCAGGAAGCGTGCGTGAAGTGCCACGGCGCGGAGCTCAAGGCGGCAGACGACAAGCATCCGAAGAGCAAGTTTACAGACCCGAGAAACGCGGAGCGCGCGGCAAAGCTCGATGCGACTTACTGCGTGACCTGCCATGTTGAACATCGGCCTGACACAACCCACGCGATGGGAGTCACGCTTCCGCAGGATTTTTGCTCTCATTGCCACGGCGGCGAATTTGCGATCGCCAACGACCGGCCCAGCCATGCCGGGATGGCGTTCGACACCTGCGCAAGCAGCGGCTGCCATCGTTTCCACGACAACCGCGCGTTATACGAAGACTTTCTTTTGAAGCACGCAAAAGAGCCTTCGCTCCTGCCTAAGACCACACTGCCGCGGCGCGATTTTTCGGAAGCGGTCAAGGAATTAACGAACTATCCCGCCGACAAGTATCCGTTCAAGCCGTTGGGCGCGGAAGACAACGACGCGCCGAAAAGCACGAAAGTTTCACCAGCGCTGATGGACGATTGGCTCTCGACCGCACACGCCAAGGCGGGAGTCAATTGCTCCGCCTGTCATCAGTCTCAAGGTGCCGCGTGGATTGAACGGCCGGGACAGCAGCAGTGCAAGTTGTGTCACACCCCGGAAGTCGACGGATGGCTCGCCGGGAAGCATGGAATGCGCGTCGCGGAAAAGCTGCCGCCGATGGCTCCGAAGGACGCCAGGCTGCCAATGCGTGAAGACGCTTTGACTAAACAGCTCACCTGCAACGCGTGTCATGCAGCACATCGCTTCGACACACGCAAGGCGGCAGTGGAGGGCTGCCTCGCATGCCACGCCGATCCACACAGCCTGGCTTACAAAAAGTCGCCGCACTTCGATTTGTGGCGGAAGGAATTGACTGGCGAGCTTCCCCCGGGCAGTGGAGTTTCCTGCGCAAGCTGCCATCTGCCGAGAGTCGAGCACCGCACCGACGACATCCGGCATTGGCTGGTGCAGCACAACCAGAATGACACATTGCGTCCGAACGAAAAAATGATTCGTCCGGTTTGCTTGAGTTGCCATGGACTCGAGTTTTCGATCGACGCGCTGGCCGATCCACGTTTGATCGCCAACAACTTCGCGGGCCCGCCCGGAGTTCACATCAAGAGTCTGGAAATGGCCGAGAAGAGAAAAAAGGAACAGCCGGAAAAGAAGCGAAAGCGGCCCGACGCTGAATCGGTATTTAACTCAACTCATGAAAGGAGTCCGAAATGAAAGTGATGAAATGGACGGGCAGCACAGCAGCCGTGCTCGCACTATTGGCAGGCTGCACAGGCGAGAAGGCTCAAGAAGGGGTGAGCCACAAAGCGATGGCCAATGCGCTGCATGCGGTGATGGAAGCCGATCGAACGGTCTACACCCGGCTCATCGTGAATCGGCTGCAAAACGAAGAAAAAATCATCAAGGCGAGCGAGCACTGGAAGGACGAAAAAGCTCTGGTGCTGCCCGCGCAAATGTTCCGATTTGGGGCGGAAATGGTCGCGGAAAAAAACGTCGGCTTCAGTTATTCGCTGCTGTCCCTATGGCCGGTGAATAAACAGAACGCGCCCAAGACGCCGATCGAAGAGGAAGGCTTGAAGGCAGTTGCGGCGAAGCCGGAAGAGCCGTTCTACAAGGAAGAGACTCTCGGCGGCAAAAAATACTTCACCGCAGTGTACCCGGACAAGGCAGTCGCCAAAGCCTGTATCACTTGTCACAACGAACACAAGGATAGCCCGCGCTCCGATTTCAAACTGGGCGACGTCATGGGGGGCGTCATCGTCCGCATTCCGATGAATTGATGGTTCCGCGCTTATTGGCGGTTGTGATGTTTGCTGTTCATGCCGCTGCGTACTGCGGGCAGGACGAGTTTCCCGAATTCGCCGATCCACGCTTGCAACTGGGACGCAAAATTTGGCTGAGCACTTGTAGAACATGCCATGCCACGGATCTTGCGGGTGCGCCGCGGATTACTGACAAGGCGGCGTGGGCGCCGAGAGTGAAGAAGGGCAAGGACGCACTCTACCAACATGCGCTTCAAGGCCTCTTCGGACCTGCCGGCACCGAGATGCCGCCACGGGGCGGAAACGACGCACTGACCGATGACGAAGTGAAGGCGGCGGTGGATTACATGGTCACAGTGGTTGCTCAATGAAAGGAGATAAACATGACACCCAGAGAGATCAGGCTTGTGCAGTCTTCCTGGACTAAATTACTGCCGATCCAGGACGCAGCGGCACAATTTTTTTACGGCAAACTGTTTGAACTGGATCCGACGCTCGAGCCCTTGTTCAAAGGCGACATGGCGGAGCAGAGACGCAAGCTAATGCGAATGATCACGACCGCCGTCAACGGCATCGGGCGGCTCGATGAAATCGTGCCCGCGGTTCAGGACCTGGGACGCCGGCACGTTGGCTATGGCGTCAAGGACGCGCACTACGATACCGTCGGTGCGGCCCTGTTGTGGACGCTAGAGCAAGGGCTGGGAAAAGACTTTACTCCGGAACTGAAACAAGCTTGGAGCGCGACCTATGGCCTCCTCGCCGCAACGATGAAAGAAGCGGCGGCAACTGCATTGGCGTGATTCGCCCGTCGTGCCTTTAGTTACGAAAAGAAGCGGACGTCATACTGTTTTTGCTCACGGCGCTGTGCAATGGCGATGCTTCCCAGCCGTTCCTTCGCGCATCCGAACCTGCATTGCGCGCCGCACTTGTAGCGGGCTTGAAATGTTCGCGACTGCGGCGAAAAGCCAATCGTCACGTTCTTGCGAAGTCCCACGGGCTAGGCGGCGCGATGCTTCGCACTAGGAAATAGCCGGGGCTATTTCCTATTGAATTGGCTGCACAGCTGTGCTACTAGATTTCGTCAATTTGGCTGACCGTCTTTCCGTGCCCGTTAGAGTTACCGTGAGCAGCAAGAAACCAGGTCCTCATTCCGAAAGAGGCGCGCAAAAAGCTCAGTGTTGGGCTGGGTGCGCGGCTGCTCG
>JBOIGA010000225.1:0-5158 GCA_050741875.1 Burkholderiales bacterium
GGCCGAAACCGATCTCGGCGAGGTGAAAGGACGGCTGTCCTTGAACGCAAGTGATCGCGGATTCGAGATCCGCGCCGAAAACCTCGCGCTGGGCAGGCAACCTGAACCCGTCAACTTCGCGCTCAAAGTGTTTTCCGCGAACGAAAAGCAACCGGCCTTCGGCGAACTCACTGTCAATCACCTCGAGATCGAGCCGCTGCTCGTCTTGGCGGGTGCGTTCAAGGAATCGTTGCCCTCCAACCTCGATACGACTTCAACGCGCGGAACGCTCAAAAACGTCGCGCTCAAGTGGCGTGGAGATTGGAAAGCGCCGGACACATATCAGGGCAAAAGCGACTTTTCGCAAGTTTCGTTCGCGGCACAAGGAAAATTTCCCGGGGTGAAAAATCTATCGGGAAGCATCGACCTTTCCGATCGAGGAGGTTCGCTCAAGCTCGACTCCAGCAACGCGGCGTTTGATGTGCCGCTCGTTTTTGAGCAGCGCATGCAGTTCGACCGCCTGGGCGTCGAAGCCGGCTGGAGCAGAAATGCCGGGCAAACCGAATTCAATTTCAAAAGGCTGGAATTCGCCAATTCACATCTCGAAGGGTCGGCGAGCGGAATCTACAGAATGATCCCCGAAGAGCGAGGTTACGCCGATTTCTCCGGCAGCTTGATTCGCGCCAACGCCGATGCGGTATGGCGCTATATGCCGCTCAAAATCGGGATCAACACGCGCGAATGGCTGCAAAACGCGCTGGTGCAGGGGAACTCGAACGACGTCAAATTTCGTTTGCAAGGCGACCTCAAGGATTTTCCGTTTGGGCGCGAAGGCGACGAGGGAATTTTCGAAGTCGTGGCGAAAGCGAAAAACGGGGTTCTCAAATACGCGCAGGATTGGCCGCCGATCGAAAATCTTTCCGCCGACGTGCGTTTCCACGGAAGGAGCCTCGACATCCGCGCGAAGAACGCGGCTCTGTTCGGCGCCCGGATCACGAGCGTGCACGCCCGGATTCCGGACATCGTCGTCAAGGACGAGTTACTGGAAGTTAGCGGAGAAGCCGAAGGAGCGACCTCGCGCTTTCTGGCGTTCACCGAAAAGACGCCAGTTGCCGACATGATCGATCGCTTCTCTCAGGGACTCGCCGCGGAAGGTGGCGGCAAGCTGCAGGTCAAAATCGCGCTGCCCTTGCGTCATCGCGACGACACTCGAATCGAAGGCGCTTATACCTTCAACGACAATCGTCTCAACGTTCCCGATCTGCCGGCACTGTCCGCGATCAATGGCGTACTTAAGTTCACCGAGTCTTCGGCGACGCTCGAACCGACCGCCGCGATGATCCTCGGCGGTCCGGTCAACGTCAGCGCGACCGCTCGCGAAGGCGCGCCGGTGGCGATTATCGCCAGCGGCCGCATGGAAGTCGAAAGTCTGAAAAAAATATTCACGCACCCGTGGCTTGCACATGCGCGGGGAAATGCCGACTGGCGCGGGTCGCTTGAGCTTCGCAACAAGCTAGCGAGCTTCAACGTCGAGTCGGACCTGAAAGGCGTCGCCGTGGATTTGCCCGCGCCGCTCAAGAAGGCCGCAGCTGAAGCGCGTACGCTAAGGATTGAGCGGACGATGCCTTCGCTCAAGCGCGATCAGATTTCGCTGACTTATGGCAATGTCGCTTCGCTCGCGCTGGCGCGAAACCTGGAGCGTGAAAAAGCCAACATCGAGCGCGCGGCTCTGAATTTTGGCACACCCGCGCAACTCCCCGAGAAGAGAGGCGTAACGGTGAACGGCAACCTCCCTTCGCTCAATCTCGATGAGTGGAAAAACTTTTTGCAAGGAGACGCGCAGGAGCTTCCGGATTCCGCGCAAGTGGATCTGCGTGTGGGAACGCTGGCGATTGGCGGCCGGCAGTTCAACGCCATGCATATCGTGGCGCGCAGGCAGGCGCGCGATTGGAGCGCGACAATAAAAGGGCAGGAGCTTAGCGGGGTTGTCGCCTGGAAAGCGGGCGAGGGTACGCAGAAAGGAACCCTTACCGCGCGGATGAGCGAGCTTGCCATACCTCGCGCGCCTGAAAGCGATTCGGACAAGGACGACATCGCCGCGAGCGACATGCCGGCGATTGACCTCGTCGCCGAAAATTTCAGCGTCAGCGGCAAGCGCTTCGGCAAGCTTGAGCTTTTGGGGATTCCCGCGGGCGACGACTGGCGAATCGAGAAACTCAACATGAGCAGCCCCGATGGCGCGCTGACCGCAAGCGGACTATGGCGGGGCCAGCCCGCGCGCACAGCGCTTAAAGTCAAGCTCGACGTCAGTGATATCGAAAACTATCTCGCGCGTTACGACTATCCGCAAGGAATCAAAGGCGGGCGCGCCGAAGTCGAAGGCGATATTTCCTGGCCGGGGTCGCCGATGGATTTCGAATTCTCCCGGCTCGACGGCGACCTCATTCTGGTCGCGCACAAGGGCCGCTTCGTGAAACTGAGGCCTGGCCTCGGTAAGCTCCTCGGGCTGGTCAGTCTGCAAGCCTTGCCGAGACGAATCCAGCTCGATTTCAAGGATTTTTTCAGCGAAGGCTTCGAGTTCGATCACATCGCCGGCGAGCTCAAAATTGCCGATGGCGTAGTGGCGACCGACGATTTCAGGATCAGAGGGACGGCGGGACGCATCGTCATGAAAGGCGACGTCGATCTCGACGATGAAACGCAAAAGCTCGCGGTGAAAGTGACTCCGACCTTGGGTGACAGCGTCGCCATCGCCGCGGCGATCGCCAATCCAATCGCCGGCGTGGCGACGTATATCGCATCCAAGGTATTGAAAGACCCTCTCGACCAGTTCCTGAGCTATGAGTATTCGGTAAAAGGAAGCTGGGAGGAGCCAGTCGTGACCAAAATATCGCGCGCTCCCGACGCGCCGGAGCCTTTTGGTAAACGATGAGCGACCCTCTTTTTCGCGCCGCTGGGATTCAGATGGCATCGGGTCCAAAACCCGCGGCCAATTTGAACGAGGCCCGGCGCTTGATTGAGATGGCGGTCAAGCAAGGCGCGCAGCTTGTAGTGCTTCCCGAATATTTCGCCATCATGGGAATGAGGGACGAAGACAAGGTCGCGGTGCGCGAAGCCGAAGGCGAAGGTCCGATCCAGCGCTTTCTTTCCGACACCGCGAGAAGCCACGGCATCTGGCTTGTCGGCGGTTCGGTTCCGCTCGTTGCTTCGGCCCCGAACAAGGTTCGCAACAGTTGCCTCTTGTACGACGCCGACGGCAAGCTCGCGGCGCGTTACGACAAGATTCATCTCTTCGGACTGCAACTCGGAAACGAGCGCTATCTGGAAAGCAAAACGATCGAATCAGGAACGGAAGTCGTCGTCGCCGAAACACCCTTCGGCCGGGTTGGTTTGTCGGTCTGCTACGACCTGCGCTTTCCCGAGCTGTACCGCGCGATGAAAGACGTTGACATTGTCCTCATTCCTTCGGCGTTTACCGAAACGACGGGGCGAGCGCATTGGGAAACGCTGATTCGCGCGCGAGCGATCGAAAATCTTGCTTACGTCATCGCGCCGGCGCAGGGCGGATATCATGTGAGCGGACGTGAGACCCATGGCAACAGCATGATCGTGGATCCTTGGGGAGTCGTGCTTGACCGTCTGCCTCGCGGCTCGGGTCTGGTCATCGCCAACATCAGCCCAGCGCATCAGGCCAGCTTGCGCAAGAGCTTGCCTGCCCTCACACATCGAACTTTACACCGATGCTAGAGACGAAGGACTGAGGACTCAGGACTGAGTGAAGAGCTTTCTTGATTAGTCCTGAATCCTTCCTGATTAGACAATGACCACTGAGACTGCACTATTCGATACCGCCAACAAATCTCTTCTTGCGCCTTATGCGCTCGGCGAAAGCGAGCTGCAGAAAATCTTCGGGCGCATTCTCGCCCGCCAGGTCGATTACGCGGACTTGTACTTTCAATACACCCGCGCCGAGGGTTGGAGCCTCGAGGAAAGCCAGGTCAAGTCGGGAAGTTTCCATGTCGACCAGGGAGTCGGCGTGCGCGCCGTCGCGGGCGACAAAACCGCTTTCGCTTATTCGGACGACATCAGCCTGCCAGCGTTGACGCGCGCCGCGGAAACGACTCGTCTTATCGCCAATCGCGGAGCGAGCCGCAAAGTGCGCGTCGTCACGCAGAACAATCTTCCGCGTCTTTACGCCGCCGAGGATCCGATCGCGAGTCTCGATGACCTCGACAAAATCGCGCTGCTCAACAAGCTCGAATCCTATGCGCGCGGCCTCGATTCGCGTGTGACGCAAGTCATCGCCCATCTGGCCGGCGAATACGAAGTCGTACTCATTGCGCGCGCCGACGGCGCGCTCAATGCCGACGTTCGTCCGCTGGTGCGAATGTCCGTGCAAGTGATCGCCGAACAAGACGGCCGGCGCGAGCAAGGCAGCTCCGGCGGAGGCGGGCGTTTCGATTACCGCTATTTCACCGACGATGTACTGCGCCAGCTTGCCAAGAATGCGGTGGATCAGGCGCTCGTCAATCTGAGCGCGAAACCCGCGCCGGCGGGATCGATGACTGTCGTGCTCGGACCAGGCTGGCCCGGCATCCTTCTGCACGAAGCGATCGGCCACGGCCTCGAAGGCGACTTCAATCGCAAAGGCAGCTCGGCCTTTTCGGGCCGCATCGGCGAGCGTGTCGCAGCGGAAGGAGTCACCGTTGTCGACGATGGTACTTTGCCGAACCGTCGCGGCTCGCTCAACATTGACGACGAAGGCAATCCCACGCAGTGTACCGTGCTCATCGAGGACGGTATTCTCAAAGGTTACATCCAGGATGCGTTGAATGCGCGGCTGATGGGGATGCCGGTCACCGGCAACGGCAGACGCGAATCGTTCGCGCACATCCCAATGCCGCGCATGACCAACACTTACATGCTGAACGGAGACAAGGACCCAAAGGAGATCATTGCCTCGGTGAAGAAAGGTGTTTACGCAGTCAATTTCGGCGGCGGACAGGTTGACATCGTCAGCGGCAAATTCGTTTTCTCCGCGGCGGAAGCGTACATGATCGAAAACGGCAAGTTCAATAACCCGATCAAAGGCGAATCCTTGATCGTCAAATGTCAATAAGTGATGTCCAGATTATCAATGTTCTGCAACGTCTTGCAGATCTATTACTGAATCGTTACA
>JBOIGA010000226.1:0-5109 GCA_050741875.1 Burkholderiales bacterium
GCCGCTCGCACGCAAAGACGAGCGAAGCCTGGTCTTTAGCCCGCCTTCGGCTAAAGACCAGCCGAAGCCGGGCTTTGCCCATCTTCGCGGGTAGCCAACCCATTCTCGTCGAAACGCGATCCGTGTGCGACTTGATCAGAGGTTCCCTTAGTGTTTTCCGGTGCTGCCAAAGCCGCCAGCGCCGCGCACGCTTTCGGTGAAGTCGTCAACGACGTTGAAAGCGGCTTGCACGACCGGAACGATGACGAGCTGGGCGATCCGTTCCATTGGATTCAAGATGAACGGCGTATCGCTGCGGTTCCAGCAGGAGACCATCACTTGTCCCTGGTAGTCCGAATCGATGAGGCCGACGAGATTGCCAAGGACGATCCCATGCTTGTGCGCAAGCCCCGAACGCGGCAGCACGAGCGCGGCGAGTTCGGGGTCGGTGAGATGAATCGCGATTCCGGTGGGAATGAGTTCGGCGGCGCGCGGGGCGAGCGTCACAGGGGAGGCGATGCACGCCCGAAGATCGAGCCCGGCTGAACCTTCGGTCGCATAGGACGGAAGCTGCTCGCGAATGCGCGGATCGAGAATTTTGAGGTCAATCCGTTTCATCTTTTCTTAGTGAACGGAGAACAGTTAACAGTAAACAGAAAATTCCCTGTACTGTTCACTGTTTACTGTTAACGAGCTTGGCTATGTGGGCGACGAGCTTCCTTGCATGCTCGATCTTCCGTGCGCGCGGAAGCGGGTGGCGTCCGGCGCCATCGAAAAGGACGATCTCGCTTTCGTCCGCGCCCAACGCGTCGTTGACCAGATTGGCCGCCAAGAGTGGAATTTTCTTTCGCCGCCGTTTCGCTTCCGCAAGCTCGTTCAGGTTTTCGCTTTCCAGCGCGAAGCCGACGCAGAACGGCGCGTCTTCGCGGGCGGCGACGGTGGCAAGGATGTCCTGCGTCAGTTCGAGCTTGAGCGTCGGCGGCCCGGATTCTTTTTTGATCTTGTTTTTTTCCGGTGCGCGGACAGCGAAGTCGGAAACCGCGGCAACGCTGATAAAAACATCCTTCCCGGATGCGAGCCAATCCACCGCATCGGCCATTTGTTTCGCGCTCACCACTTTCACGACCTTGGCTTCGGCGGGCGGCGTCAGTGCGCAAGGACCGGAAACGAGAGTGACTTCAGCCCCGGCTTCGATCGCCGCGCGCGCCACCGCGTAGCCCATTTTCCCCGAGCTCGAATTCGTGATTCCGCGCACGGCGTCAATCGCTTCGAAAGTCGGGCCCGCCGTCACCAGCACCTTTTTTCCCGCGAGGAGCTTTGGCTGAAAAAAAGCTTCAATGTCTTGTGCGAGTTGCTCCGGCTCGAGCATTCGCCCCATTCCGGTTTCGCCGCAGGCCTGATCACCAGACGCAGGGCCGAGCACTGTCACGCCATCACTTTTGAGTTGGGCAAGGTTTCGCTGCGTTGCCGGGTTTTCCCACATTTGCCGGTTCATCGCCGGCGAGACGATCAGCGGACAATCGCGCGCGAGCGTCAACGTCGAAAGCAGGTCGTCGGCAAGGCCGTGCGCGATTTTGGCGATGAAATCGGCGCTTGCCGGCGCAATGACGACGGCATCGCGGCCGCGCGACAGATCAATGTGGCCCATGTTGTTGGCGATGCGCTGATCCCAAAGATCGGTGAAAACAGCGTTGCCTGAAAGTGCTTGCAGCGTTTCCGCTCCGATGAAGCGGCGCGCGGCTTCGGTCATCACAACTTGCACGTCGAATCCACGCGCAATGAGCTCGCGCGTCAGCTCGGCGGCCTTATACGCGGCGATTCCGCCGGTCAGTCCGAGCAGTACCCGTTTCATGGCGCTAAACTATACCACCATGGCAATTCGTGACTGGGCGGAGGACGAGAGGCCGCGCGAGAAGCTTTTAGCCAAAGGCGCGCAATCGCTCTCCGACGCGGAATTGCTTGCCATTTTTCTGCGCACTGGAGTCACCGGCAAAAGCGCCGTTGATGTCGCGCGCGGGCTGATTGACCGTTTCAAAGGATTGTCGCGGTTGATCGCGGCGAGCCCCGAACAACTCTACGAAACGCGCGGTTTGGGCCCGGCGAAATTTGCCCAACTGCAAGCGGCGGTCGAGTTGGCGCGCCGCGCGCTCAATGAGAAAATGCGCGCGCAAGACGTTTTGGCATCGCCCAAAGCCGTTCGCGACTACTTGCGGCTCGCATTGAGCCACCGAGAGCACGAAGTCTTCTTCGGCATTTTTCTCGATGCGCAAAACCGGGTCATTGCCTGTGAAGATTTGTTTCGCGGAACGTTGACCGAGACGAGCGTGTATCCTCGCGAAGTCGTGAAACGCGCGCTTTATCACAATGCGGCGGCGATGATCTTCGCGCACAACCATCCTTCGGGCGAAGCGAATCCGAGCGTCGCCGATGAAACGCTGACGCAAGCTTTGAAGCAGGCGCTCGCGCTCGTCGAGGTCAAGGTGCTCGATCATTTCGTCATTGGCGGGGAAAGCGCGACTTCTTTCGCCGAGCGCGGACTGCTCTAGCCTTGAGGCCAGCGCCGTCCTTGTGGTATAAAACGCCCTCTTTTTGAAAGTCACATCATGTCGCGAGTCTGTGAAGTCACCGGCAAGACCCCGCAAACCGGACACTCGGTTTCTCACGCGAACAACAAGACCAAGCGCCGCTTTCTGCCCAATCTACACAAGCGCAGGTTTTATCTGGAAGGTGAAAAGCGCTGGGTCACCTTGCGCGTGACGCGCGCGGGACTGCGCACGATAGACAAGAAGGGAATCGAAGCCGTGCTCGCGGAACTGAAAGGGAAGTGAGATGCCACGAGATAAAATCAAACTCGAATCCACCGCTGGAACCGGACATTTTTACACGACAACCAAAAACAAGAAGACGATGCCCGATAAAATGGAGATCAAGAAGTTCGATCCCAGGGCGCGCAAGCACGTCATCTACAAAGAGACAAAACTTAAATAATCGGAAGGCGGCAGGCGCGAGGCGGTGGGCCGGCTACTGAGGTTTTAAGCTTTAGAGTTTGCAGTTATTGAATCCTGGCTTTTGATCCTGCTTTTCAGTCGTTCCCAATCCGTTTGGCCAGAGTCGCTGCGAGTCCGATGTAGCTCGCGGGCGTCAGTTTCAACAAGTGTTCTCTTTTGTGTTCCGGAATGGCGAGGCTTTCGATGAAGGCATGCAAGGTCTCGCGGTCGATACCGCGTTTCCCCCGCGTTAGTTCCTTCATCCGCTCATAGGCATTCGGAACGTCGAAGCGGCGCATCGAGGTTTGAATGGCTTCGGCGAGCACTTCCCAGTTTGCTTCGAGGTCTTCGCTCAGTCGCTCGCGATTGACGTCGAGCTTGGCAAGACCCTGTGCGCAGGAATCGAAGGCGAGCAGGGTATATCCCAGCGCCATTCCGGCATTTCTGAGCACGGTTGAATCCGACAGATCGCGCTGCCAACGCGATACCGGGAGCTTCTCGCTCAAATGCGAAAAAAGCGCGTTAGCCAGTCCCAGATTGCCTTCCGAATTTTCAAAATCGATCGGGTTGACCTTGTGCGGCATGGTCGAAGAACCGACTTCGTTTTCATCGACCTTCTGGGTGAAATAAGCGAGCGAGATGTAGCCCCATAGATCGCGATTCAAATCGAGCAGAATTGAGTTGATTCGAAAGTAGCATTGAAAGAGTTCGGCGAGCGTGTCGTGCGGCTCGATCTGGGTCGTGTACGGATTGAATTCGAGGCCGAGTTTCTCGACGAAGCTCTTGGCGAATTTTTCCCAGTCGAGTTGCGGGTACGCGGCCAGATGCGCGTTGTAGCAGCCGACAGCGCCATTCATCTTGCCGGTCAGTGTGAGATTCGCCAGTTGCCTTCGCTGCCGCTGCAAGCGATAAGCGAAATTGGCAAGTTCCTTTCCGACGGTGGTCGGCGTTGCCGCTTGCCCGTGCGTGCGCGAAAGCATCGGCAGCGCGGCGTATTCGTGCGCCATCTGCGTGAGCTTGGCGATGATCCGCGTAAGCTTCGGCAAAAGGAGCGCGCTGCGCGACTCGGAAAACATTAACGCGTAGCACAGATTGTTGATGTCTTCGGACGTGCAAGCGAAGTGGATGAACTCGACCGCAATCTCGCCCTTGAGCCGCTCTTTGAGCCAGTATTCGAGCGCTTTCACGTCGTGATTCACCCGCGCTTCGATGTCCTTGATCCCTTGCGCGTCGGCTTCGGAAAAGTTATTGACCAGCGAATTGAGTTTGGCCAGCGTTTTTTCCGAGAACGGCGTCACTTCGGGAATCGCCGGGTCGTGCGCGAGCGCCTGCAGCCAGGCAATTTCGATTCGCAGGCGATAGCGAATCAATGCATACTCGCTGAAGTAGTCGGAAAGCGCCGCGACTTTCGGCTGGTAGCGGCCGTCGAGAGGAGAGAGCGCACGCAGCATTGTCATGTGGCCCAAATTTTATCACGCAAGGGAGAGCGCAAAGCTTGAAAATCTGCTGCGCGAAGTCCGCGCGTGCCGCGCGGGCGAGCTGAAACTGCCGTACGCCGCGTCCGCGCCTGCGTTGCGTTGAGCGAGTGAGCGGCGGAAACGCGGTGCTATAATTTCTGGAAAATACTCCCGCCAGACATGAAGCTAATCGGTTCGCTCACCAGCCCTTACGTACGCAAGGCTCGAATCGTGCTCGTGGAAAAACGCATCGAGTACGAATTCGAGATTGACATTCCTTGGAATGCGGACACCCGCGTCCCCGTCCACAATCCTCTCGGCAAGGTGCCGGTGCTGATCCTCGATGACGGTCTCGCGCTTTTCGATTCACGCGTGATCGTCGAATACCTCGACCACCTGACTCCGGTGGGCAGGTTGCTTTCTGAGACTAACCGTCAACGCATCATCGTCAAGCGTTGGGAAGCGCTATGCGATGGCATTCTGGATGCGGCGGTCGCGATCTTCCTGGAACGCAAGCGTGCCGACGCCAGCGACAGTGCGGTCGCTCGCCAGGACGGCAAAATCAGAGCGGCGCTTGCAACCGCGGCCGAGGAATTGGCCGATAAAAACTGGTGCGCGGGCGACGCCTTCAGCCTTGCCGATATCGCCCTGGGAGTCGCGCTCGGTTATCTCGATCTGCGTTACGC
>JBOIGA010000227.1:0-5092 GCA_050741875.1 Burkholderiales bacterium
GCTTCCTGCTCGTGCTCTCGATCAGGTCCAGCCACTGTTGGAAGGGTTGCTCGTTCATGCGTGCAAAGCCAGAAGATTGGCTGACCAGATCGTCGCGATGCCCATCGCAATCAGAGTCACCTGGGTGAATGTCGCGCGCAGCTCAGCGCGCTTGTGCAGCCCCGGGATGAGATCGGCCACCGAGACGTACAAAAGGCTGGCGGCGGCGATGCCGAGCAGAATGGGAATCCAGCCGGTCAGCGCCTGCAAGGCGAAATAACCCGCTACTCCTCCAGCAAGCGTCGCCAGGCCCGCGAGCAGATTGAACATAAACGCGCGCGTGCGAGAGTAACCGGAGTTGAGCAGCACCAGAAAATCGCCGAGTTCCTGGGGAATTTCGTGGGCGATGATGGCGAGCGATGTGACAATGCCGAGCCGCACATCGGCGAGAAACGCGGCGGCAATGATGACGCCATCCACGAAGTTGTGAAAAATGTCGCCGATGATAATCATAGTTCCGCTTCTCCCCTGATCGCCAGTGGCGTGCACGTCGCATCCCTGCTCGTGACAATGCCGCCAAAGTACAAGTTTTTCCAGCGCAAAAAAGGCAAGTATCCCGAGGAGCACAGTGCCCATCAAAGTCTCGGCGTTTCCGCCGTGCTCGAATGCATGGGGCAGGATGACCAAAAAAACCGCGCCCAGCATTGCGCCGACGGCAAAGCTGACGAGCGTCGAGATTGAACTCAAGCGTAATCGCGACGCGACTCCCCCGGCGAAAACCGCGCTCGCGCCGCCGCCGACGATGCTCGCCAAAACGATCCAGGAGAAAACCGACATGGCGACGGATTATACGGGAGGCGGAAAGCGGAAGTGGGAGGACGGTCTTGGATCTTGTCTCGGTCCTGAATCGAGCCAGATCAAGGACGCCATGCGACCGGTGATCCCGTCGCGGCGATGCGAAAAAAAGCGCTCGGAATCGGTGTAGGTGCAAAGACCGCCGCCAAGCACGCGCGTGACACCGACTGTTTTGAGGCGCAGGCGCGCAAGGAGATAAAGGTCGGCCAGCCACTTATCACCCTGCTGCGCCGTGAAAGCTTTCGCCGCTTCCGCTTGAATGCGGGTAAATGCGCGCCTGACTTCATCGCCGACTTCGAAAGCTCGCGGCCCGATCGCCGGGCCAAAATAGGCAATCAGATTGCGCGGCGCGGTCTCAAGGGCCTCGACGGTGCGCTCCAAAATACCCGCCGCAAGTCCCCGCCAGCCGGCGTGCGCCGCGGCCACAATCGTCCCTTGCTCGTCGCAAAACAGCACCGGAAGGCAGTCGGCCGAGAGCACCGCGCACACTACATTTTCCGCGCGGGTAAAAACCGCGTCGGCTTCAGGAGGTCCCTCGGTCGAATCGGCTTCAACGACTCGCGCACCGTGAACCTGCCGAAGCCAGGTCGGTTCTCCGGGAAGGTGACGGCGCAGGAGATCGAGGTTCCGCGCGTAATCAGGGTCGCCATCGCCCTTGCTGGCGAAACGTCCGATACTCTCGCCGCCTTTTCGCGTCGTGATTAGCGAGCGCACGTTTGGAGGCGCCGGCCATTCGGGGATGATCCACGGGTCCATTAAGCTCTGGCGCGCAACTCTTGCAGCAGCGCCTGCATGTCCGCCGGCAGCTCTGCTGTGAACGAAACCTCGACCTCGTCCGAGGGATGCGCAAACTGCAAGCGCGCGGCGTGGAGCGCCTGCCGAGAAAAAGTGACTTTTCGCCCACCCCGTCTTAGTCCATAAACGCGGTCGCCGATAATTGGATGGCCGATCGACTGCATGTGGACGCGGATCTGATGCGTGCGGCCGGTGGCGAGCGTCACTTTCGCCAGCGTGGCGTCGCCGAAACGCTCGATCGTCTTGAAATTCGTCGCCGCCGGTTTTCCGCTCGCCACCACCGACATCTGAGTGCGTCTCGCGGGATGACGTCCGATTGCTGCCTCGACAGTTCCGCTCGCGGGCAGGCGGCCGTGAACGATTGCGATGTACTCGCGTGTCATCGTACGCGTTTTCAACTGGCCGACGAGGTTGGCGTGGGCAGACAAAGTCTTGGCGATGGCGAGAAGCCCGCTCGTGTCCTTGTCGAGCCGATGCACGATTCCGGCGCGTGGCACAGCCGCGAGCGCGCGTGAATGGTGCAGCAGAGCATTCAACAAGGTATTGCCGCGATTTCCCGCGCCGGGATGAACAACAAGCCCGGGGGGTTTGTTCAAGACGAGGATGGCCGCGTCTTCGTGAACGATATCGAGCGCGATTGGGGCGGGCTCCTCCGTCGCGACTTCAAACTCAGGCTCGACACGGATGTGATCCCCGGCCCACACTTTTTGGCTGGGAGAGGCGGGCTTGCCATTCACGTGGACACGTTCGCTCTTTATCCATCTCGCCATTCGGCTGCGGGAAAAATTGTCGATCAATTGCACCAGTGCCCGATCGAGTCTTAGACCCGAACAGGTGTCGGGGATTGCGAGGTTTATCGTTGATTCTCGGCTATAATCGGGTTGTATGAGATTCATTCTGGTAATCTCGCTCGCTTCACTCGTTGTAGGCGCGTGCGGACTTCTTCCCGAAGTACAGGATGAAACCAAGACCTGGTCTGCGAGCAAGCTCTATTCCGAAGGCAAAGACGAAGTTGCAAGCGCCAATTACGAAAGAGCCATCAAGCTGTTTGAAACCCTGGAAGCTCGCTATCCTTACGGGCGTTACGCCCAGCAGGCGCAGATCGAAACGGTCTATGCGTATTATAAGAGCGATGAACCTGCGCTAGCGATTGCCGCGGCCGATCGCTTCATCAAACTGCATCCTAACCATCCTCATGTGGATTACGTTTACTACATGAAGGGGCTGGTCAACTTCAACGAGGACTTGGGCTATCTCGCGTTTATCAGCCGGCAGGATCTAACCGAGCGCGACCCCAAGGCGGCGCGCGATTCCTTTTTTGCGTTTAAAGAACTCGTGACCCGCTACCCGCAGAGCAAATACGCGCCGGACGCCGAAGCCCGCATGCGCTATCTGCTCAATGCGCTCGCCGCCCATGAAATCCATGTAGCCAGATACTACTTTAAACGCGGCGCCTACATCGCCGCGGCGAATCGAGTCCAGTACGCACTGACTCAGTATCCGCAGGCGCCGACAAATGAAGAGGGTTTGCTCATCATGGTAAAGTCGTACGATGCTCTTGGAATGGCGCAGTTGCGCGACGATGCGGAAAGAATTCTCAAGCACAATTTCCCCGATAGCCGGTATCTCTCCGGGGCGGGCAGCTCCGAATCATGGTGGAAACTCTGGTAGGGCGGTCAACCAAGCCCCCAAGTCAAGTCTTTAAGTACCTTGGCAATGCATCCACGAGGCTAGAACATTTGTACTATTCCATGTGGTAACTTTGTCACTGAGAAATAAGCTTGCGCCTCCCATGCCATAACGCTGACCCATGGATACTCTGGTCTCAAAAATTCGGCGCGATAACTGCAATTTTTACATGAAAAAAATGTCACCTTTACAAACGGAGAATAAGGGCAAGAGTCGAGTCGCTTTAGAACGACTGATTTAGTGTGTACGCTTCAATCGTTTACGTGATCCACCCAAGATGCTGTTGCCGATGAGCGACGCATGTTTCGGGGTAAAGGGCGGAGGTTTTTGGAGCGATTCGAGGATTTTAGCTTTAGGACAACAACATGCAACGGAGCACCAAAGGATGGGCACACCAATTGCTGAACGCTCGTTCAGCGAGAAAATACAAATTCTCTCGTTGTCGGTATGGGCGTGACAATCGCACCCTGACTTGCCTAACCGGCTTCATTGTGCGGATGGCCCGCGGCGGTTCTTGCGGGCCATCCACTATGTGACTCTGGCTTAAAGAATTGCGGAGGACGAAATCAAACACCCAACCTGGGCGGCGGATGTGAAGATGAAAGACGCAACGTCCAAATTGAGGCAGCCTTACGACGGTTCAATGACCGCTCCGATTGCAATCTCGCGCTTGTTCGAATCCGGAGGGCAGCGGACGCAGCGGCGTCGCGTTGCGCGCGTCGTCAACTCGGCAAGCGGGGATACGCCTTCAGTGGCGCTGATCAGGCGTTTTCTGAACCCCTTGATCGCCGCCTTGAGCCTGCTCATCTGGACGGTGGTGTACGGCGCCAACTTCACCGACTACCTGGTTCTCGCCATTTTGACTTTCTTGATTTCGACGCAGGTTTTCAGCGAAGTGCAAGTGCCGGTCGCCGGAAACGACTTTATGGTCACCACCCGGCGGCGGCGCCTGTTTGCTGAGTGGGCCGTGGTGGCTGGAATACTGCTCCTAATCGCATTCGCGACGAAATTATCGGCCGAATTTTCGCGCAAACTCATTCTTACCTGGTTTTGCGTCACACCGTTCCTGATCCTTGCCGCGCAAGCGGGGGTCAGGCGCTTACTACCTTCACTGGTCGCGAGCGCCGGTCAGGTTAAGACCGCGCTCGTTGTCGGGGCCAATCCTCTCGGTGTGGAGTTTGCACGCCGGGTCAACCAGGATCCGTACTCGCTCAGGATGCTGGGTTTTTTCGATGATCGCGCGCTCGAAAGGTTACCTGCCGGCGTGCACAAGCGTCAGTTCCTGGGCAGGCTGCAAGACTTGCCCGAGTATGTACACCGTAATCCAGTCAACCGAATTTATATCTCGCTACCCATTGTCGCCAAGCCGCGCATTCTCAAGCTTCTCGACGGGTTGCGCGACAGCACGGCGTCGATTTACTTCGTTCCCGACCTGTTTGCTTTTGACCTGATGCAAGCCAGATTGGATGAAGTCAATGGAATTCCGGTGGTCGCGGTGCGAGAATCGCCTTTTTGCGGATTGGATGGCGCGCTCAAGCGAACGAGCGACCTTGTCCTCGCGGGTTCTATCTTGCTGCTTATTTGGCCGCTTCTGCTGGCGTTGGCGATCGGAGTGAAACTCACTTCGCGCGGCCCGGTCATCTTCAAACAGCACCGCTATGGCCTGGACGGCGAGGAGATCGTGGTCTACAAATTTCGCAGCATGCGTGTGTGCGAGGACGGTAGCGAAATCGCGCAGGCCACTCGCCACGACAGCCGGGCGACGCCACTGGGG
>JBOIGA010000228.1:0-5085 GCA_050741875.1 Burkholderiales bacterium
GGATGACCGCCGTGGTGCGCATGGAAATCAGGGCCGGATCGCATCTTTGCGCGGTGACGATCGCCGAATTCGCCGAAGCGAGATAGCGCGCGACCGCGTCAATGCTGCATTCGGCGTTGACGCGAAAAGCATCCAGCGCGGCGGACACGGCGATGCGGGCCGCGACCCTTCCGCCCTGATGCCCCCCCAAACCGTCGGCGAGCACCCAGCACCCGCGCAAATCCTGAACGAGATAATCGCAGCAGTCCTGGTTTTCACGCCGGCCACCCACCTGCGAAAACATCGCCGTATCGAAGCGAAGCTGTTCCATTTTTCGTGCGCGCGGGTCCCCGAACGGGATCGGGCGATTATAACCTTGCCGAAACAAGACCCAGACGCTCGCCCATCGGCTTCAAACCGCGCTCCTCTTTGGCCGATAGCACGCGCAGGCACGGAAGATAGCCGTCATAGACAATGCCGTGCATCTCAACCCGTTTCTGCGAGCGCAAGAGGCCGACGAGATATTGGACGACGTCGGCGGTGATCAACTGTCCGGGAACGAGGACCGGGATTCCGGGAGGATAGGGGGTGATCTGGTCGGCGCAAACGCGGCCGATGAGCCCGTTGTTCACCTGGTCCTGTTCGTCGAGCAGAGGCGCGCGCTCGCCGCCGCAGTAGAAAGCGTCGCGTGGAAGATAAACAAGCCGGGTGAAGCTGGGCGTATCGGGAGTGGGATACAAACGGCGCGGGCTTCTTCCCTCGCGCGCGATGCGCATGAGAGCGTCGTAAAGTCGCGAGACCTTGCTTCGAGTCGTGCCGATCGTGAGCAAGAGCGTCAGCGTGTTGAAAGTGGATTTTTCGACCTGGATGTTGAAGCGCTCGAACAATTCCGAAACGAGCTCCTCGACCGTGTAACCGCAACTCGAAATGTCCACCGTCACTTTGGTCGGATCGAGCTTGACGTTGTCGTGCTCGAGTTCCTCGGGCAGGATGTCGGCAAGTTCAAGCGCGCGAAAAACTCCCGTCGAATTGATCTGCGTGCGCAGCTCATCCCCCAACTTCAACGTACGGCCAAGCAGCTTGTACCCTTCCATCACCGCCTGTTTGCGGGCGACGTCCAGGCTCGCAATCATGCTGTATTGCGGACTGGTCGAGGTGTGCATGTTGAAGTTTTCGCGGAAGATGTGCTCGTTGAAGTCGGGATCGTTGACGTGAATCATCGACGCCTGCGAAAACGCCGAAAGCACTTTGTGCGTGCTCTGCGTCGCGTAATCGGCGCCGGCTTCGAGCGCGGTCGGACGAAAAGCCGGGTGAAATCGCGCGAAACCGTACCACGCTTCGTCAATGATGACCTTGATGCCCTTCGCGTGCGCGGCCTCGATGATCGGCTGCAAGTCGTAGCGCAACCCGTCGTAGGTACAAGAAGTCAGAATGATCGCCTCGGCATCGGCATGTTCTTCGAGCGCGTTGAAGATCGTGCGTTTTGGGACGGGCCCGTAGAGGCTGTATTTTCGATTGACGGCGGAATCGAGATAAATCGGGTAGCCGCCCGAAAGCACGACGCCGTGATGCACCGATTTGTGGCAGTTACGGTCGAGCAGCAGCTTCTCACCCGGAGCAAGCAAGGTCTGGAAGATGACTTTGTTGGCGGTGGAAGTCCCGTTCGTCGCGAAAAAAGTACGCCGTGAGCCGAATGCTTTGGCGGCGATTTTTTGCGCTTCTGAAATCACCCCCGTCGGTTCCATCAGCGAATCGAGCATCGGCACCGAGACTGATAAGTCGGCATCGAAGATATGCTCGCCGATGAATTCGTAGAAATCGGAGATCCACGGACTGTCGCGCAGGGAATCGCCGCCCGAGTGCCCGGGCGTATGCCACGAGTCCTTCGCCATCAACACGTAGTTCTTGAGCCGGTCGTAGAAAGGCGTCGCGGCTTTTTCCTGTATCTGCGCATTGAGAATGCGGTACATGCCGCGGTAATCGCGCTCTTCCCGGTAGAAATAGCCGTCCACCGCTTCGGTGAACAACGCGTCCACGACTTCGTCTTCGTGTTCCTGCGCAATGAGAATGTAGACGTCGAGCTCGGGACGCGTCCGAGTTATTCTTTGCACCAGCTCGAGGGCCGACGTCTGCAATGTGCGCGAGCCGTTTTCATCGCCGCCCAAACTGTAGAGTTTGTCGTCAACGACGACCCCCTGCAGGTCGCCGTCTTCCTCGATCGCCGCCAATGCCTGGCTCGCGGTATCGACACCGATGAAAGTGATTCCGAAAGGATTGTCGAGACTGCGCGCAGCCGAGTTCAACCCCTTGATGAGTTCACGCAACACGAGCTTTTCGTCATTGATGACGAGGATGCGGCTTGAAGGTTTTTTCATCGGGTTCTGGTCGGCATCCGCTTAATAAGCCAAAAAGATGTTGAGCGCAAGCGGTCTTTCGCGTTCACTTCAAGCGCGAACTATCGCCTCAAAAAGCATAGAATTGATCCATGACACGATCCATGACGCACGCGGTAGCAATCGTTCTTCTGGCGCTTGCCAGCTTCGATACGCGATCGGCGCCGGAAGTTTCGGCGCAATCGAGCGACCAAGCTTTAGCGAAACCTGGCGCGCAGGTCTTTGTGCTTCCGGTGACGGGCGCGATCACTCCGGCGAGCGCCGATTTCGTCGAGCGCGGTTTGAAGCGCGCAGTAGAAAGCAACGCGGCGCTCGTCGTTCTAAAAATGGACACACCCGGAGGACTCGACACTTCGATGCGTTCGATCATCAAAGCCATCTTGGCTTCGTCCGTTCCGGTGGCGACTTATGTCGCGCCGAGCGGGGCTCGGGCGGCGAGCGCCGGAACTTACATTCTCTACGCGAGCCATATCGCGGCGATGGCGCCGGCGACGAATCTCGGCGCCGCGACTCCGGTGGCGATCGGCGGCCCGCCCGAAAAAGGCAAGGATGAGGACAAGAAATCCGACGAACCACCAAAAGATGCGATGTCGAAGAAGCAAGTGCAGGACGCTTCGGCGTACATTCGCGGCCTCGCGCAGTTGCGCGGACGAAATGCTGAATGGGCGGAGCAGGCGGTGCGCGAAGCGGTGAGTCTGTCGGCCGAAGAGGCGCTCAAGATCAATGTGATCGACGTCGTCGCGAGCGACCTTTCGGATCTCTTGAAGAAACTCGAGGGACGCAAAGTGAATGTATTGGGTCAGGATCGAGTGCTCAAGCTCGACGGCACGCAGCTTGTCGAAGTCGAGCCCGACTGGAAAAGCAAGTTCCTCGCGGTGATCACCGATCCCTCGATCGCGTACATCTTGCTGCTCATCGGAATCTACGGAATCTTCTTCGAGTTCTACAACCCGGGTTTCGTCGCTCCCGGAGTGATCGGCGCGATCTGTCTTCTGCTCGCGCTCTATGCTTTTCAGTTGCTTCCCGTGTCTTACGCAGGCTTGGGCTTGATCGTTCTGGGATTGGCCTTCATGACGGCGGAATTTTTTTTCCCGAGCTTCGGTGTGCTCGGAATCGGCGGAGTCATTGCGTTCGTCGTTGGCTCGGTCATTCTGATCGACACCGACTTGCCCGGCTATGGCATTCCGCTCGCGGTCATCGGAGCGGTCGCGCTGACAACGGCTCTTTTCATGATGCTGGTGGTCAGCATGGCGCTCAAG
This sequence comes from Burkholderiales bacterium, assembly GCA_050741875.1. Lineage (GTDB taxonomy): Bacteria > Pseudomonadota > Gammaproteobacteria > Burkholderiales > JBOIGA01 > JBOIGA01. Next base: position 3,632 of record JBOIGA010000228.1, read on the forward strand.
GCGCGCAAACAACCAGTCGTCAGCGGACGTGAAGAGATTATTGGCAGCATGGGCGAAGTCTTGGGCGATTTCGAGGCCGAAGGCTGGGCGCGAGTACACAGCGAAACCTGGCGTGTGAGATCAGCGCAACCCATGCGGCAGGGGCAAAAAGTCAGAGTAGTGGGAATTAACGGCTTGACCCTCGATGTCGAAGAAGCGAAAGGAGGCAAACCATGATTTGGGACTTTATCGGCGTCCCCGGAATCGTACTGCTCTTTATCCTCATCCTGCTGTTCTCCGCGTTCCGTATCCTGCGCGAGTACGAGCGCGGCGTCGTATTCATGCTCGGACGGTTCTACAAAGTGAAAGGCCCGGGTCTCATTCTGATCATTCCCGTTATACAGCAGATGGTAAGAGTGGACTTGCGCATGGTGGTCATGGATGTCCCCAGCCAGGATGTGATTTCGCGCGACAACGTTTCGGTCAAAGTGAATGCGGTGCTTTATTTTCGCGTGGTGGACGCACAAAGAGCCATCATACAGGTGGAAGACTATCTTTCCGCGACCAGCCAGCTTGCGCAAACCACGCTGCGCGCGGTCCTGGGAAAACATGAACTTGACGAAATGCTGGCCGAGCGCGAAAAGCTCAACCTGGATATCCAGAAGGTCTTGGACACCCAGACCGACGCGTGGGGAATCAAAGTCGCGAATGTCGAGATCAAGCACGTTGATCTCAACGAATCGATGGTGAGAGCGATCGCGCGGCAGGCGGAAGCCGAACGCGAACGCCGCGCCAAAGTCATACACGCCGAAGGTGAACAGCAGGCTTCCGAAAAACTATTGCAAGCCGCGCAAATGCTCGCCCGGCAGCCGGAAGCGATGCACCTGCGCTACTTACAAACTCTGACCCAAATCGCCGGAGACAAATCACACACCATTGTTTTTCCACTGCCGATGGATCTAGTCGTCCCCGTTCTCGAAGCGTTGAAAGGATTGAAGCGTGAGGCGTGAGGAGGGAGGAGTGAGGAGAGTATCAGGCATTGGGTATCGGGAATCGGGAATCCGACCCCGCGAATTGGCTTTTCCGATGCCCTATCCCCTATCCCCTATCGCCGCCTTCACATGAGTTCCAGACGGATCTATGTTCTCATCTTCCTCATCTGTGCCGCGCTTGTCGGCTTCGCGCTCTACCTGCAGCACGCGCAGAATCTCGAACCATGCCCGCTGTGTATCTTGCAGCGCTACGCTTTCATCGCGGTCGCGGTCGTTGCGCTGATCGCTTTTTTTCATAATCCGGCCGCAACGGGAAACCGAGTGTACGGCGCGCTACTCGTTCTCTTCTCGCTGACCGGCGCGGGCATCGCGGGAAGGCATGTCTGGCTGCAGCATCAGCCGGCGGGTTTGGCGGCAGACTGCGGGCCAGGGCTGGACTACATGCTCGACACGTTTCCGCTGACCCGCGTGCTGCCGATGGTG
>JBOIGA010000229.1:0-5076 GCA_050741875.1 Burkholderiales bacterium
GGGACAGGAAATCGTCGCGCGCGCGAAATACCGAGGCCAAATCAAACGGCGGATGTATCTCGCCCACATTGCTTCTGATGCCGCCCCGCAACCTGCGGATGAAATCTACAGCGCGGATTTGCAGGATCAGGCTGCGGGAATGATCGTCAACTCAGCCGCAAACCCTGAAGGCGGCTACGATGTTCTTACGGTCGTGCAAACGAGCAGTGTAGATGCCGGTGTGCGCTGGAAATCGCGCGAAGGCTCGCCGCTCAATTTCTTGCCCCTGCCCTACGAAGTCGATCGAGCCGGCTGAGCTTCAATCTTCTAACTTCGAACCTCCGAGGAGATTAACGCTCCCGCCCCGCTTCGTGAAACGCCTTCTGTACAGGGGAAAGCAAATACTCCATCACAGTCCTTTCTCCGAGGTGGATTTCCGCCGCAATTTGCATTCCCGGAGCGAGTGAATAGCGATGGTCGTTGCTCTCTAGCGTTTGCTCCCGTAACTCCACCAAGGCCCGATAAGCGAGAGGTGTTGCCTTCCCCTGTTCCGAATTGCTTCGTTCGCTCGAATCTGCGCTTACCTGCAAAACTTTCCCTTCGACCATTCCATACTTTTGAAATGGAAAAGCCGACAGCTTCACCTTGACTTCCTGTCCGGCATGAACAAAGCCAACGTCTTTATTATCAACCCATACTTCCGCAGCCAGTGCCTCGTCTTGCGGAACCAACGTCATAAGAATCGTTCCGGGAGAAACGACAGTTCCAGGGGTATGAGTCGCCAAATCCTTAACGATTCCCGCTTGCGCCGCTTTGAGTTCGAGAAGTTGATGCCGATGCTGCTGCTTTTGCCACTCCTGCTGCAACTTTTGTTGAGTGCCTAGCGCTTCGACGCGCTCGTTCTGAAGTTCTTTCCGATAAGCAGACGCAATCTGGTTGAGACGTTTTTCAGATTGCGAAACCGCCGCTTTGAGGCCGGCGACACTATGGATTTGAGCAGCCAAGTCTTGTTCTTTCTCCACCCTGTCTCGGGTCTTCTCGCTCGCCATCAAGCGGCTCACGACTCCGTCTTTCACGAGCTTTTGGTACGCCTGTTCCTGCTCTTGGAAGTGGGGTAGCGTTTGCGTGAGCTTTTCCTGGGTGGCAAGCGCGGCATCAAGATCGTCGCGCGCTTTCTTGAGCACCGCTTGTTCCTGTTGAATGCTGTCGTGATAAGCATCAACACGCGCCTGGTACTGCGCGAGCACCGGCGCGAATAGCTCTGCCGGGTCGTTCGCTGTCTGTTTTAGGACTTTGCTTGTGAGCTCCGCATCAACGCGGCGTAACTGCAATTCCCTTTGCTTCAACTCCGACTGCAACGTCCTGCTATCGGCTTGGGAAAGCGTCATGTCCATTCGCATCAAGACTTGTCCCGCCTGAACCTTTTGCCCTTCGCGTACCAGGATATCTTTCACGATTCCGGACTCAGAAGGCTGAACGATTTTGAGATAGGTTTTGGGAACTAGCTTGCCTTCTGCGATTGCGATGATGTCGAGGTGACCGTAGAACGCCCACGCAAAAAGTGCGGCAAGAAGCGAAAGCACAAGGAAAAGCACAAACCTCGAAAGCGGTGAGGGCGGCTCCTCCTGCAACTTCAAAATGTCGGGAGCAAATTCTGACGCATCTGACTTCATCTAATGATCCCCTGTCATTGCGAGCCGACGCAAAGCAATCTCGGCTTCTCTTTTCGTTCCTCTCAAACCTGCATTTTCGATGCTGATCTCCCCTCTCCGCTCTGACGAATAGGTTTGAAAGAGGGTGACACGCCTCCTCCCTCCTCAGCTACGTAAGTTTCACGACCCCTTCCTGAAGGCTGGCGAGCGGCTGCAAAGCTTGGGGCGCCGTTCCAAATTGGCTGCTCCCTATCACGTTCTGCGCGGCGGTGTAACTGATTCCAGTAAGTGAGGTGTTCCTGCCATATTGGTATGCAAGATCGCTGCCGAGTGCTTCGGTGTCGGAACCAGAGAGATGGAAATCGAGCAAGGCGTTGCTGATTGCCCAGTTGCTGACCGTGCCCGATTGGTCGAAGCGGTTGACAAGTCCGGCGAAGTCAAAGGTTTCAATCTTGTCGTCCCTGAGCACGTCGCTACCCGAAGCATCAAAGTCGCTCATAGCTTCCGCGATCATCTGAAGCGTGACAACGCTCTTGTTGGATGTTCCAGCGTACCAGTCTTTGAACGTGATGCCTTCCCCAGCGCCAGTGGTAAGCGTCAAATTATTACCGCTCTTGCTCAAGCTCAAGTCGGAATACTTGATTCCGCCGCCCAGCGAGATTGTGTTGTCCGCTCCCGTGCTCGCATTCACCGTATCAATCCCGTCTCCACGGTTGAGGGCAATCAAGTCTGCCCCAATACCGGTCGTAATCGCATCGTTGCCCGCTCCACCGATGAACAACTCGTTACCGGTCCCGCCTGACAATGTATCGGCGCCGACGCCGCCATCAAAGAGTTGGTTGCCAACGCTATCACTCAGACTATCGTCGCCCGCTAGTCCTTGCAGCAGATCGTTGCCTGAACCGCCGTTCAGAGTATTGATCGCTGAATTACCGGCCAACAAATTGTTCAAGGCATTTCCGGTACCATCAATTGCGGTGGCGCCCATCAGGTTTAGCGCTTCGACGTTCGCGCCCAGGGTGTAAGTCGAAGCAATCTTTACAAGATCAATTCCTTCGTTCGCGTTTTCGATGACATTGTCTAAGCTATCGATCACGTAACTGTCATCGCCCGAGCGGCCGGCAAGATCGTTAGCGGCAGCGTTCCCGATCAAAATGTTGTTCAAAGAGTTACCCGTACCATCCGCGGAGGTAAGAGCAGTCAAAAGCTGACTCAGAAGATTGTCTGTTCCACCCAACGCGGGCGACGCAGTAAGGGTGAGATTCTCAAGATTGTCGCCGAGGGTGTAGGAGATCGAGCTTTGCACCGTGTCAGTTCCCTCGTTTGCCAGCTCGGTTACGGTATCGCCGGAATTTTCGACGACATACGTATCGTTGCCTGGACCGCCAAAGCTCGCGTCGGCCCCAGTCCCGCCATCGAGAACATTGCTAGCGCGGTTGCCTCTGAGCACGTTGTTGAGTTCATTGCCCGTGCCGTTAATCGCGTCGGCGCCAATCAAACTAAGATTCTCAAGGTTGGCGCCCAACGTCCAGGTGACAGACGAAAGCACTTCATCAATTCCTTGGTTTGAGTTCTCGGTAGCGGTATCACCTGCCCCAATGACGTAAGAGTCGTTCCCTGCTCCACCAACTAAACTGTTCGCAGCAGAGTTGCCGGTCAAAACGTTGGCAAGTGCGTTTCCGGTGCCGTTAATCGCGTCGCTTCCAGTCAAAGTAAGATTTTCGAGGTTCGCGCCGAGCGTGTAATTGAATGGCGTTAGAACAGTGTCGGTTCCCTCATTCGGATTTTCGACAACGGTATCGCCGGCACCAATCACGTAGGTGTCGTTGCCAGCTCCTCCCGTGAGTACGTTTGCTGCGCCGTTGCCTGTGATCACGTTGTTTAAACTGTTTCCTGTACCGTTGATCGCAGACGCTCCGGTCAAAGTAAGATTCTCTAAATTCAAGCCCAAGGTATAAGTAATCTCGCTTTGCACCTCATCAATACCTTGCTCCGAACTTTCGCTGACTACATCGCCCACATTTTCGACAACATAGCGATCATCCCCGCCCTCGCCGATCATAGTATCCGCGCCACCGGCTCCATCAAACAGGTCGTTCCCTGCGCCACCGCTCAAGATGTCATCGCCGCCCATTCCAAACAAACGATCGTTGCCAGCACCGCCCGAAAGATTGTTGGACGAGTCATTGCCCAGCAAATCATTGTCGAGCTCGTTGCCCATTCCATCGATTGTCGAGGCGCCCATGAGCGTAAGATTTTCGACGTTCGCACTGAGCGAAAAGCTAACCGAGCTTTGCACGGTGTCGATTCCCTCGTTCGGATTTTCGCCGAGCGAATCGTTGCCGTCGTTAACGATGTAAACGTCATCACCATCACCACCAGCCATGAAGTCCGCGCCCGCATTTCCGTTCAAGACATCGTTCCCGGCGCCGCCATTCAAAGTATCAGCCAGATTACCGCCACTTAGGCTGTCATTCCCTGCAACTCCGTTAAGCGTATTACTAAAACCATCGAGACCAACCAGCACATCATTGCCGGTAGTGCCATTCACGATTAAGCCTTGCGCCGTTAATGCAGCGGAATCGAAGATTGTTCCGTCAGCAAAGACAGCCTGTATGGTCGGCAGATCGTTCGGGTTTGAGTACCAGTTCGGAATGCGAAGCCGATCACTGCCATTAACGTGCGTCAAAAGAAGATCTATGCCGTGTCGACCAATCGTTACATCGGCGACTGCAATGCCGACACTAAACTGAATCGCCTCGAAATCACTGGCGCTCTCAAGCGTCTTGTCTCCCATACCGATCGTGAAAGGATAGGCGCGCGAGAATTGTTGTGGGATCTGACCAAACGCACTATCTCCCAGTGTTGCTTGAATGCGATCGAAGGAAAGCGATTCGGTCGTTCCGAAGCGTGCGTACGTATATGCGATATCCCCGCCTAGCGCATGATCACTACTGGTACTGACGAGAAACGCAGCCAGCGCATCCCCTAGCTGCCATGCACTTAGCAAGGTGTCTTGCGCCCGCATTTGGTCAAACCGGCTAATAATGGCGGTCAAGTCATAAGTGTCGACAGTATCGCCAATGATTTGCAATCTCGCTTGAGGCCGCGATCCAATATCATTGACGTACCATTCATAGAGAACGATACGTTCTCCATTTCCCGCTTCGAGCGTGACGCTATATTCATCTCCGCTGATACGCAGCTCATCAACAGCGATCCCTTTGCCAAAAGACAATGTGAAGGATCGGGAATCGAGGGTATGGATGAAATCTTCGCCGTCGCCCTCGTTGAAGGCGATAACACTGTTCACGCCATAACTTCGGTATTCATCGTAGTGGCTCAGAAGCTCGTCATAGCCTGGGCCACCGGCCAGGAAGTCCCTGCCGGATGCAGTATCGCGCGAATCATCCTGCAAGATATCGGCGCCCTCTCCGCCAAGAAC
>JBOIGA010000230.1:0-5032 GCA_050741875.1 Burkholderiales bacterium
GTCCAAGAGCGAACTGCCGCCATCCATCCCGGCGACTTCAAACGCCAAAGTCCTTTCAGCGCACGTCAGCAAAAGCAGCATGCTCTCGTTGATCTGCCTCTCTTTCCCACGACCACCATTGGATCGTTCCCGCAAACCGATCAGGTGAGAAAGCTGCGGCTTCGTCTCAAGCGAGGCGAACTCGATCAGGAGCAATACGAAGCCGCGATTCGCAGAGAAGTTGACGAAGCTATTCGCTGGCAAGAAGCGACCGGATTGGACGTGCTAGTGCACGGCGAGTTCGAACGCAACGACATGGTGGAATATTTCGGCGAACGGCTGGACGGGTTCGCGTTCACCGCAAACGGATGGGTGCAGAGCTACGGCTCGCGTTGCGTCAAGCCGCCCATCATCTACGGCGACGTGGAACGCAAGGCGCCCATGACATTGAAATGGTCACAATACGCGCAGTCGTTGACGACTAAACCGGTCAAAGGAATGCTCACCGGACCCATCACGATCCTGCAGTGGTCGTTTGTGCGCGACGATCAGCCGCGATCAGACACCGCCAGACAAATCGCGCTGACGATCCGCGATGAAGCGGGCGATCTCGAAAAAGTGGGGATTCGCTTTATACAGATTGACGAACCTGCTCTCCGTGAGGGGCTGCCGTTGCGGAAAGGAGACTGGGGAGACTATCTACGGTGGGCGGTCGAAGCCTTCCGGCTGGCGTCTTCCGGGGTCGCTGACGAAACCCAGATTCATACGCATATGTGCTACGCCGAGTTCAATGACATCATTGCTTCCATCGCTGAGATGGATGCCGACGTCATTACCATTGAAACCTCCCGGTCGCAAATGGAATTGCTCGATGCTTTCGCCGGTTTCCGTTATCCCAACGAAATCGGCCCGGGAGTGTACGACATTCACTCGCCTCGCGTTCCTACCGAGGAGGAGATGCTTGCGCTCCTGCAAAAAGCACTGGCGGTGCTGCCCGCGCGCAACCTCTGGGTCAATCCCGACTGCGGCCTGAAAACCCGCAAGTGGCCCGAGACAAAAGCGGCGCTTGCGAATATGGTCGCCGCGGCGAAGACGTTGCGAGATCAGATCGAGATGGAACCATAGTCACCTGGCGTTTGCACGACCAAACGTTCCAGCGCCGCGCGAATCGTCGATGGAATCGGCACGGCGCGTCGCGTCTTGCGGTCAACAAAGACGTGGACGAAGTAGCCCGTCGCCGCCGCAAGAGTTTCGCTTCGTTTGAAGATGGCAAGTTCATAGCGAACGCTTGCATTTCCCAACTTGCCGACGCGCAATCCGACTTCGATCCCTTCAGGAAAGGCGAGCGGCTGTAGATACTGGCAATGAGATTCCGCTGCGAATCCGACCACGCTCCCGGCGGCGATGTCGAGGCCGCCTTCGGCGATGAGGTACTGGTTGATCGCCGTGTCGAAGAAAGTGTAGTAGAGCGCGTTATTGACGTGCCCGTAAATGTCGTTATCTGTCCAACGCGTCGGAATCGCCAAAAAGTGCGGGTACTCCGTGCGCGTGATTTGTAGTTTCTGCGCCATCTAGAAACTGACAATCTGTCGTACCACCTCGCCCGCATGCAGCCGATCGAAGCCGAGATTGATATCCGCCAGCGGCAAGTGGCCGCTCATCAGCCGGTTCACCGGCAGGCGCCCGCGTTGGTAGAGCGCAATGTAATTCGGCACGTCGCGCACGGGAACACAAGTGCCGATATAGCAGCCCTTGAGCGTGCGCTCCTCGGCGACGAGGTTGACCACCGGAACCGGCAGCGTATGCGTTGGCGGCGGCAGCCCGGCGGTGACGGTGGTGCCGCCACGTCGCGTGATTTTGTAAGCGAGTTCCAGAGCCTTTACCGAACCGGCCATCTCGAAAGCAAAGTGCACTCCGCCTGCAGTTGCCGCGCGCACCTCATCCGCGCAGGTGGCCGAGGAAGCATTGAAGCAGTCGGTCGCCCCCAGATCGCGGGCGAGCTTGAGCTTGTCTTCGGAAAGATCTATCGCGACGATACGACTCGCTCCCGCTAACGCTGCGCCAAGCAGCGACGCAAGACCGACTCCGCCCAAACCGATTACCGCCACCAGCGACCCAGCCGAAACCCCCGCGGTGTTGACGACTGCGCCGACCCCGGTCAACACCGCGCAGCCGAACAGCGCGGCCTCATCGAACGGCAGTTCCGGATCGACTTTAATCAGCGAGCGGCGCGAAACCGTTGCGTACTCGGCAAACGCCGAGACGCCGAGATGATGATTGAGCGGCTCGTTTCCGCGCTTCAGGCGCCGCGCGCCGGACAAAAGCGTTCCCGCAGTGTTGGCCACCGCCCCCGGCTCGCACAAGGCCGGGCGGCCGTCCGAGCACGGCAGACAATGGCCGCAACTGGGCACGAAGACCATCACGACGTGATCGCCTTTCTTGAGGTCGGCGACTCCCACCCCCAATTCCTCGACGACGCCAGCCGCCTCGTGGCCCAATGCCATCGGCATTGGGCGCGGCCGGTCGCCGTTGATCACGGATAAGTCGGAATGGCAAAGACCCGCGGCCTTGATTCTCACCAACACTTCGCCCGGTCCGGGAGGGTCGAGTTCGACCTCTTCGATCGAGAGCGGCTTCGACTCGGAATAGGGCCGGGGAATGCCCATCGCGTTAAGAACTGCGGCTTTGATTTTCATTGTTCAACTCCGATTCGGCATCACTTCGCCGCGGTCGATCTTGAATACCATATCGAGCATGGCGCCCGAATGGGCTATACCGGATTCCGACAAAATGACCGACAACCCTTCCTGCTTCAGATTAGCGATCACCTCCGCCAGCCGTTGGCAGAGCACGGGCGCCACCCCTTCAAACGGCTCGTCCAGCAACAGCAACTTGGTACCACACATCAACGCCCGGGCAAGCGCGGCCAATTTTTGCTGACCGCCGGAAAGTTGCAAACCTTTTCGCTGCGCGAATGCCTGTGCCTCGGGAATGATTTTGTAGACCCTGGCCAGCCGTTCGGGAATCGCGCGTGAATCGGTTGCCCAGGCGGGCAACAGCACGTTTTCTTCCACGGTCAATGCCGGAATCATCCGGCGATCTTCCGGCATGTAACCGATGCCGAGGCCCGCCCGGCTATGGGTGGGACTCGCAGTCAGGGACTGGCCATCGAAGGTGATCGAGCCGCTGCGGCTCGGCAGTATTCCCATGATGCTGCGCATCAGCGTGGTTTTTCCGGCGCCGTTCCTGCCGATCAACCCGGCAAACTTTCCTGTCGGAACGCTCATGCTTATGTTGCGCAGAATGCCGACCGATCCGATCGATACGTCCAGATTTTCAATTTGCAGCATGTCTGGCGCCTTCCGTGACTGCGCGGGCTTGACCCTCGCCGGTGACATACTTGCGGACCTCGCTGTCGTTGAGCACGGCTTCGGGTTTGCCGTCGGCAATGATGCGGCCCTCGTAGAACGCAAGTACGCGATGGGTGTAGCGGCTGACGATGTCCATATCGTGTTCCACAAACAGAATCGTCACGCTGTCCGCGCGCAGCGCATCCATCACCATATCCATGATGACGAATTTCTCGTCCGCGCTGACGCCGCTGGTCGGCTCGTCCAGCAGCAGGATCTTAGGTTTGACCACCATCGCCATCGCGATATCGAGCAGTTTGCGCACGCCTTCCGGAAGCACCGCGGCGAGTTTGTCGCGATAGCCGTCAAGGCCGAAGCGGCCCAGCGTCTCATCCGCCGCCGCATCCACGCCATTCGATTCAATGGGGGTGCCGGACGCCCATTTCTTCGCGCCCCGGACAACGATACCCAGGGCGACCAGCAGGTTTTCGTGCACCGTCAGTGAATCGTACAGCTGCGGGATCTGAAACGAGCGGCAAACCCCGAGTCGGGTGATATTACGCGGCGCCAGTTGCGTGATATCGCGGCCGGAATAGCGGATCGTTCCCGTATCCGGCTTCAAATATCCGGTGACCATGTTGATAAATGTGGTCTTCCCCGCGCCATTGCCACCGATGAGTCCGACGATGGTATTTTGCTCGACGCTAACGTCAATGTTCGCCGCCGCGGTGACCGCGCCGAAACTCTTGTTCAGTCCGTGGGCTTCCAGGATTGCCGGCATATTCATGCCGCCTTTCGTTTGAACACAGACCACAGACCGGCGGGCAGGAACATGATCACCAGCAGCAGGGCAATGCCCAATACCATTTGCCAAGTGTAGGGAGAATACTGATACGCGATGCTCTTGATCCATTCAAACAACAACGAACCCACGAAGGGCGCCATCACATTCGATGTTCCACCCAGTATGGCCACAAAAACGAATTCACCCGAGGTCGTCCAGTAGGCGAGGTCCGGGTCTATATGGCCGATTGACAGCGCCACCAGTCCCCCGCCCAGGCCGCCGAGCGCGCCGGCGATCACGTAATTCAAATGGACCACATAACGCACCGATGCGCCCATGTATTCGACCCTGAGCTCGTTATCGCGGATGGCGGGAGCAAGCCGTCCTAAATGAGACTTCAGGTATTGGTGGAGTCCGAAAGCCGAGAGGAAAACCATCACCGCTGACACGGCGTAAAGCGCATACAGCAGCGAGCCCGGCGGCAAGTTGATGCCGGCGACCGTTTTATACGAGATATTGAATCCGTCGCTGCTGCCCAGCACCGACATCTTGATTAACAACCCGTACAAAATCATGGAAAACGCCAGGCTCAGCATGGCGAAGAAAATGGCCCGGTACCGCGCGAGCAGGAAACCCAGGATCGCGGCGACCGCGCCCGCGATCAAGGCGCCGAACAGCGGCATGACAATCGCATCGGACATCAGGATCGAGTCCGGGAGCTTGAAGATTCGACCCACCGATACCGACGCGTAAGCGCCCAGGCAGTAATACAGGCCCTGTCCGAACGATACCAAACCCATGCGCATGAGCAGCAGCAATCCCAGTACGACCAGGCCCTTGCCGAGCGCGAGAATGACAAGGCTTTGCGTCCAGTCCGGGAGAAACCACCCGCCGGCGAGAAAAACAACCAACCCCAATC
>JBOIGA010000231.1:0-5013 GCA_050741875.1 Burkholderiales bacterium
CGTGTCCATCATCACCGGCGCATGATCGCTGGTTCCGACGTCGGCAAGGACGACGCAGCTCGCCGCGCCCGCCGCGATGGCCGGTGAAGCAAGTATGTAATCGAGGCGCCAGCCGATGTTGCGCTGACGCATACTTCGCCACGGCGCCCACCAGGTGAAAAGCCGCGCATTGTCGGGATCGAGCGCCCGGCCCACGTCCACCAGTTGTTCGCCAAGCAACGCCTGGAAAAGCTCGCGTTCTTCCGGTCGCTGGCCGATGATGCCCGGCTTTCGCTCGGCCGGATGCACATCCATCTCAGTGCGGGTGATATTCATGTCGCCGCAGAGCACCACCTCACGTCCCTGCTCATGTAACTGTTTCGCCCACTCGATGAGCCGCTCCATGAATTTGATCTTTGCCCAATAGTCCTTCCCGCCGTTGGGCACGTAAACCGAAGCGAGGACGAGGTTGCCGATCTCTGCCTGCACAATGCGCGACTCCATATCGAAATCGGGATGACTGAACGCAGGCTCGGCATCGAGCACGCCTTTTCGGATATGGAGTGAGACTCCGGAGTATGCGCGCATGCAATGCCAGTACACGTGGTAGTCGTCGAGCTTGCATTGCTCCGGAATCTGCACGAGCTCCGCTTTGAGCTCCTGTAAACACACAACATCCGGCTGATCGCGCGCGATCCAGTCGCACAGCTGCTGTTCGCGTGCGCGAATGCCATTAACATTCCAGGTGGCGATTTTCATTCCGTCAGATCAACTAACCTGACTCCCTCTTTCCTTGTCGGAGAGCCTGCGCTGAGCTTGTCGAAGCGGGCGGGGGTGAGGGGGCAGCGATTGAAGTTCATACAGAAGCAGCGGCGAAGCGGCCTCAGCTATTTTTAGAGATTCACGCCCTTGGCGCATCCCACGGCGGAATATCACCGAACTCAGCCACAAGAAAATCGACGAAGACGCGCACCTTGAGTGGCAGGAATCGAGCGTGCGGATACGCAGCCCAAACCCAACTTTTGGGTGCCTCCCAATCTGGAAGGATCTGGATCAGTCGGCCCGCTTTTAAATCCTCGCCTGCAACAAACGTCGGCATCAAGGCAATGCCGCACCCCGCTAGCGCTGCCTGTCGAAGCGCCTCGGAATTGTCTGCACGAATAACAGGAGAGATCGCGACGTCGACCGTCTTCTTGTTACCTTGCAGTCGCCATTCGTTATGGGCCGGGTAAGTACTAACTTTTAAGCACGGATGGTTCGGCAATTCCCGAGGATCTTCGGGTCGCCCATGACGAGTGAGGTACTCAGGGGAGGCGCAGAGCACGCGTCGCACGACGGCAAGTTTTCGCGCGACTAGATCGCTGCTTTCCAACACGCCAATGCGGACCGCTACGTCATACCCCGCGGAGACGAGATCAACGGCCCAGTCACTGAACGAGACGTCCAAGTTGAGTTGCGGGTTGCGGCGCAGGAACTTCGGTAACCGGGGCGCCAGGTGCAGCTGGCCGAACAGGTTTGGCGCAGCGATCCGAAGTCGCCCTCTTGGCTCGGTTGCATATCCCGAAACCGCGGCTTCCCCGTCAGCAATGTGCGAGAGCGCTTCAGTGACGTATCGCAGGTAAACCGTACCCGCCTCTGTGAGCGACACGTGCCGCGTCGTGCGCTGAAACAACCTCGTTTGCAGGCTGGCTTCCAAGTGACGGATGCGACGGCTAAGTGCCGACGCGCTGACTCCCAACTCTTCCGCCGCTGCTACGAAACTCAGACGGCGCGCCACCACAGCAAAGCTTTCGAGAGCGGTCAGGCGGTCTTCGAATTTCGCGGCTGTCATAGCCAATTGCTGCATGGCGTGCATTTTTGAGCTGCATATTAGCCTGATTATTTGTTTTCAGTGAACGCTTAACCTGCGACTTGCTTGAACGAATTAGGAGATAAGAAATGGCACAACAGCGTACTTTACTCACGATCGGGGCGGGTCCCGGGATGGGGCTTGCCACGGCCGAGCGTTTCGCAAGCGAAGGTTGGCGCGTCGTTCTAGCGGCGCAAAACCAGGAAAAGGTGCTGCAACTCGCGGAGAGTTTGAAAGCTAAAAAGCTTCAAGCGACCGCCCGCCGGGTAGAAGCGGGCGATGCAGCAGATGTGGCGGCGCTCGTTAAGTCGGTGCATGCGGATTACGGAGCAATCGATGCGCTTCACTACAACGCCGCTTCGATGCGGCAGGCCACGATACTCGACCAACCACCGGAGAGTTTCGCATCGGATCTCACCGTAAACATCGGTGGAGCGCTCGTCGCGATACAGGCGGTCGCCCCTTTGATGTTCCAGCGAGGGGAAGGAACTATTCTGCTCACTGGCGGCGGCTACGCGCTCAGTCCGAACCCGGACTTCCTGTCGCTGAGCATTGGCAAGGCCGGCATCAGGGCGCTTGCGCAGGGCTTGTTCGAGGAGTTCAAGGCAAAAGGCGTGCACGTGGCCACGGTCACGGTCGCCGCCGCCGTTAAACCTGGATCGGCAGAAGCCAAGGCAGTCGCCGATCACTTCTGGGCGTTTCAGACCCAACCTCGCGATCAGTGGTCATGGGAGGTGCGGTATCAGGCGTGAAGGCGCAGGCGTGACGAGCCACTTTGGAGCACAAGCAACAGATCACGCAGCTGGCAATGTACATCTGGATGCCGAAGGGGCTTATACGCACCCGCAGGACATCTTGATGACGGCAACACAATCTTGATTAGTTATCTACTGAGGCATGAGAATATGGCAACGAAATCGACAACGAAACTGATAGCGGAAGGCCAAGGCCCGCGCTCATTTGGAGCGTTTTACCCCACCGGACATCTCGTAATCTTCTTTGCCAACAAAGGGGATGCAGAACGCGCGCGCGAGGCTCTGCTCGCAGGCGGTTATGACGAACATGAGGTTATTGTTCAAAGCAGCGGCGAGGCTACGGCATGCAATGAAGATATGCTCCCTCACGTCAGCCTTCTCGCAAATATCGGAACTGAAGTCCAGCATATGGAAAGGCATCTTGAGTTGGCGAAACAAGGCTTCGAAAAGATGATTGTCTACGCGCCGACTGAGCATGAAGCAAAGCGAGTGATGAACGTGGCGCGCCGCTTTCCCCTGAAGCTTGCAGAAATGTACCACCGGCTGGCGATCGAATATCTAAAGGTTTCCTAGCGCCTGGTCGCCTGCCGACTCATCCGGTTACCTGCAGCTGCTATGGATGGCAGCACTGGCTCGCTCAGGCGACGGGAGGTTGGCGGAGTTAGGAGCTTCCCCGGTGGATGAAACGGTACTTGGTTTAGGGCTACTGCGAGTTGTAGAACCTACTTCCGCCCGCGCATCGAGGACTTTCAATCATGTGGATCAGCACTTCGACTAAACTTTTCACACGTCCTCTGGGGACTGGTTTAACTGCCGCGGTCCTGACTATCGGCGTAGCCCTGACTGGATGCACCCGGGCGGTTTCCTTCCGCTCGGATATTCAACCTATCCTAAAAAGCCATTGTATCGAGTGTCACTCGGAAGGCGGGATCGGCTTCAAGAAGAGCGGTTTCCGAGCCGATAGCTATGCGTCCGTCATGCAGGGTACCAAGTACGGGCCGGTGGTCGAACCCGGATCGAGCATCTCGAGCACGCTGTACCGGCTGGTTGCCGGGAAAACGGACCCTGCGATTCGGATGCCGTATCACCGAAACCCGCTGCCTGAAGAGACTGTCGAGTTGATCGCCACTTGGATCAATCAAGGCGCAAAGAACAATTAGAAAAAAAGAGCATGTGCACTCATGAAGCGCTGCAAGCGCGCTGCAATCAAGCCGAGATCGAACGCTACTTCAAGGTCAGCATCGCAGATGTAGACACAACGATCACCGAGCTCCGCCGCCGTGGCGTCACAATCGTTGCCGAGGCGTTCGACCTTGAGGATATCGGCCGCCGTCTCGCGTTCGTCGCCGAACCGTGGGCAACCTCATCAAATTCGCGGAAGTGGTGAATCCGTGAGGGGTGCGCGTCGTTTGCTTACGGCCGAAGCTTGGTTGAGCGCAAAGGTTTTAAGCGTGGATGAGACGGCCGCCGCCGAACGACCAATTTTCCCAGGACGTTTCCTTGAAGCAGACCATGACGTTCTCCGGGTTTAACCCCTGATGCGACAGGCTCGCCACGAGCTCTTGAAGCAGCTTCTTCTTCACCTTGACGCTGCGTCCGACCGACCAAAGTATCTCGATGAGGACGAAGTCGTCGTTTCGTTCCGACTTCAAGTCAGGGTAGCCCGGATCGAAGCGGAAGTCTTCGGGCGCCAGCTCAATGACGCGTTGAAACTTGTCTGTCGCGGGAACGCCGGAGGAGACAAGCGCAGAATGCACAGCGTCGAGTACGTTGGTCTTGAACGTGCTGGATTTCGGCTTGCGAACGGTAAGCGTGATGAGAGGCATAGAAATCTCCGGGAGTCCAATGTAAGGAGCAGTCCGCTTGAGCGCGTAGTGCGAGAACTCGAAAGAAAGTCTCTTGGGCTTGCTCGACCGCATGACAGCAACGAAAGGTGGCTAAACGCCGAGACACTTCTTGATGAGCTTGGTCAACTGCGCGTAGGCCGACAGCATATCGGCGGTACTGCCGCGCGCCCAAGGTTGGCTGCGGGTAGCGGTAGTGAGCCGCCTTGTTGACCGCACATAACCGCCGACTTCCCCTACGGAGTGACCTCTGACATAGCGAATTGATACCCGCGCGGACAATCACGCGCGATGAATCAGGCTGTAGTCTCCGCTCCCTATCATGGCATGCCCTGCTCCAGCCGGGCACTTCGGATTGGAGTTTCCACCGAAGAACAGGCCCTGGCACTTATTGCGCCGCGGTTGCTCGCCGGGCGCGCAGCGAGCAGCGTTGAACCGAGTTGATTGAGTCGATTTATCCGGCATCACTTCGCCCTCGAGAACACGAACGTGTTGAGGTAAACCGATTCCATCTTACTCTCGGGCTTGGCCACGACGTAGAAGCCCATCCGAACCCGCTCGCCCCCGTCGTACTCGAGGTGTAGCG
>JBOIGA010000232.1:0-4996 GCA_050741875.1 Burkholderiales bacterium
GTCTTTGCGTGTCGAAACCCTTCGGGACGGGGCCTATGCAGCGGCTGTTGCCGCTGCATCGGCCCATGGGGCGAACGCACGCGTGCAGTCGCCAGCGACTGCACCGCGGGCGATCTGTCTTGTCGCCCTCCTGGCGAAGGGGCGACCCTTCGCTGCGTCGCGCTTCGCGCATCTCATCCCGCAAAGCCGCCGTCGCGACCGTGCGGGACTTGATCAGAGGTTCCACTTGATCAGAGGTTCCCATGGTGAATGAAAGCCGCGCAATCATCCTCTTCGCTCACGGCGCGCGCGAAGCTGAGTGGGCCCAGCCGTTCACGACGATTCAGGAGTTGGTCAGGCAGAAACTGCCGGACACGCGAGTCGAGCTCGCGTTTCTCGAAATCATGCAGCCTTCGCTGCCTGAGACGATCCGACACCTCGCCGCGACGGGCGTAAACCATATTCAAATCATTCCGCTCTTTCTGGCGCAAGGCGGGCATTTGAAGCACGATTTGCCTCGGCTCGTCGACAAGCTTCGCCGTGAACATCCACGGCTTTCCATCGCGGTGTCGCCTGCGATCGGAGAATCAGATGCGATCCTCAAAAGAATAGCCGAGTGGGCCTGTACGGAAGACAAGCCGTCTATCTGAGCTTCTCGACCGTTTGTCGCGCTATGCTCCCCGCTCGTCGTTGTTTCTGTTCTAATCGCCCGGGCCTGAATTTCCATCCGCCAAGATGAGCGCAAGTCTTGCGATCGAGCCTTTGAGTTCCGCCCCGCAAGGCGCGCGCGAATTAAAGCTCGCATTCGACGCAACCGCCGGCGAATATTTTCGTATCTGGATCGTTAACTTGTTCTTCAGCGTGATTACGCTGGGCATCTATTCGGCGTGGGCGAAGGTGCGGAAGAAGCGATACTTCTATGGAATGACTTCGCTCGACGGCGCGACTTTCGACTATCTCGCGAGCCCAATCGCAATACTGAAAGGACGGATCGCCGCTTTCGCCGTGTTCGTGCTCTACGCCTTCACGACTGAAATTTATCCCTGGGCGCTCACCGTGTTCGCGATTCTCTTCCTGCTGGTCCTGCCGTGGCTAGTCGTGCGCGCCTCGATGTTCAATGCCCGCAACTCGGGATATCGGGGACTGCGCTTCGGTTTCGTCGCATCGGTCAAGGAAGCGGCGATGCTCTTCATCGGCTTCGCGGTGCTAATGGCCCTCACATTCGGACTGATTTATCCGATGTTCGTCGCCCGGCAAAAGCGGTTCATCGCGAGGAATCACGCCTACGCTGACAGCCAGTTCCAATGCGAGCTCAAGCCTTCGAATTTCTATTCGATTTACTTGCGCGGTTTTCTGATCGTGCTCGCTTTGAGTTTGCTTGTTGCGGGCGCGGTCGGCGCGATGTTTGCGACACAAGCGGGCGACGTGGAGAGCTGGGTTGTTGGAATCGCGCCGCTGTTCGGCATCTACTTCGCCTATCTCATCGCTTTCGCCTACCTGCAGGCCCGAGTCGGCAATCTCGTCTGGAACAACCTCACCCTCCGCGAAATTCATTTCGAGAGCCGGTTGAAGGCGATCGACATGATCAAGCTCTATTTGAGTAACACGGCGGCGATTCTGGTGAGTGCGGGATTGCTCATTCCCTGGGCAACAGTGCGAATGGCGCGTTATCGGCTGGAGCGGCTCACTGTCACGGTACCTGCCGATTCCGGACACTTCACTGCTTCGCGTGCACAGTCGGGCAGCGCCACCGGTCAGGAAATGGGCGATCTCTTCAACATTGACTTTGGCCTATGATCCAAGGCGAATTCTTCGACGGCATAACTTCGGCGAAACACCCCGTCACGCTGATTTGCGAGCCGCAGCGTCTGCGCATCATCGGCGCACAGGTGCACTGCGAATATTCCCCTGCGCAAGTCAGCGCCTCGAATCGTCTGGGCAGCGCGCCGCGCTGGCTATACTTTTCCGATGGCGCGTGTTGCTCGGTTGACAATCATGCCCTCGCGGACAGCTTCGCGAAAAGCAGCCGGGCCATAACTTGGGCGGCGAAGTGGGAACAGCGTCCGGCGTACGTAGTCATCGCGCTGCTGCTTCTGATCGCGACGCTCTGGATTGGGCTCGATCGCGGCGTGCCGCTGCTCGCGCAAGAGATCGCGGACCGGATTCCGCCCAGCGCTGAGGCCTCGCTCGGACAGGAAGCGCTGGAGCAGGCGGACGAATATCTGTTTGAGCCTTCCACTATGAGCGAGGACTGGAAACAGGAGTTGACCGACCGCTTCAACGAGCTCGCAAGGATTGCCGGCGGCGAACACGCGTATCGCCTGGAATTTCGCGCAAGCCCGGTCATTGGCGCCAACGCCTTCGCGCTTCCTGGCGGGACGGTGGTGATGACCGACGAGCTTGTGGACTTAAGCGAAAACGATGATGAAGTACTCGCGGTGCTCGCGCACGAAATCGGGCACGTTAAACACCGTCACTCGCTGCGCCAGCTCTTGCAAAACACCGCGACCGGTCTGATCATCGCGGGCATCACCGGAGACGTGACTTCGATCACTTCACTCGCGGCCGCCGTTCCGACATTTCTCATGCAGGCCAAATACTCGCGGGTGCATGAGTCCGAAGCCGACCGCTACGCACTCGAACTCATGCGTGAGACGGGGATCGAGCCGCACCACTTTCCGGCGATTCTGAATCGCCTGCAGGCCACGGACGAGGACGAGGGTCCGGCCTTCCTTTCGACGCACCCCGCGACGGCTGAGCGCGCGCAGCTGTTCAAACAGAAGTAGCCCGCACTGAGTTCGTGCATGCGCGCACGTTTTCGGTGCTGGGTTTGCGCTGGCGAAAACCGTCGGCGGGTCCGATTCAAAAACATTCCCCTTTGCTTTTCCGCTCTTAGCTTTTCTCTTGAATTTCGTTTGACTGGCACGCGTCTCGCTCGACCGCAGTATTGCGTTCGATCGGGGAGAAGGTCATGTCCGGTTTCGATAATCCTTTTGATTCTCAAGTTTCGCTCAAAGCCGGCTGCGCTTGCGGGAGGCATTCAAGCCGAGCCGAGCACGAACGGCTGGCGGGCGAGGAAGCGCTCAATCGCGTGGTTGAGTCCGCGATTGTCCGCGCGCTTTTTCCTCGAGATGAAATTCGTCGAAGCTTTCTGAAAGCGGTCGGCGCGAGCACCGCGCTCGCCGCGGTCTCGACTTTTTTTCCGCTGGGAATCGCGCAAGAAGTTTTCGCCGCGGCTCCAGGCAAGCTCGAAAAAACCGACCTCAAGGTCGGCTTCATTCCGATTACCTGCGGGACGCCGATCATCATGGCGCACCCCATGGGCTTCTACTCGAAGCACGGGCTTAACGTCGAGGTTGTCAAAACCGCGGGGTGGGCGGTCATTCGCGACAAGACGTTGAACAAGGAGTACGACGCCGCGCACATGCTGTCACCCATGCCGCTGGCGATCACGCTCGGCGCCGGATCGAATCCGATTCCGTACACGATGCCCGCGGTCGAAAACATCAACGGGCAGGCGATCACGCTTTCGGTCAAGCACAAGGACAAGCGCGACCCCAAACAGTGGAAAGGCTTCAAGTTCGCCGTGCCTTTCGACTATTCGATGCACAACTATCTCTTGCGCTACTACGTGGCCGAACATGGAATTGATCCCGACCGTGACATTCAGATTCGTGCTGTTCCACCTCCCGAGATGGTCGCGAACTTGCGCGCCGACAACATTGACGGCTTTCTCGCTCCCGACCCCGTCAATCAGCGCGCGGTTTACGACGGCGTTGGCTTCATCCACACGCTCTCTAAAGATATTTGGCCCGGACATCCCTGCTGCGCTTTTGCGATCAGCAAAGAATTCATCACGCAAAATCCGAATACGTACCAGGCGCTTTTGAAGGCGATCATCGAGGCCACCGCTTTCGCGCGCAAAGCCGAAAACCGCAAGCAGATCGCCGAAGCGATCGCGCCGGCGAATTATCTCAATCAGCCGGTAACCGTGGTCGAGCAAGTTTTGACCGGCACCTACGCTGACGGTCTAGGCAACGTGAAGAAGGTTCCGGATCGCATCGATTTCGACCCGTTCCCTTGGCACTCCTTCGCGGTTTGGATCCTCACGCAGATGAAACGCTGGACGCAGCTCAAAGGAGATGTGGACTACCAGAAAGTCGCGCAGGAAGTTTTTCTCGCGACCGATGCGGCCAGACTCATGAAGGAAGCGGGTTTGACTCCGCCCGAATCGACTACCAAGAAATTTGTCGTCATGGGCAAGGAGTTCGACCCCGCAAAGGCAAACGACTACGTGCAGAGCTTCGCGATCAAGCGGACTTAGGAAACAGATGCGGCTTAAGTCAAAAGCCAGCATTCTCTCGGCGGTGTTGTTCCTGACCTTCGTCGGCGTGTGGCATTTGGCGACGTTGCCGACCCGAGGCAGTCAGACCGTCGATCCCGAGTACGCCAAGCTGGTCGGCGCTGAAGCCGCGACTGGACAAAAGTCAGCGTTCCCAACTCCCGCTGACGTTGGCCGCAAAGTCTGGGGTCACTTGAGCGATCCCTTCTACGATCGCGGCTCGAACGACAAAGGCATCGGCATCCAGCTCGCGTACTCGATCGCACGGGTGCTCGCGGGTTTTTCTCTCGCCGCGCTTTTTGCCGTGCCGCTCGGATTTTTAATCGGCATGTCGCCGCTGATGTATAGAGCATTCGATCCGTTCATCCAGGTGCTGAAACCGATTTCCCCGCTTGCATGGATGCCATTGGCGCTTTTCACACTCAAGGATTCGGGAACGTCTTCGGTCTTCGTGATTTTTATTTGCTCGATGTGGCCAATGCTCATCAACACCGCGTTCGGCGTCGCCTCGGTCAAGCGCGAGTGGTTGAACGTCGCCAAAACACTCGAGGTGAAACCGCTCAGAAAAGCACTGACGGTCATCCTCCCCGCCGCAGCGCCGACGATCATGACCGGAATGCGAATTTCGATCGGCATCGCCTGGCTTGTGATCGTCGCAGCCGAAATGCTCGTCGG
>JBOIGA010000233.1:0-3086 GCA_050741875.1 Burkholderiales bacterium
GGGTGTGGCGCGGAGTGCGCGCGCGTGGGCGATGAACTCGTCCGCAAGCGCAGCCTCGTCGAGCGTCCACGCCGCGCGGACTTCGCTTTCTCCTGCAGGAGCCTCTACCGCCAGGATTTCGTAGCGCGCGAGAAACTTCTCCACCTGCACCGGGTAATATGCGAGCGCTTCGGTCGCGGTATCGATCGCAGTCAAGCCGCCGCCGATTACCACGGCCGGCAGACGCAGTTGCAAATTGGCAATCGAATTCTTCTTCGCGGCGCCGGTCAGTTGCAGCGCCATTAAAAAATCCGATGCGGCGCGCACTCCGCGGGCAAGACCGTTCGGCAAATCGAGCACGGTGGGGCGCCCCGCGCCTGCGGCAATCGCGATGTGATCGAAACCCATCGCGAAGGCATCGTTTACGTTGAGCGTTCCGCCAAAGCGCACTCCGCCAATAAGCGAGAACTGCTCGCGCCGTTCGAGCAGAAGCCGGATGAGTTTGAGAAAATTCTTGTCCCAACGCACAGTGATGCCGTATTCGGCCACTCCGCCGAATCCCGCCATGACACGATCGTCGAGTGATTCGTAAACTTCAGCGACGTCGCGAATCGGTTTGAAGGGCGCTCGATGGCCGTAAGCGTCTACGCCGGAATACTCAGAGGCGAGCGGCTCGATTTTGAGCCCATCAATTCCGACGACTAAGTGGCCGTCGTTCATCAGATGATGGGCGAGCGTGAAGCCCGCCGGCCCCGTTCCCGCCATGAGTACGCGCTTCCTCGTCGCGGGCTTTGGATATGGCCGGCGCAGATCGAGTGGGTTCCAGCGCGTTAGCAGACTGTAGATTTCAAATCCCCATGGCAATTCGAGCACGTCCTTCAAACTGCGCGTTTCCGCCTGCGGTATGTCAACCGGCTCCTGCTTCTGATAAATGCACGACTTCATGCAGTCGTTGCAGATGCGGTGGCCCGTCGCGGCGACCATGGGATTGTCGACGCAAATGATCGCGAGCGTCGCGAGGGCGTGGCCCCGTGTCTTCAGAACGTGGAACTCGGAAATTTTTTCTTCGAGCGGGCAGCCGGCGAGGGTGACGCCGAAAGGGCTTTTCTTGAACTGCGCCGCGCCGGGCATTTCTTTTGATGCTTTTTCTTGCTCTGCGCCGAGCACCTCTTTCGGCGCTTTCTCCTGCTTTGCGCCGAGCGGTTCTCTCGGCGCTTTCTCGGACAAGGCGCCGGAACTCTTCGGCGTCTTTTCCTTTAATCCTTTCGAGCACGAATCCTTGCCCTGCACATGGCACCAGATGCAGTAGTGCGCTTCATCGAGCGCGCCAACGAGATCAGTGCCGGGATCGGTCAGCCTGAAACCTTCGCGGCGCCGAT
The DNA here is from genome assembly GCA_050741875.1 of Burkholderiales bacterium. Taxonomy (GTDB): domain Bacteria; phylum Pseudomonadota; class Gammaproteobacteria; order Burkholderiales; family JBOIGA01; genus JBOIGA01. The sequence continues at coordinate 1,359 of JBOIGA010000233.1, forward strand.
GCTCGGTCAAGTGGTACGACTTGTAGCCCTCGCGCTCGTCGGCCACAACCGGAACCAGATGGTTGTAGTCGAGTTTGCGCGGGGTTTTAAAAAGGACACCAGCACGATGCCGCTCCCGGCCTTCGGGAGTCCATAAAGCCCACGCCGCATAACGAAGCGCCTGTCCGAGCTGGTCCGCATTCGCGGCTTCATCCTTCTGCCACTCGACGACTTGATTCGCGAACGCTAGCTCGTCTACTGGACAGATCATGCCCAGCTCCGATGCCAAAGCATCTCCGCTAAACTTCGCGGCTTCTTCGGGCTTGATCTGCGTCGCCGCTTTGCGCTGTACGTACGCGCGCTTCACTTGGTACAACGGCGTAAGTTCGAGATGGCGCTCTGTCAACGCCTCGACTTCGGTTTGGATGCCGAAAAGCTGCGCGAGAAAAGCATCGAGATGCGGCCCCAGCGCGATCAGAAGCTCCGACTCCTGTTTGGCCGAAAGCGAATTAGGATTTCTCCGAGCCGAGGTGAGCTGCTCGCGCAAATTCGCATCGCGCTTCTCAAGGAAATCGCTGAACGCGAGATCGAGCTTGAGCAAGCCTTCGCGATTGTAAAGATCGCGAAAGGCCAAGCCGTGGGAAAGCTTCAACTCCTTCGGATAATCGGACTGCACGAGAAATGCGGCTCAAAAAATCAAGTGCCGCAATATAGCGCATTCCGCGCCGCGACGTCGCTTTAGGTTAGAACGTTGGATGCTTTGTTTATAACAGGGCAGGCGTCGTCAACGCGGAAAGCGGGGAACTCGGGACTTAGGACTGAGGAAGATGCTTGCGCCTTTTTCGATCTTGAAACGCGATCGCCTGCGGCGCAGACCGGCTAGAAGAAAACGCGGCCGGCTTAGTCGTAACGGGAAGCGTACGCCGCGCTGTTGTAGATCCCTTCGCCGTAGCTCGACTTCCCGTATTCGGCGATGATCTTCTGGCCTTCTTTCGATGCCACGTGCTCGATGAACTTGCTCGCGAGACTTGCCCCTGGCTGACTCAAGGCGTGATAGGTGTTGACGAGAAACTTGTCGCCCTTGAACAAAATGGCGAGCTTCGGAACATTTTTCTTCTCGGCGACCCACGTGCTGCTGTCGGTCATGAAGTAGCCGGCCTCATCGTTCGCGCGTTTGAGCGTCGCCGTCATGAAGTCTTTGGTGACGATGTACCAATCGCCCGAAGGCGAGATGCCGGCCTTGTTCCAGATCTCCATTTCCTTCTTGTGCGTTCCCGAGTTGTCGCCGCGCGAAAAGAATTTCGCCTGACCTTTGGCGATTTGCGAATAGGCTTCGGCCGCGCTCTTCGCTGTGGAGATTTTCGCTGGATCGCCCGGGGGCCCGACAATATAGAACTCATTCGAGCCGATCAGCGTCTTGTTCGCCGCCCATCCCTCCTCGACCGCTTTGTTCGCCGCCGCGGGCGCGTGCACCATGATCATGTCCACGGCTTTTTCTTTGAGCAGCTTCAACGATTCGCCAGAGCCGGCTTTTTTCCAGCATAAGCTCGAATTGGTTCGTTTGGTGAAAGGCTCCGCCAGCGCCTTCAACAAGCCCAATTCTCCGGGACTTCCGGTCGCCAGAGAAAATTTGTTGGGGCCGTTGCCGTAGACCTCGTCACATTTCTCTTGCGCCAACACAGGCTCAGCAAGGACAAGGACTAAAAGTAAAAAGCCGAAAACGAGCTTACTCATTCATCAGCTTCCGGC
>JBOIGA010000233.1:3096-4967 GCA_050741875.1 Burkholderiales bacterium
TGCTCGCCGTCGATTTTGTAGCTCGCAATCGCTTTCTGCCCCGACGGGGAAATAATCCAGCCGATGAATTTCTGTCCTGCTTCTTTTTTCACGTGCGGATGCTTCTCCGGATTAACAAGAATGACGCCGTACTGATTGAATAACTTCTTGTCGCCTTCGACCAGAATAGCCAAATCCTGCCGATTCTTGAATGAGAGCCAGGTGCCGCGATCAGCGAGGATGTACGCGTTCAATGACGCCGCGGTGTTCAGTGCGGGGCCCATTCCCGAGCCCGTCTCCTTGTACCAAGGGCCTTTCGCTTTCTCGATGTCCACGTCCGAGGCTTTCCACAATCGCAATTCGGCGGCGTGGGTGCCGCTTTTATCCGCGCGCGAAACAAACGGCGCTTTTGCGGCCTCGATTTTGCGCAAGGCATCGAGGATGTCCTTGCTTTCCTTCACCTTGGCCGGATCGCTCTTTGGGCCGATCAATACAAAGTCGTTGTACATGACTTCGCTGCGTTTGACGCCGTATCCTTCCGCCACGAATTTTTCTTCCGCCGCTTTATCGTGCACAAACACCACGTCCGCATCGCCGCGGCGCGCCATGTCCAGCGCTTGTCCCGTACCAACCGCTACCACTCGCGCTTCGATTCCAGTTTCTTTTTCAAAAATCGGAAGAATGTGTTTGAACAACCCAGACTGCTCGGTGGACGTAGTCGAGGCGACCGTGATGAACTTGTCTGCGGCAAGACTGGGAGTGGCGAACAAGACGTACGCCACCGCCACTAAAAATCTTCTACGTATCAGATCCAAGGCAATTCTCCTTTGATGAAGGCATCGGCTGCCGCCGAGCGCGGTTGTCGAAAAAATTCCGCGGCCGGTGTTTGTTCCATGACTCGCCCTGCGTGCAAAAACACGATCTCGTCGGCGAGGCGCCGCGCCTGGCCGAGATTGTGCGTGGTCATGATGATCTTGGTGCCGGAAACCGCAATTTCCGCGATGATGTCTTCGATTTCCCGCGTGGCGTTCGGATCCAGACTCGCGGTAGGCTCATCGAGAAACAACACCTTTGGGTCGAGCGCCCATGCGCGCGCGATCGCGAGACGCTGCTGTTCCCCGCCGGAGAGCACGCGCGCGTGGCGCGCAGACAATTGTGAAAGTCCAACGCGCTTGAGCGCGGCGCGTCCGCACTCCAAGCGTTGCCTTCGCTGAACTCCCGAAAGTTTGAGCGCGTACGAAACATTGCCGAGCGCTGACCGACGCAGCATCACCGGACGTTGAAACACCATGGCCTGCGCTCGCGGGCGGGCGGAAGAGCCGTTCCAGGTGATGCATCCGCTCGTGGGCGCGATGAGGCCATGCGCCAGACGCATGAGCACGCTTTTTCCAGCGCCGTTGGCGCCGAGTACGACAGTACGGTTATCGGGCGCGATGCGCAGCGAAACATCGTCAATGATGCGCTGGCCGTTACGCTGAAAGCCCAAGCTCTGCAACTCGAGCGGGAATATTCCGTTGGCGCTCATCGATAGCGGCGTTGCGCCCATTCGCGAGTGGCGTAAGCGAGAGAATTGAGCCCGAGCACGATCGCGATCAGGATAATCCCGAGCGCCAGCGCCAGCGGCAAATCACCCTTGCTCGTCTCCAGCGCAATGGTCGTGGTCATGACGCGAGTGACACCATCAATGTTTCCGCCGACGATCATCACCGCTCCCACTTCCGCCGCGGCGCGTCCCAGCCCCGCGAGCACGACGGTTAACAGTGAAAAACGTGTGTCCCACAGCAAAGTCAATATCGCCCGTCCGGTGGACGCGCCAAGCGAGCGAAGCTGCTCCTCGTATTCGCGCCACGCGTCTTCGATGGTCTGCCTCGTCAATGCGGCGACAATGGGCA
>JBOIGA010000234.1:0-4942 GCA_050741875.1 Burkholderiales bacterium
GCCTTGGCTTGACTCTCGAAGAGCTTTACACGCGCGTTTCCGTTGAAGCCGCGGAAAACGAAAGCGTGTCGGGTCCGCAAGAGCGTCGCGCCGAGAAATACATGCGGACGATGCGCGAGCAGTTCGCGCTGCCGCCGGTTCGATTGACGATCGATCGCGGCATTCCCGAGCACGTGGGCTTAGGTTCGGGAACGCAGCTCGCTCTCGCCGTCGGCGCGGCGCTGAACGAGCTTTTCGACATTGGATTGAGCGTTCGGAAAATCGCGGCCATCTTGGATCGCGGCGCTCGCTCAGGAATTGGCGTCGGCGCTTTCGAGCACGGCGGTTTTCTGGTCGATGGCGGCAAGGCGGAGGACGAAATGCCGCCTCCGATCGTCTCGCGCCTACCTTTCCCCGCGGCGTGGCGAATTATGCTCATTTTCGATACGAGTCTCGAAGGTTTGCATGGCGCCAGCGAGCACGAGGCTTTCCGCTCGCTGCCCGGATTTTCCGAGGACCTCGCCGGAACCTTGTGCCGGTTGACGCTGATGGGCGTGCTGCCCGCGCTCGCCGACTCCCGGCTCAATGAATTTGGTCGAACCATCGCCGAAATTCAGGCGGTCATCGGCGACTATTTCGCCCCCGCTCAGGGCGGACGCTATACGAGTCAAAAAGTCGGCGAAGCTTTGCGCTGGCTCGAAGAGGACGGGGTGAAATGCATCGGACAAAGCTCGTGGGGTCCGACCGGATTCGCAGTGGTAGATTCCGACACCGCCGCTTACACGCTGCTCAAAATGCTCAAGAGCCGCAGAGAGAAAGACTCTCCTGTCCGCTTCATGGTCTGCCGCGCGCGCAACTGTAGCGCCGAAATGATCGTCGATCGCAACGTCAAGACCGGCGCCTTCGCCGGCTAACCAAGGAACCTCTGATTAAGCCCCACGTGAATCGTGTTTCAACGAAAAGGTATTGGATGCTAGACGCGCAGCGCAGGACAGTATTTGATATGGCCGCGAAGAGCGCGGCGGCTGCGGTGCGCGGGGACGCAGACGATGCCCCTTACGCAGGCGCTTTAGCGCCTGCGTTCGTGGCAAGATTATTAACGCGCAACGGCCAAGGGCCGTTGCCAGCGTTGAAACCCGTAGGGACGGGACTTTCCGGGGGTATCGCGTTGTTGCTCGTCGCTTATTTGGGTCAACCAAACGGCGACTCCTCGCGCCTAGCGCTGCCGCCCGGAAAGTCACCGTCGCGACCACGCGGGACTTAATCAGAGGTGCCTAAATGGTAGAAAAACTCTATATCCTGCATATGTTCTCCCCGACTCCTAACGCGAGTCCTTTCGACATCAATATGGCTTACGACGCGGGCTACGACGTGGTCGCGACGTACACCAATGTCACGCTCGATCAGATAACCGCTTTGACCCAGGACGCGATCTTTTCGCGCGGACCCAGTGGCGTGAAGCGCACGGGGATTTTTATCGGCGGACGCGAAATCGGCATGGCGGCGGACATGATGGACGGCTCTCGCCGCTCGATGGTGCCGCCTTTTGAAGTCTCGGTCTTCGCCGATCCTTCCGGCGCTTTCACCACGGCGGCGGCGATGGTCGCGGCAGTTGAACGCGAGTTGAAACGCGCGCACAACACCGATCTCAAAGGCAAATGCGTTGCGGTCTTGGGCGGCACGGGCCCGGTCGGCACGGCGGCTTCGGTCCTCGCTTCCGACGCCGGCGCCAAGGTTCGGATCGCCAGCCATTCAAGCGTGTCGCGCGCGCGCATGACTTCTGAAGTGGCCAACGCGCGCTACGGCGCGAGAACGGAACCAGCCGAATCGGGCTCCCCGGACAAAGTCGCTTCACTAATGGGTGAGACCGAAGTCGTGCTCGCCTGCGCCAAGGCGGGTGTGCAGGTGCTTTCTGAAGAGCAGCTCAAGGACGCGAAAAAGTTGCTCGTCGCGGCCGACGTCAATGCGGTGCCTCCCACCGGAATCGCGGGTTTGGACGTGCATGATTCGGGTAAGCCGATTGGTGGAAACCGCGCGGTCGGAATCGGCGCGCTGGCGGTCGGCGACATCAAGTATCAAGTCCAGCGAAAGCTTTTCGAGTGCATGCTCGATGCGGAGAAGCCGATTTACCTCGACTTCCGCGACGCTTTCGCGGAAGCGCGCAAGCATGTCGGGTGAAGCGATACTGATCGCCGCAGTTTCTGGGCGCGCTCTTGCACAATCCGCGAGTCGTGGGCGCTTCGATCCGGTAGTGCTCGATCTTTTCAACGATCGCGATCTGCGAGCCGCCGCCGCCGCGAATGTGTGCGCGAAGGGAGGCTTGCGTTTCAATGAGCGCGAGCTCTGCTCAGTCGCGAGTACGCTCGCGGCGGGCTTACCCCTCGTTTATGGCGCGGGCTTTGAAGCCTGCCCGCAAACGCTAAGCAATCTCGCGCGGGGCCGGAAGTTGTATGGCAATTCACCCGAAACGCTGGCGCGCGTCAACGACCCCGAGCGTTTCTTTACCCTCCTCGATGACCTGCGCATTCCGCACCCCGAGGTATCTCTGACGCTCCCATCTTCACCCGAAGGATGGCTGGCCAAGAAGGCAGGCGGGGCGGGAGGCTGGCATATCGGCGAGAAAATTCGAGCCAAGAAAGGTTGTTACTTTCAGCGCCGCGTTTCCGGCCGCGCCCTATCAGTGCTCTTTCTCGCCGACGGGAGAAATACGAGAGTCATTGGTTTCAACGAAACGCGGACGGCGAAGCTTTCAGGCAAGCCATTTTGCTACGCGGGAGCGATCAGCCACGCATTGGTGCCACCGACGGCCCAAGCCGGGATTTCGATTACCGTCGAGCGTTTAGTCGAAAGTCTGGCGCTCATTGGGCTGAACGGAATGGATTTCATGCTTGAAGGCGAGGAAGTCAGCATCCTCGAAATCAACGCGCGGCCCCCGGCGACCCTGGAGCTGTATGACGCAGACTTCGCTCAAGGAATTCTCGCGGCGCATATTCGCGCTTGTGAAGGCTCGCTTCCGACCCAGTTTTCCTCGGATGCAGTGCGGGCGAGCACGGTTGTTTATGCTCATTCCCCCGCGCGGATCACGCGCAGCGTCCGCTGGCCTGACCATGCCTCCGACATCCCACGCGTTGGAACGGTGATTGGGACTGGCCAGCCGATTTGCACCGTCCACGCGGAAGGCAGCGACTTCGCGCGAGTCGAGCGCGAGGTACGCATGCGGGCTGACACTCTCCATGCCATTCTCTTCGAAAAGGCGGCTTAAACGATGAGCGCGCCGAGCGTTAACGCATTAACCGCCCCTTTGGTGTCGGCGCTGATCGACGAAGCCGACTCGCTTCGCATCGCGGTTTCGCGTCTTCCGAATGGCTGTGCGATCGTGGACGCGGGAATCGCCGTCCCGGGAGGAATCGAAGCCGGCCGCCGTATCGCCGAGATCTGCATGGGAGGACTTGGAAAAGTCAGTCTGTCGAGCGCCAATGGCGAATGGCTGATCAACGTTTCGAGCAGCAATCCGGTCCTTTCCTGCTTAGGCAGCCAGTACGCGGGATGGAGCCTCAACCACGGTGAAGGCAAGCAGGCATTCCGCGCGTTAGGGTCGGGTCCCGGACGCGCGGCGGCGGTCAAGGAAGAGCTTTACAAGGAGCTTGGTTATCGCGATCAGGCCGATTGCGCGACCTTGGTGCTCGAAGTAGACACGCCTCCGCCGCAAGAAATCGTCGACAAGGTCGTCCGCGATTGTGGCGTTTCTCCTGACCGGCTGACTTTCATTTTGACTCCGACAAAGAGCCTCGCGGGGGTCGTGCAGATTGTCGCGCGCGTCCTCGAAGTCGCTCTTCACAAAGTCCACGCTTTGCACTTTCCGCTGGAAAAAATCGTCGATGGGATCGCGAGTGCGCCCCTCCCACCCCCGGCTCCGGATTTTCTCAACGCAATGGGACGCACCAACGACGCGATCATTTTTGGCGGGCAGGTTCATTTGTTCGTCGAAGGAAGCGATAACGACGCCAAAGACCTCGCGCAAAAGCTTCCGGCATCGGCCTCCAAGGACTACGGCAGGCCTTTCGCCAAAACCTTCAAAGACGTCCAATATGATTTCTACAAAATCGATCCGATGCTTTTCGCTCCCGCGCAAGCCGCGGTAACCGCGCTTGCGAGTGGAAACACCTTCCAATCGGGTCAACGCGATAACGACTTGTTGAAAAAATCGTTCGGTTTGACGCAATGAAACAGATCGTTATTTTCAGCGAAGACCCGGGCTGGCATGGAGAGGAGCTGCACGCGGCTTTCGAATCGCGCGGGTATAGCGCCATTTACGTTTCGCTTAAGGATTGCCGGCTCAACTTCGCGCACGGCACGGTGCGGGTTTCGATTCCCGGCTTTGAAGCCAACCTCCCTGATGGCGCGTTTGTTCGAGGTGTCCCCGGCGGCACGCTCGAGCAGATCGTGCTCAGGCTCAACGTTCTGCAAGCCTTGCACGAGCTTGGAATTCCCGTTTACAACAACGGGCGCGCGATCGAACGCACCGTGGACAAGGCGATGACGAGTTTTCTTTTGAGCCGCTCGCGGATTCCCACGCCCGCCACGTGGGTGTGCGAATCGGCGGCCCAGGCGAGAGCCATGGTCATGCGCGAAACCGCTGCCGGCCGCGACGTCGTGATGAAGCCGCTTTTCGGCTCGCAGGGAATCGGTCTTATGCGCTTGTCCGCTGGAACGCCTTTTCCCGATCTCGAAGCGTTCAATCATGTCGCCTACCTGCAGGAGTTCATTCCAGCGAGCGTGGACTATCGCGTACTTGTCGTGAACGGCGTGGCGGTCGCGTGGATGCGAAGACGTGGGCTCGATTGGATCAATAACGTCGCCCGAGGCGGGCGATGCGAATCGGTCGCGCTCGATTCAGAGCTCAAGGAGCTTTCCGAATCGGCGGCCAGAGCGATCGGAATCGATTACTGCGGGGTCGATATTC
>JBOIGA010000235.1:0-4916 GCA_050741875.1 Burkholderiales bacterium
ACTTCGCCGAAAGCGAGCACTCGCGCATCTCCCAGATAAACCGCTTCGTACCCGAGCACCTGATGGCTATCCGGATCTACCAGCGCTTTCCCGTGCCGGTAGATTTGCCAGCGGTTACCTTTGTCGTTCGTCAGTCCGGAAACATAAGCTTTGTCCCCAGCGCCAAGCGAGACACGGTCTTCCTGGGGGGCGAGGATACGTGGTGCATGTGCAAGGCCGTTTTGTTCCACGACGAGAGGGTTGCTCAAGAACGGTTCGATGGCCGCGGGCGGAATCGCGGGTATCGCCTGGGAAGAGATATTCTCGATGCGGGCAGTCGGACTGAGCTTGATCGTTTCGCGGCCGCTCTTGCCGCCGGCGAGCAGCTTGAGCCGCGGCGAGGCGCCGCTCAAATCGAGGACGATCACGTCGCCTGGGTAAATCAGATGCGGGTTCTTGATTTCCTCTTTGTTCATCTGCCATATTTCGGGCCAGCGCCATGGTTTTTTCAAAAATCGCCCGGAGATGTCCCACAGCGTATCGCCTTTGACGACGGTATACCTGTCCGGAGGACTGTCGGTGAGTTCGACTTCGGCGGAATAGCTCGTGGCGGCCCAGGAAATGAGCAATGCCGTGATAAACTTTCGCATAGATTCTCCCCGCTCCCAAGAAATAGCTCTTACACTTAAAGCAATATTTCAGATTGTCCTCCTAATCTGTTCAATTCGCAAGCGTTTTTTGCCGAAATAGCCGTATGCTGCTCTACTCAGACGCGAGGCTGCACAGCGGGCCTCAACCGCCAAGCTTTAGCAGTGTGGCGGTCAGCGACGCAAGTAAACGCTCACAAGCTTCGGCCGCTGGGGCCGAACGCTTCCCACGCCTGAAACAGTCCAGAGTCCTGGCCGGGCTCGGCAAGCAACAGGGCCGGCCGGTCTAGTCATGCGAGTGTTGTTCGCCGGAACGCCGGCTTTCGCCGCGACGGCATTGCGCTCGCTGATCAGCGCGGGGCACGAAATCGCCGCGGTGTTGACTCAGCCTGATCGTCCCGCCAGAAGAGGACTCAAGGTTCTTCCTTCCACAGTCAAAACGGTCGCCGAGGATCTTCAACTTGACGTCATCCAACCCGCGTCGTTGAAGGCAGACGAGACTCTCACTTCTCTGGCGCGTTTTCGGGCGGACGTAATGGTTGTGGCGGCGTACGGAATAATCATTCCCGCCACGCTGTTGAGTCTTGCTCCTCTGGGAAGCATCAACATCCATGCCTCGCTGTTGCCCCGGTGGCGCGGCGCGGCACCCATTCCTCGAGCGATTCTCGCGGGAGACAGCGAGACGGGAATCAGCATTATGAAAATGGACGCGGGACTTGATACCGGGCCGGTGTTGACGCAAAAAAGCGTTTCGATCGAAGACGATGACACGACGCAGACATTGCACGACAAACTCGCGTTGCTTGGAGCGGAGATGATCGTGGAAGCGTTGCCGCGTTATGCGCAAGGAGAACTTTTCCCATCCCCGCAGCCCGAGATGGGGGTGACTTACGCACACAAGATCGAGAAAGCCGAGGCGTCGATCGACTGGGATAAGAGCGGCGCCGAAGTATCGAGGCAGATCCGCGCATTCAACCCGGCTCCTGGCGCCTTCGGCCGAATCAACGGCGAACCCGTCAAACTGTGGATGGCGACCGCGCGCGACGAGGTTACAGGTTCGCCGGGGGAAATCATGAGCGCTTCGAGGGAAGGCATCATCGTTGCGTGCGCAGCGGGCGGAATAATGGTTACCGAAATTCAAAGGCCCGGCGGCCGGCGGCAAACTGCCGCCGAATTCGCGCGCGGATCAAGGCTTCTTTCCGGAATGTGTTTTGATTGAAATTCAAAAACTCGCGGCGGAGACGATTCGACGAGTTTTTTCGGGGACGAGTCTAACCGCCGCGTTGGCGCTTGTGCGCCAAACGTCTGCCGATGCGCGTTCACGCGCGGCGATTCAGGACATCAGCTATGGCGTCACGAGGCATTATGGACTGCTCTCGGCGCTGCTCGATCACCTGCTGACCGCGCGTGTGAACGACGAATTCGTGCGCTGGCTCCTGTTAGTGGGCTTGTACCAGCTCAACTTTACTCGCGCCAAGAGCTACGTCGTTGTCGATTCGCTGGTGACCGCGGGAGGCAAGGCCGGGGGATTGGTAAACGCGGTGCTGCGCCGCTTTCTGCGCGAAAAAGCGCGCCTTCTCGAGCGAGCGAGCCAAACGGAAGTCGGCCGCTTCTCGTATCCGCAGTGGTGGATCGACCGAATCAGAAAGCAATATCCGGAGGACTTCGCGCGGATACTCGAAGCAGGCAACGCCCACCCGCCGCTAACGCTTCGCGTCAACACGAGAAAGACATCAGTCGAGGAGTGTCTGCGACACTTGGCCCTGGCGGGCGCGGGCGTCGAGCATCTCGGTGCGTCTGCGGTGCGACTCGAAAAGCCCGTTCCCGTCAGCGCCATTCCGGGGTTCGTTGAAGGCTTGGTCTCGGTGCACGACGCCAGCGCGCAGCTCGCCGCGCCTCTCCTTGACGTAGCGGACGGCATGCGCGTCCTCGATGCCTGTGCCGCGCCGGGAGGAAAGACCGCGCACCTGCTCGAGCTCGCGCGCGTAGATCTCGTCGCGCTCGATCGCGATGCAAAGCGTCTTGAGAGAGTTCGCGAGAATCTCGATCGCTTGAACCTTGAGGCGCGGTTGATCCGCGCCGATGCGGGAGAGTTCGCTGCGTGGTGGGACCGGCGGTGTTTCGATCGCATCCTGCTCGATGCGCCGTGCACGGGCTCGGGAGTCGTTCGCCGCCATCCAGACATCAAGTGGCTGCGGCGCGAAAGCGATATCGCGCAATCGGCGGCGGAACAAAGCCGGCTTCTTTCCGCTTTGTGGCAGATTCTGGCGGGAGGTGGTAAATTGCTTTACGCCACCTGCTCGGTGTTTGCGGAGGAGAACGGCGAGCAAATCGACGCCTTTTTGAAAGGACATGAAGACGCGCAACTGCTGCCGATGCCTTTCGAGTTGAACGACGGCCGGCTTCTTCCCAATGATCGGCATGACGGTTTCTACTACGCCCTCTTGCAGAAAAAATTCCAGAACTAATTTGACCCGGCTGCTCCCTGTTTTTGTGCTTTCGCTGCTGGCGGCGCCGGCGCATTGCATCGAGATCACATTCGCCGAGCTCAAAGCAAACGAAGAATCGTACGTGCTCAACACCAACATCGATATGCAGCTCTCCCCCATGCTCGAGGATGCATTGAACAAAGGCGTCGCGCTTCACTTCCGCATGGAATTCGAATTGATGCAGCCGCGCTGGTATTGGTTCGACAAAGTGGTTGCGCGCGAAGCGCAAGAGTTCAAGCTGTCGTACAACGCGCTGACAAGGCAATATCGCCTCAACATAGGCTCCTTGCATCAGAATTTCGCCACGCTGACCGAGGCTTTGTCGGTGATGAGTCGATTACGCAATTGGGCAGTGGCCGACAGGAAAGCGCTGCACAAGGACACGGCCTACGCGGCGAATCTGCGCATGCGGCTCGATATATCGCAGTTGCCCAAACCTTTTCAGGTCGATGCTCTCGCCTCGCGCGAATGGAATGTGAGCTCCGACTGGTACCGCTTCAAGGTGGTGTTGTGAACCCGCGCTCGCGGCGCGAGTCGGTGCGGCGCGCAGTGCAGATCATCCTGGTTTTGTGCGCCGCGGCCGGCGCGGCCATGCTATACCTCCTCGCCAACGCCAGCGCCAATACCACATTTCTTTCGCAGCACTATTCGCTCCTGCTCGGCCTTAACGGCGCCGTGGTCGCATGTCTGCTTGCCTTACTGACTTACCTTGTCGTCGCGCTCGTCAGGCGTTTGCGCGCGGGCAAGTTCGGTTCGAAGCTTACGTTGCGGCTCGTTTTGTTTTTCAGTCTCGCGGCGGTGCTTCCCGGATCGCTGGTGTACGCCGTTTCAGTGCAATTCCTGGGCAAGAGCATTGATACGTGGTTCACGGTCAAAGTCGATCGCGCGCTCGAAGGCGGGATCAATCTAGGACGTAATTCGCTCGACAACATGCTCAAGGATCTGGCCAAGGTCGCCGAAGCGATGGCGGCGGCGCTCGCCGAGTGGCCGGAGGAAGACCATTTGACGGCGCTGAACACTTTGCGCGAACAGGCGCAGGTGCAGGAGGCCTCGCTCTTTAATCATCGCGGCCAGGTTCTCGCATTTTCGGGAAGCGAGCGCGCCGAACTTTTACCGCAGTCTCCAGCGCCTCTGGTCTTGCGGCAAGTGCGCGCGCAGCAGCCGTATACCGCAGTCGAGTCGGACCCGGAAAAAGGACTATTCTTGCGCGCGGCCGTGCCGGTCAACATGCTCGGCTTTACTTCCGACGTTCTCATTCTGCAGCTCTTGCACCCGGTTCCGCGCCATCTTGCCGCCGACGCCGAGCTGATTCAAACCGGATACCGCGACTATCAGGAGCTGCTGCTGTCGCGCCCCGGCTTGAAGAAACTGTTTGGACTGACGCTCACGTTGACGCTTTTGCTCGCGCTTCTCTGCGCACTCGTGCTCGCGTTTTTGTTTTCCGAGCGTCTTTCCGCGCCCCTCTCGATTCTCGCCGAAGGCACGCGAGCGGTCGCCAAAGGCGATTTCAGTCAGCGCGAGGCGTCGAAGAATCACGATGAACTGGGCGTGCTCACGCAATCGTTCAATACGATGACCCGGCAGCTCGAAGAGGCGCGCGAATCAGTGCAGAAAAGAGAACTGGAGTTGTACACGGCGAAAGGTTTTCTCGAAAGCATTCTCGCCAGTCTTTCGGCGGGCGTTCTCGTTTTCGACGAAGCGTTCAGACTGCGATCGAGCAATCCGAGCGCCGGGAGAATACTCGGACTCGATGCAACCTCGTTGCACGAGACGCTACTTGCGGATTGGCGTGGCCCAGCGC
>JBOIGA010000236.1:0-4866 GCA_050741875.1 Burkholderiales bacterium
TTCCGAAGGATCTGCACAGCAAGCTCAAGGAAAGCGCTGAAAGAAATAGGCGTAGCCTGAATGGCGAAATCCTTGCCCGGCTCGAAAGTGACTTTGTCGCCCCGACTGTGGATGCTCAAGCCCATGCCCGCAAGCTGAAAGTGCTCGTCGCGCGGCTTCCCAAAGTAGAACATCGAAAGGTGACTAGATATAAACGCCAGGGCCGGACGTGATCGCTGTTGACAGCAACGTAATAGCCTATTGCTGGCTGAACGGTCCATTGACTGCTGTCGCGCAAAAGGTTCGGGCGAGAGACCCGGAATGGCATGTCCCGATCCTGTGGCGCTCCGAACTGCGCAGTATCTTGACCGGCTATCTCCGCGATGGGAGCTTGTCTCGCCCGCAGACGGCCGGCGTCATGGATGCGATCGAGGATGCCCTAGCCGGAAGCGAACATCTCGTTTCCAGTGCCGAGGTGATAAAGATCGCGGAGAGCTCGCGCCTTTCGGCCTACAACTGCGAATTTGTCGCGCTTGCCTCAACGCTTGCTATCCCGCTTGTGACCGTGGATAAGGCTGTGCTCAAGGAATTTCCCGAAATCGCTCTTTCGATGGAATCGTTTCTTAAGGCATGACCGCATAATTCGCGGTCTCCATCAGCGCGGGGGGCGGGAAGTTAGCATGTAAGACGAAACTCAGGCTCAAATTCATCTTGCATTGTCCTTGTATTTCCATCGACCATTTGATTAGTGCTGCCACCTAAATTCGGGGAGACCAATGCCTGAGCTGACTTTCAAAGGCAAGGAGTTTGTCTATAACCATCATCTTTCCGTCCCATTTCGTCCGCTTGTTCCTAACGCGGAGAAGTCGATCGGCGACGTAAGACTCGATGGAAATTTGATTATCCACGGGGACAATTTGCATGCGCTGAAGGCGTTGCTGCCAATGTATGCCGGTAAGGTGAACTGCATCTTTATCGACCCGCCCTACAACACCGGCAACGAGGGCTGGTGTTACGACGACAATGTGAACAGCCCGATGATTCGTGAATGGTTCAATGACAATCCAGTCGGTATAGAAGACGGTCTGCGTCATGACAAGTGGTGCGCGATGATGTATCCCCGTCTTCGCTTGTTGCATGAGCTGTTAGACGAAGCCGGTAGCTTCTGGATGACGATCGATGACAACGAGTTTCATAGAGCACGGGCCATTGCCAACGATATCTTCGGCGAACAGAACTTCATTGCGACCTGCATATGGCACAAAGTAGACAGCCCGAAGAATACCGCGGAGCACTTGAGCGTGGATCATGACTACCTAATTCTCTATGCAAAGAATGCTGGACTTTGGACGTTGAATCTCCTGCCTCGAACAGAGGAGATGCTTGCTCGTTACAGGAACCCAGATAACGATCCTCGTGGTCCCTGGCTGTTAAGCGATCTGGCAGCAAGAAACTTCTACGCCCAAGGTAAATATTCGGTTGAGACACGCACGGGACGGGTGATCCCGGGCCCTCCAGCGGGCAGCTATTGGCGCGTCAGTAAAGCGAAGTTTGATGAGCTTTCAAGCGACAACCGAATTTGGTGGGGAGAGACCGGTGATAATCGTCCCGGAATAAAGCGCTTTCTGTCAGAGGTTAAAGAGGGAGTTGTTCCTCAGACCATTTGGCGCTGGCAGGATGTTGGCAGTACTCGCAACGCGAAGCAGGATCTATCTCAAATCATGTCTGTCGCTGAAGGAGAAGAGCTGTTTGTAACACCTAAGCCGGTTGGGCTAGTTGAGCGGATACTTTCCATTGCGACGCGGCCTGACTCACTCGTTCTCGATTCCTTCGCCGGTTCCGGCACAGCCGCCCATGCCGTGCTTACTGCCAACAAGAAAGATGGCGGAAACCGCCGCTTCATCTTGGTTGAGTGTGAAGACTACGCCGATCGCCTAACGGCAGAGCGTGTGCGCCGGGTAATTAACGGTTACGACTTTACCGGAACCCAGCGCGAAGAATTACTGCGTGAGCCAATCACTTTCACGAAGCTACGCAACTCACAGCGCTTGCTAGATCAAATCGCCAGCATCGAGAATCTCGATGGTCACCGCTTTGATCGAATCAGCAAGTCGGTCAAGGATGGCGAGTTAACTGTCGTCGGCGAAAAAGATGTCGCACAGCGTACCGAAGGACTCGGCGGTAGCTTCACTTATTGCACACTCGGCGAAGCAATTGACCTCGACCGTCTGCTGACTGGTGAAGCTCTTCCTTCGTTTGAGGCGCTGGCTGCGGTTCTGTTTCACCAATCCACCAATCAGCCGTTCGACGCGACGCAGCTATCGGTTCAAGACGGTCATGGTTATCTTGGCGAATCTTCTGCCTTCCATCTCTGGCTGATTTACAAACCCGATCTCGATTTTCTCAAGTCTCGCGACGCGGCGCTTACCCTCACGAAGGCAAAAGGACTTGCAGAGCGTTACCCTGGGAAGCGTCATTTAGTGTTTGCATCTGCGCGATTCGTATCCCAGAAACTGTTGGATCAAGAAGGCGTACCGGTCGAGTTTGCACCGCTGCCGTATGCCCTCTACCGCATCGAGCGCGGGTAAAGATAGCCATGCTGATTCGAGACCTCGACTATCAGGCGCGGGTGCTCCGGGTTTTTGATGAATACCTGACCAAACTGTCGGCTGCCAAAACCAACGCTGACGCAGTTGCAGAGTTTGCACGCCAGCGGCCTGAGCTCAAGATTCCGGTGCCTGACTATGCCGCAGAAGCCTGGACGGCGATGCGGAATGCTGGGGCGCTACCCACTTCACGCGCGGGCATCCTGTTTTCCCCTCGACATGACGGAATTGGCGGCGCTGTGCCGAACACCGTCTTCAAAGTGCCGACCGGTGGCGGAAAAACTTATCTTGCCGCGTCGGCGTTATCACGCATCTTTGGCCGCTACCTAGGCCTCAACACGGGATTCGTACTTTGGATCGTGCCCAATGAAGCGATTTACGCGCAGACTTGGAAACGGCTCAACGACCGGCAACATCCGTACCGGCAAATCCTAGACCGCGCGGCGGCGGGTCGAGTGCGGCTGCTGCAGAAAGATAGTCCGCTTGACGCGCGCGACGTTGATGAAAACCTTTGCGTGATGCTGTTGATGCTCCAAGCGGCGAATCGCCAGACGCGCGAATCGCTCAAGATGTTCCGAGATAGAGGCGACGTGCACGGCTTCTTTCCATCGGAAGGCGATCAAGAGGCGCATGCGCTGGCTTTAGTGACGACGCCGAATCTCGATCGCTATGATCTCGCGGACGCTCATGCGCAATGGCCAATGGTGAAGGATTCGCTCGGCAATGCCTTGAGGCTGATACGTCCCGTTGTCGTAATGGACGAGGGGCACCGGGCGATAGCGGATCTCGCGTTCGAGACGCTCTACGGGTTCAACCCGTGCTTCGTTCTGGAGCTAACGGCCACGCCCAAGGATGTAGCGGCACGGGGTGGCGCGAATCCACGACCCGCCAGGCACGCAAATGTGCTCGTGGAAGTGCGCGGCATAGACCTTGATCGCGAGGGGATGATCAAGATGCCACTCAATCTTGACGCGCGACAAGGCACAGATTGGCGGGCGACGCTTGCTTCCGCGATTGAGCGTTTGAATAAGCTGGAGGCCGAAGCGCAGCGGCTACGAGCGGAAAATAAAACATACATACGGCCTATCTTGTTAGTGCAGGTCGAACGCACGGGTAGCGATCAGCGTGATGGCCACCGTGTGCATGCGCTGGATGCAAAAGATTGGTTGATGCGTGGCGGCTTCGATGATGCTGAAATAGCCATCAAGACCGCGGATACGAATGATCTCGCCAATCCTGAAAACCAAGACCTGTTAGTCCCGGCTAGCCGTGTCCGCGTGATTATCACGAAACAGGCATTGCAGGAGGGGTGGGACTGCCCGTTCGCGTACGTACTATGCACGCTCGCAGCGAGTGCAAACCTCGGCGCCATGACACAGCTTGTCGGTCGCATCCTGCGTCAACCCTATGCGCAAAAGACCAACGTAGCTTCGCTCGATGAATGCTATGTCATCACCCACCATGCGAGTACCGGGCAAGCGGTCGACGCAATCAAGACTGCGCTCGAAGAGGATGGGCTTGGGGATTTGGTGAAGGAGATCAAGACGGAAGGTCCGGGTAACACGAGGGGAGCACGCGCCATAAAGCGACGTCCTGCCTTCGCTACAACGGAAATCTTTTTGCCTCGCGTGGTGCGAGTGGCGGATGGTGACGTGCGCGATCTCGATTACGAGCAGGACATTTTGTTTGGGCTCAACTGGGCTGACGTGAATATCGAATCGTTTGTGCGGGCGATCCCCGATAATGCACAAGTTGCCGAGGGCCAAATGCGTCGCATCCGGCTCGTCGACTCGGGCATGGAGCGTATCCAAAGCGAGGAAGCTGGTCGCAGCTCAGAAACTCTCCGGTTCGAACCGACCTATGCTGTTCGCATGGTATCGGACATCGTGCCGAACCCATGGATCGCGCGGCAGATCGTGGGTGAAGCGATCGAAGGCCTTCGGGCACGAGGCTTTTCGAGCGAGACATTGGGTAAGCTGGCTGGGCTCATCGTCGCAGAATTGCGCAAGTGGCTCGATGCGCAACGCGATGCAATGGCCGAAGTGCTTTTCCGGACGGAGGTAGCGGCAGGGCGCATCCAGTTTCGCCTTCGCACCGATTCGTTGAATTGGCAAATGCCGCACGAAGCATTGACCTTCGAGCCCGACACGGCCGAGCAGCTAGTCAGTAAGAATGGCGGGCCACTTGAGCGCAGCCTGTTTACGCCGATATATAAGGGCGATTTTTCCAGCCGAGACGAGCGTGATGTTGCGGTCTATCTTGATGGCGAGCAGGCGCTCAA
>JBOIGA010000237.1:0-4862 GCA_050741875.1 Burkholderiales bacterium
CGGGACGCCACAGGACATCGCCGGCAAGGTGGTGAAAATCGATCCGAACGCGGGAAAAATTACCGTGCAGGATTCGAGCGGCGCAACGCACGAATTCGAAGCGACGAAGAACACGCTGGCTGAATACAAGGTCGGCGATACGATCAAAGCCAAGCTCAGGACCTGCTAAGAGCTTCGCGCTTGCCGCGACAAGCCGCTAGATAGCGGCGCCTTACTGCCGGGCGTGCCTACTTCAGGTATTCGCGCGCCCGCGCAATCGCCGCTCTGACTTGCGCGGGCGCCGTGCCTCCCAGATGATCGCGACTCTCGATTGAGCCTTCGAGCGTCAGCCCCGCGAATACGTCCTCCGCGATGAGTGGCGAAAACTCTTTCAGTTCGGCAATGGTAAGTTCGCTCAACTCGCGTTTCGCGCTAACGGCGAAACGCACCGCTTTCGCGATTGCCTCGTGGGCTTCGCGAAAGGGCAGCCCTTTTCTCACCAGATAATCGGCAAGGTCGGTCGCCGTCGAGTAGCCCTTGAGCGCGGCCTCACGCATCGCATCGCCGTTGACTCTAATTCCCGGCGCCATCTCGGCGAAGATCGCCAGCGTCGCCGCCACTGTATCCACCGCGTCGAACAACGCTTCCTTGTCTTCCTGATTGTCGCGGTTATACGCCAGCGGCTGCCCCTTCATCACCGTCAACAGCGCAATGAGATCGCCGTACACGCGGCCGGTCTTTCCGCGCGCGAGCTCGGCCACATCGGGATTTTTTTTCTGCGGCATGATCGAAGAGCCGGTGGTAAAGCGATCGGCAATGTCGATGAATCCGAATCCTGGGCTCATCCACAACACGAGCTCCTCGGCGAAGCGCGACAGATGCATCATGGCGAGCGACGCGCAGGCGCAAAACTCGATGGCGAAATCGCGATCGGAAACGGCGTCGAGCGAGTTCTCACACACGCCGTCAAAACCGAGCGCTTTCGCGACGCTCTCGCGGTCGATCGCGAAAGTCGTCCCGGCGAGCGCGGCGGCGCCGAGCGGCAGGCGGTTCACCCGTTTGCGGCAATCGTTCAAACGTTCGCGGTCGCGCTTGAGCATTTCAAAGTACGCCATCAGGTGATGACCGAAGGTCACGGGTTGGGCGGCTTGCAGATGCGTGAAGCCCGGCATGATCGTGTCGGCGTGCTGCTCGGCGAGATCGACCAGCGCGGCTTGTAGCGACTTCGCGTGAGTATCAATCTCGTCAATCGCGGCGCGCAAAAAAAGCCGTAAGTCGCTCGCGACTTGATCGTTGCGCGAGCGCGCCGTGTGCAGCTTGCGTCCCGACTCTCCGACGAGCGCGGTCAGTCTCTGCTCGATGTTCATGTGCACGTCTTCGAGCGCGTCTGACCAGGGAAAAGCTCCGGCGCCGATCTCCTCGAGGATCTGGCGCATTCCGTCCTCGATCGCCGACAACTCGTCGTCATCGAGCACGCCGATGTTCTTGAGCATGCGGGCGTGGGCGAGCGAGCCTTGCACGTCGTATGCCGCAAGTCTGCGATCGAACGCGATGGATGAAGTGTAAGTCTGCGTGAGCTTCGATACCGATTCAGCGAATCTACCGGAGCGCGACTTGGGCGGCCCTTGCATAAAACGCGAGGCGTGCGAAAAATGGCGTTATCCTGACCGCTGCGCCTTGCATTGTCAAAACAAACGCCCACCGCCTCGTTACCCGACTTCCGCAACTTGGGAGTCATGTTGCGCATCCTCATCATCGTCAACGCCATGGGGATCGCCGCCGCCATCATCAAGGCGCCTTCGCTCACCCAGGTCTGGGACGCATTGACCGAGCTTTCGGTATCGTTACAACCGATTCTGCTCGCGAGCCTGCTCGCGCTCGCGGCAATGAATGATTTTCTGGCGAGGCTCAAGTATCGCGAAGCCGTGCTCGCGATCCTCGCGCTCGAAACCATCGTCGTCGTGGCGAGCCAATTGGTCGTCGATTCCGGCGAAGACATCGTGCGGGTGATGCTGTTCACGCTGATCGTCACCGCCGTGCTGCTCGTCTATTTCGATTTGCGCAGCCGGGCGCTCTCGCCGGCGATTTCCGAAGCGAGACTGCAGGCGCTACAGGCGCGAATTCGTCCTCACTTTCTGTTCAACAGCATCAACACCGTCATCAGCCTCATTCGCGCCGACCCGTGGCGCGCCGAACGCTCGCTCGAAGATCTGGCCGATCTCTTTCGGGTGGCGATGCGTGAAAACCGCGAGCTGTCTCCACTCAAACGCGAGCTCGAGCTATGCCAGCGGTATCTCAATCTTGAGCAGCTACGTCTTGGCGATCGGCTCAAAATCGAGTGGCATGTCGACAACATGCCCGCTGACGCGCTTATTCCGCCACTGGTGTTGCAGCCGCTCTTGGAAAACGCGATCTATCACGGAGTCGAGCCGGCGAGCGCGCCGGGCCCGATCAATCTGCACGTCTACCAGAAGCGCGGGCAGATTCATGCGGTCTTGAAGAACCCATACAACAAGGAAGGCCGGCACCACGCAGGAAACAAAATGGCGGTCGCTAACGTGTCGGAGCGTCTGGCGCTGCATTTCGACGCCGAGGCGAGCATCAAAACGACAGTGACCGAGGCGACGTATCAGGTGCACATAACCCTGCCGTATCTCAAGGCAACGTCGCTCAAGGCGATCACATGAGCGCGCTGAAAGTTCTGATCGTTGACGACGAGGCGCCCGCTCGCAACCGCTTGCGCGCGCTGCTCGCCGACTGCGCCGACCCCTCGCTCGAAATTGTCGGGGAGGCGGCGCAGGGACGCGAGGCGCTTGAAAAGTGCCAGATCGCTTACCCGGATCTCATCTTGCTCGATATTCGCATGCCCGAGATGGATGGCATCGAGCTCGCCCAGCATCTGATGAAGCTGCCGCAGCCGCCGGCGGTGATTTTTACCACCGCGTACGACGATTACGCGCTCAAGGCTTTCGAAGTCAACGCGGTGGATTATCTGTTGAAGCCGATCAGGCTCGAGCGTTTGCAAAGCGCGCTGTCACGCGCGCGGCAGATCAAACCGATTCCCGCGCGGGCGCTGCTTGAGCTTGCACATAAGCCGCGCTCCAACTTGAGCATCCAGGAAGCCGGCCGCGTGCATCTCATTCCGCTCGATGAAATCGTCTATCTTCGCGCCGAGTTGAAATACATCACGGTGCGTACGGACACGCGCGAGTATCTGCTCGATGAATCGTTGACGCAGCTCGAGCAGGAGTTCGCCGATGTCTTCGTCCGCATCCATCGCAATTGCCTCGTCGCCAAAGCTTTCATCGCCGGATTCGAGCGTGTGTCGGAAGGCGGCGAGTCGCGCTGGCTCACCTTGCTCAAAGGCCTCCAGGAGAAACTTCCCGTCAGCCGCAGACAACAGAACATCGTTCGCGAATTCGGAAAAACTTCAGTGCGGCGGTAGGCAAGTTCTGAGCTTGTCGAAGGCGAAATGCATCGAGTGCTAGAATCGCCTTCCTAACTTCCGGTCCCCTCTTGTTCAAACGTCTCGTCATCGCCACTCGCAGAAGCGCGCTCGCGCTAACGCAAACGCGATGGGTCGCAAGCCGGCTTGAGCGCCTCTATCCCGAATTAGAAATCGAGCTGCTCGAACTGACGACGGGCGGCGATCGGCTCGCGCAAAGACCGGGTCTCGGGGGCAAGGGGCTTTTTGTCAAGGAACTCGAAGAAGCGCTCGCGCGAGGCGATGCCGATGTGGCGGTGCATTCGATGAAAGACGTTCCGATGCATCTTCCCGCCGGTTTCGTCATCGCTGCTGTCCCGGAGCGCGAAGACGCGCGCGATGCTTTCGTTTCCAATCGTTACGACAGCCTGGAAGCGGCGCCAGAAGGCGCAAAGATCGGGACGTCGAGCCTGCGCAGGATGAGCGCGATCAAAGCGCGTTTTCCCCGCCTAAACGTCACGCCATTGCGCGGCAACGTCGATACGCGGCTCAAGAAACTCGACGCCGAAGAGTACGACGCGATTGTGCTTGCCGCCGCGGGGTTGAAGCGGCTTGAGCTCGAAAATCGGATCACGCGGTTCATCGCCCCGGACGAAATCATTCCGGCGCCGGGACAAGGCGCGCTCGCGATTGAGGTGCTGGAGCGCAATCGGACCGCGCTTGAATTGGTCGCGCCACTCGATCATGCGGCGACCGCCTCGTGCATTGCGGCTGAGCGCGCGCTGAGTTCGGCGCTGTCGGGAGACTGCAATCTTCCGCTAGGGGCGTACGCCGAAACACGCGGCAATCTACTTAACCTGCGCGCTTTCGTAGCGACGGCGGATGGGACAAACCTGATATCCGATCAACTGGAAGGTCAGGCAGACAATGCGGCGGCGCTGGGCGCAGAGCTCGCGAATCGTTTGCGATCGCTAGGCGCGGATCGTATTCTCGCCAAGATAAAAAGCGCGGGATGAAAGCGCTCGCCGGCAAAAATATTCTCATTACACGCCCCGAAGGACAATCGGATAATCTCGCACGCCTGGTGCGCGAACAAGGAGGAAATCCAATTCTGTTTCCGGCGATCGAAATTCTGCCGCTTGAAAATCCTACAGAGCTCGCGCGAATCTTTGCGCGCCTCGAAGATCACCATCTCGCGATCTTCGTCAGCGCCAACGCGGTCACGCATTCGCTCCCTCACTTGCCGCGCGGGTGGCCGAAAAACGTAGCCGTGGCGGCGATGGGCGAGGGCACCGCGAAAGCGCTCAAGGCGTTCGGCATCGATCAAGTTATCGTGCCGAAAACGGGCGCCGACAGCGAAAGTTTGCTCGAATCCGCCGAATTGAAAAGAGTCCGGGGAAAAAAGGTCTTGATTTTCCGTGGGCAGGGAGGGCGCGAATTACTCAAACAAATCCTGGTC
>JBOIGA010000238.1:0-4787 GCA_050741875.1 Burkholderiales bacterium
GCGCCTGGGCTCCCGCCTGCCGCTCTTCGCGCGAAGTTCCCGACCATTCGAAGCCGATTCCCGGAGGAAGTTTGGCCGCGATCTCTTCCATCGCCTGCATCGCTTCTCCGGTGCTTCGGCCGGGCGCCGCGCTGCCGGCGATCTTGTATGAGGGTAGACCGTTGTAGCGATCGAGCTTGGGCGGGCCGACTGTCCAATCCGCTTTGACAATCGTCGAAAGCGGAACGACTTCGCCTTCGCTGTTGCGCAAATGCAGCTTCATGATGTCTTCGGGGGTCATTCGGCTTTTTGCTTCCGCCTGAATCTGCACGCGCAGGATTCGACCGTCGCGAATGAAATCGTTGATGTATCTGCTGCCCAGCGCGACTTGCAGCGTTTGATTGAGATCGTCAATCGAAACGCCGAGCGCCCGCGCCTTCGCGCGGTCAATCTCCAATCTCACCTGCGGCGCGTCTTCCAATCCTTCGGGGCGCACCTCGGTGAGCACCGGATTCTGTGCAGCCATTCCCAATACCTGGCCGCGCGCGGCAAAGAGCTGCTCACGGCCCACTCCGCCGCGATCCTGCAGGCGGAAATCGAAGCCGCCGACAGCGGCGAGTTCAGGAATCGGCGGCACGTTCACCGCAAAGGCGAAAGCCTGTTTGATTTGCCCGAGGAAACCGCTTGCACGCTGGACGATCGCAGCCGCCGCGTTCTCGGACTTTTCACGCTCCTCCCACGGTTTCAAGGTGACGAAGGCGAGCGCCGCATTTTGTCCGCGGCCGAAAAAGCTGAAACCCGCGATGCCGACCACGCGCGCGACTTCGGGTTGCTGCATGTAGTAGTTTTCGATTTTTCCCAGCACTTCCAGCGTGCGCTCCTGGGTTGCGCCCGCAGGCAGCTGCGCCATCGTGATGAAATAGCCCTGGTCTTCCTCCGGCAGAAAGCTTCCCGGCAGACGTATGAACAGCCATGCTGTCGCCGCGATCAGCACCGCGTAGATCAAAAGGTACATCCCCGTTCGCGATAGCACGTGCGCGACCGAGGCTTGATAGCCGCCCGTCATCTTCCGGAAGCCGCGGTTGAACCAACCAAATCCGCGCGGCGCGTGGCCCCCGCCCTTGGGGATGGGTTTCAGCAGATTCGCGCACAACGCCGGCGTCAAAGTAAACGCCATCAAGACCGAGAACAAAATCGCCAGGATCATGGTCACCGCGAACTGGCGATAGATCGCCCCGGTGCTTCCCGGAAAAAACGCCATCGGAACGAACACCGCGCAGAGAACCAGCGTGATGCCGATGATCGCTCCGGTGATCTGGCCCATCGCCTTGCGCGTTGCTTTTCGTGGCGGCAGGCCTTCTTCGCGCATGATGCGCTCCACGTTTTCGACGACCACAATGGCATCATCAACGACGATACCGATCACCAGCACCATGCCAAACAATGTCAGCACGTTGATCGAATAGCCGAACGCGAAGAGGCCGATGAAAGTTCCCATGAGCGCGATCGGAACGACGATTGCCGGAATGAAAGTCGCGCGCAGATTCTGCAGGAAGAGAAACATCACCAGGAACACGAGCAGCATCGCTTCGAACAGCGTGATTGCGACCTCCTTGATCGAAATCTCAACGAACTTCGATGTGTCGTAGGGAATCTCCCAAGCGATCCCCTGCGGGAAGAACCGCGCTAGTTCGGTCATGCGGTCGCGCAGCGCCTGCGCCGTTTCAAGCGCGTTACCGTCGGGAGTGAGTTTGATTCCGATGAACGCCGAAGGCTGTCCGTTGATACGTCCCTGGATCGAATAATCCGCCGAGCCCAGTTCGACCCTGCCCACGTCCTTCACCCGAACCGTCGAGCCGTCGGTGTTGGCGCGGATGATGATGTTGGCGAATTGCTCGGGAGTCTGCAGATAGCCTTGGGTAACAATCGTGGCGTTGATCTGCTGCCCGGGCACCGACGGCACTTGCCCGATTTCGCCGGTCGCGAGCTGGACGTTCTGCGTGCGCACCGCGGCCAGCGCATCGCCGGGAGTGAGTCCGAACGACGTGAGCTTGTCCGGATCGAGCCAAATGCGCATGGCATATTCGGAACCGAACAGCATTGCTTCGCCGACTCCCTGAACGCGGCGTATCGGTTCGAGAATATTGGCCGCGGCGTAGCTGCCGAGCGCGGTGCGATCGAGACTCTTGTCGGGAGAAAATAGACTAATGAACGCGAGATAGTTACGCCGCGACTTCACGACCTGGATACCCTGGCGCCGCACTTCCTCGGGCAGCCGCGCCTCCACTCGCGCGATCCGGTTTTGCGCTTCAACCGAAGCAATGTCGAGATCGGTGCCGGTCGTGAAAGTGAGAGTGATGCTCATGTTACCGACGGAATCGGACGACGAATCCATGTAAAGCATGTTCTCGATGCCATTCATCTCCTGCTCGATCAGCGTCGTCACCGTGTCCTCGACGACTTCCGCGCTGGCGCCGGGGTAGGTCGTTGTGATGGCGATCGCGGGCGGCGCCACTTCCGGATATTGCGCGATGGGAAGTTGCGTCGCCGCTATTCCCCCGGCAAGCAGGATGATAAGCGCGATCACCCACGCGAATACCGGGCGGTCAATGAAGAAATTTGGGATCATGTATTTTGGGGGTCAGACCTGTTCTGAGCGAAGCCGAAGGAGGGCTAGAAGTCAAATGCGAACCAATTCTCACTTCTCGCGCTATTTGCTGGCGGGCGCCTGCTCTTTCGCGGCGGGAATGGCTGCGGCGGCAGCCGGTCCAGCCGCTCCCTGCGCTGGCGTCGGAGCCGGGGGCGCGGTATCGGCGAGGGCAACCGGATTGACCACGGCTCCGGGCTGCGCTTTTTGCAGTCCATTGACGATCACTCGTTCTTCGCCGGTGAGCCCTTCTGTCACGACCCAGTCGCTGCCTTTCAATTCGCCGGTCTTGACCGCTTTGGGAACAACCTTGTTGTCGGGAGCGACGGTCAGCACCTGCTGTCCCTGGGGGGTCGTTTGCACCGCGCGGATCGGCACTGTCAATGCGTCGCGGCGTTCGGCCTGAGCTATTCGCACCTTCACGAACATTCCGGGAAGGAGGTGGCGATCGGGGTTGGAAAACTCCGCACGCAAGGAGACGACTCCGGTCGTCGGGTCCACCGCGAGATCGGAGAAGATCAGTTTTCCCTTGAGTGGATAGACGCTGCCGTCCTCGAGTATGAGCGTGACAGGTGCTTCCCTCGCGCCCACTGCCTGTAGTCTTCCGGCCTCTATCGCCCGGCGCAAGTTGAGCAATTCCGTGCTTGACTGAGTGAAGTTGGCGTAAACGGGATCTATCTGTTCGATGGTTGCGAGATGCGTCGCTTCGTCTTTGCCGACGAGCGCACCTTCGGTCACGAGCTCACGGCCGATGCGTCCCGAGATCGGCGCATTGACCGTTGTGTAGCCCAAATCGAGTCTTGCCTTGGCGAGTTCGGCCTCCGCCGCGGCGACGTCGGCTTGCGCCTGCTTTTGTCGAGCCAGCGCGACATCGTATTCGAGTTTGCTGATCGCGTTGTCTTTTACCAGGGGCCGATAGCGCTCGACCGTTTGCGTGGTCTGCGCGACATCGGCTTTTGCTCTCGCGAGCGCGGCTTGGTTGGCATTGACTTCGGCGCGCATGGTGCGCGGATCAATCTGAAACAGGACCTGCCCCTCCTTGACGTCAGTACCTTCCTTGAACAGCCGCTTTTGCACGATGCCCTCGACTCGCGCGCGCACCTGCGCGGTGCGGGTCGCGGCAAGCCTGCCGGGAAGGTCCTGCGTGAGAGTGACCGGCTGTTTCGCCACCGGGACCACTTCCACTTCCGGTGGTGGCGGCGCAGCCTGCTGCTGCGGCGTCGCCGCGCCCTCGCAACCGGCGATGAACGCCGCCAACGCAGCGGCGAACAAATTCTTATTCATGATTCTTCCTTTTAGCGACATCCGGCGAGAAAGCGCGCAAAAAACAATCCACGATACGTTCGCTTTTCTCCGAGCTGTGATATTGCCCGGATGGCGAATTGCATCCGCACAAGCGGCGTGCGCGGTCGATCATTATCAGGTTGCACAAAACGTCCGCGGCGAACTCGGGATCGTCGCGACGCAGCAGGCCGCGATCCATCGCTTCCCCTAGAAAGGCGACGAGCGCGTCGTGCACCTTTTCAGCCCCGCCTTTGTAAAAAGCTTTGGCGAGATCGGGAAAGCGCGGCGCTTGCGAAATGACGATGCGGTGCAGCTCCAATCCTTCGCGGCTCAGAATCAAGCGCCGAAAAGCGATGGCGAATTTCAACAACTGCTCGCGCAGATCGCCGCCCCCTCCGGTGATCGGCAGTGGAATATTGCGAATGGCGTAGTGAATGACTTCGCCGAACAAGGCATCCTTGTTGGGGAAATTGTTGTATAGCGTCTGCTTGGCGACTTGCGCGCGGCTGGCGATCTTCTCCATGCTCGCGCGGTAACCGTCTTCAAGAAAAACTTCCATCGCCGCGGACAAGACCTTTTCGTAAGTGGCGGAGGGGACTTCGTTGCCAACAAAATTCATCGAACTCTAGCTGATTAGACTGGACGGTCTAGTCTAGACCGGGGAAAGATCGCGGGTCAAGCGAAAGTTTGATGACCTTCGCCGGCGCGGCGATGAGCGGCCGCCGTCCTTGAGTCCGGTTAAAGGCGAGGCGCGCCCCGCTTCGAGCAGGTTTTCAGGTGCGTGCGGGCGCGATTTCGAGCAATTCTTCCCGTTCGCTTCTTCGATGCGTGAGGCGATAGAGCACCGGCAGCACGAGCAGGGTCAGCAGGGTCGAGG
>JBOIGA010000239.1:0-4724 GCA_050741875.1 Burkholderiales bacterium
GCTCATCCCGCAAAGCCGCCGTCGCGACCGTGCGCGACTCGATCAGAGGTTCCTTAGCTAAAAGAAATGATGCCCAATCTACTGAGAAAGGTCTTCGGCAGCCGAAATGACCGGTTGCTCAAGGCCTACGGGCATACCGTGCGAGCGATCAACGCGCTCGAGGCCGAGATTCAGAACCTTCCAGACGCCGAACTGCGCGCCAAGACGCCTGCCTTCAAGCAGCGCATCGAAAAAGGCGAGTCTTTGGATGATCTCTTGCCAGAAGCCTTCGCCGTGGTGCGCGAAGCGAGCAAGCGAGCGCTTGAAATGCGGCACTTCGACGTGCAGCTCATCGGCGGAATGGTCTTGCACGATGGAAAAATCGCCGAGATGCGCACCGGCGAAGGCAAGACGCTGGCAGCGACGCTTCCGGGTTATCTCAATGCGCTTGGCGGGAAGGGAGTTCACATCATTACCGTCAACGATTATCTCGCCAACCGCGATGCCGAATGGATGGGACGGATCTACGGTTTTCTCGGATTGACGGTCGGAGTGAACCTCTCGCAAATGCCGCACGCCGACAAGCAGCGCGCTTTCGCCGCCGACATTACCTATGGCACAAACAACGAGTTCGGCTTCGATTATCTGCGAGACAACATGGTGTACCAAACTTCGGAACGCGTGCAGCGCGGGCTCAACTACGGGATCGTCGACGAAGTGGATTCGATCCTGATCGACGAGGCGCGCACTCCGCTCATCATATCGGGCCAAGCCGAGGACACCACCGATCTGTATCGTGCGATCAATGCGCTTGCTCCTGAGCTCGTAAAACAGGAAAAAGAAGGCGCGCCGGGCGATTACAGTGTCGACGAAAAAGCGCATCAAGTTTTGCTCACCGAAGCGGGCCACGAACGTGCCGAGGAATTGCTTTCGCGCGCCGGCTTGCTGCCCGCCGACGGTAGCCTTTACGAACCCGCGAACATACTGCTCGTACATCACCTGTATGCGGCGCTCAAAGCTCATTCGTTGTTCCATCGCGATCAGCATTACGTCGTACAGGATAACGAAGTCATCATCGTTGACGAATTCACCGGAAGGCTGATGCCGGGCCGACGCTGGTCCGACGGTTTGCACCAAGCGGTCGAGGCCAAGGAAGGGGTCAGAATCCAGCGCGAGAACCAAACGCTCGCCTCGATCACTTTTCAGAACTATTTCCGGATGTACAAGAAGCTCGCGGGAATGACAGGTACCGCCGATACCGAGGCGTATGAATTCCAGCAGATTTACGGCTTGGAAACGGTGGTCATTCCGACCCATATGAACATGATCCGAGACGATCGTATGGATCAGGTTTTCCGCACCGCGAAGGAGAAATACCAGGCAATCATCGCGGACCTAAGGGACTGCTATGCGCGGGGCGAGCCTGTTCTGGTCGGAACGACTTCAATTGAAAACTCCGAAATCCTCTCCTCGATGCTGACGAAGGAGCAGCTTCCGCACCAGGTGCTCAATGCCAAGCAGCACGCCAAGGAAGCCGAAATCGTGGCGCAGGCGGGAAGTCCCAAGATCATCACGATCGCGACCAATATGGCAGGTCGCGGAACCGACATCGTTCTGGGTGGAAACCCCGAACCGAAAATCAAGAAGATCCAGCAGTCGGATGATGTTGACGATATCACCAAGCCGTCACAGATCTCCGAGATTCGCGAGGAGTGGGGTAAGCTGCATGAGCAGGTGATCCAGACTGGCGGGCTGCATATCGTCGGCACTGAGCGGCATGAATCGCGCCGTATTGATAACCAGTTGCGTGGCCGCGCCGGAAGGCAAGGGGATCCAGGTTCGAGCCGCTTTTATTTGTCGCTCGAAGATCCGCTGCTCAGAATCTTCGCCTCGGACCGCGTTTCCGCGATCATGCAGAAATTGAAAATGCCCGAAGGCGAAGCGATCGAGCACCCGTGGGTCACGCGTGCAATCGAAAACGCGCAGCGCAAAGTCGAAGCTCGCAATTTCGATATGCGCAAACAACTGCTCGAATATGACGATGTCGCCAACGACCAGCGCAAAGTCATCTACCAGCAAAGAAACGATCTGCTGGAAACCCAGGACATCTCGGAAACGATCCAAGCGGTTCGCACCGACATTGTGAATGAGCTCATCAGCCAACATATTTCGCCAGAAAGCATGGAAGAGCAGTGGGACCCGGCTGGATTGGAGAAAACACTCGCCGCGGAATTGTCCCTGACTGTTCCAGTGCAGAAATGGTTGCAGGAGGAGAACGAGCTCAACGAGGAATCGCTGCGAGAGCGCATCATTTCCGCGGCGCATTCGCATTACCAATCCAAGGTCGAGCTTGTCGGCGGCGAAGGCATGCACCATTACGAGCGCGCCATCATGCTGCAGAGCCTCGATTCGCACTGGCGCGAGCATCTGGCGGCGCTCGATCACTTGCGACAGGGAATTCACTTGCGCGGCTATGCGCAGAAGAATCCCAAGCAGGAGTACAAGCGCGAAGCGTTCGAGTTGTTCGCGTCAATGCTGGATGCGATCAAGCGTGAAGTTACCCGTATTCTCATGACGGTCGAAATCCGCACCGAGCAGCAGGTCGCCGCCGCCGAGCCGGCTCCCGCGGCAGTGGAGAACGTGCAGTATCATCACGCCGATTACGATGAAGCGCTTGCGCAGACAGATGAAGGCCGGAAAGTGCAGCCGATCAAACGCCAGAAAGAAAAGACCGGTCGCAACGAGCCTTGCCCGTGCGGCTCAGGCAAGAAATACAAACACTGCCACGGACAGCTTAATTGATCGGTGAGTGGGAAGAAGTAAGTCTGGAGTGTGCTATACGACCTTCACTCTGGCGTACTTTCGCTTCCCGACTTGCAAGACAACTTGCCTGCCGCCGGCAAGTCGCAAGGACTTGTCGCTGATTCTTTCCCCGTCCATCTTGACCCCCCCCTGTCCGATCAACCGCATTGCTTCCGACGTGCTCGCCGTCATCCCAACGCGCTTCAGCACCTGAATCAGCGGCACCGCACCATTCTCGGATGCCACGGTGAATTCGGGCATCTCATCAGGAAGCGCTCCTTCCCTGAATCTCGCTTCGAAATTGGCGTGCGCGAGCTCGGCGTCCTTCGCATCATGAAAGCGCGCAACCATTTCCTTGGCGAAAAGAACCTTCACTTCGCGCGGATTGCGGCCCTCGGCAACTCCGGCTTTCCAGCGCGCAATTTGCTCAGGACTGACGAAAGATAGTAGCTCGATATACCGCCACATGAGCTCGTCCGAGATAGACATGAGCTTGCCGAAGATTTCGTCCGGGCTCTCGGTAATGCCAACGTAATTCCCCAGCGATTTCGACATCTTCTGGACGCCGTCCAGCCCTTCCAGGAGCGGCATCGTGAGAACGCATTGGGGGGCCTGTCCGAAGTGCTTTTGCAGCTCGCGTCCCATGAGAAGATTGAACTTTTGATCTGTGCCGCCCAACTCCAGATCGGCTTTGAGAGCGACAGAATCGTAGCCTTGCACGAGAGGGTAGAGCAACTCGTGGAGTGCAATAGGTTGATTGCCGGAATAGCGTTTGGAGAAGTCGTCCCGCTCAAGCATCCGGGCGACGGTGTGTGTCGCCGCAAGGCGTATTAGATCCGCCGCCGAAAACTTGTCCATCCAGGTTGAATTAAAAACAACTTCGGTTTGCTCGCGCTTCAGGACCTTGAACACTTGCCTTGCGTACGACTCGGCGTTCGCCGCCAACTCTTCGCGAGTGACCGGCGGCCGCGTCGTGTTTTTCCCCGATGGGTCTCCGATCATCCCGGTGAAGTCGCCGATCAGGAAAGACACGCTATGGCCTAGGTCTTGCAATTGCCTCAATTTATGCAGCAAAACCGTATGCCCCAGATGCAGGTCCGGCGCCGTGGGATCGAAGCCGGCTTTGACTCGCAGCGCTCTTCCCGTGCCTAGTTTTTCGCGTAACTCACGTTCGGAGATCAGCTCCCTTGAACCTCGTCTGATCGCGCGCAGCTGGTCGCTAATGGCCGCCATGGGTAAAAAGCGCCGTAGAACTACGGCTATTGCCAATCGTCAAAATTCTGTTAAGCTTCGGACTAAAGTCGCGAGCAGTACGCAACTACACGAAATAACAACGATTTTAACGTAAACACAGCATTGAAAGAACCTAAATTCAGACTGCGTTGGTTAGCGGCGTTTGGAGTTGCGCCTTTATTCGGTGTCGCCGCGTTCGGCATCGCGCCAAATACCAAAACCAATGATGTCCAGGTCCGCAAGGTCATCGAGCGGCTCACCCTGCCGGCAGTAGAACCAAGCATGGTCGCCGAAACCGAGTTTTGGCGCGAAGAACCTATCCGCCGTGGCGATACCGTGGCAAGCATTCTCGATCGCATGAACGTCGAGGACAAAGCGGCTTTGGATTTCTTGCGGCAGAGCAAGGAAGCCCGCCCGCTTTATCGTCTGCGCGCCGGCAACACCTTGCAGGTGAAAACTTCACAGTCCGGTGAATTGATCGCATTGCGCCACACCCTGGACAGCGGCGAGCTCCTCTCGATCGAGAGAAAGGCCGACCAGTTTCAAGTTGTCGAAGTCGGGGCGGCATCCAAGCCGCATGTGACGCTGGCAAGCGGGGTCATCGAAAGCTCTCTTTTTGCCGCAACCGACGCGGCGAACATTCCCGACAGTGTAGCAATCCAGCTCTCTGAAATTTTTTACAGCGATGTCGTTTTTATCCAGGATTTGAG
>JBOIGA010000240.1:0-4694 GCA_050741875.1 Burkholderiales bacterium
CAGTATAGGTTGTGAGGTGGGATATCTAGTTGAACGCTGTTTGGAAGAAGAATGGACCCGCTTTCCCCGACGCAATCCCGATTGGAGAAGGAGACGGCTCGAGACGAAAGCGAGAGTGGCTAATGCCTCGATTGCTCTCCTTGGAACATACTTCCGATCACGCCGACAAAAACCTCCATCCCCTTCGTTATCATCTCCACCTGTTCCTCGCTCAGATTGGTCGCGTGAAGGAAGTCGAGCCGCTCCTCGATCGGAAGCTCGCCATAGCGGCTCGCATAATGCGCGACATTTAACGCAAGAATCCGCGCGCACTCGCCAAGCTGTTCTTCGGTAGCATGCGCGACGAGTTGATCGGCCAGCTGCATATACGCCTTGAGAGTGTCGAACGATTTGCCGTCCATAGCGCGCCTCCTGCTGGCGATTATAGCTGTCGCGCTCTCGTTACCCCTTCACGCGCAGATGATCCAGGGGCGAGTTGTCGGAATCTCTGACGGCGACACGATCACGGTACTCGATGCATCCCGCACTCAGCACAAAATCCGCCTTGCCGGAATAGACGCTCCTGAGAGACGGCAAGCCTTCGGCGTACTACTCGCTCGGCTTCCGTCGGCGTTCTCGCGTGTACTGTATGGAAATACAGTCCGATACCGGGAGCGTTACTTGGCAGCGGTAGTAGCCGTGCTCAAAACTTTCGCAGAATTCAACGACTGCTGGAGCGGCTGTGGTTTGCTTGGTCATGTGATTGCCAGCTTAAGCCCCGCCATAAAAAGCAATCCCGTTTCCGACTCCCGGTCGCCCACCTTGCCGTAGCCGTAGCATTTGAGCTCGCCGTCTTGCGTCTCACAAACGACGATGACATGCTCGGCCATCGGCTCTTCGTTGCGCTCCATCTGATCAGCGAGTCGGCGCAATGAGCCTGGCACGTCCATGAGATTGTTGCGGCCGAAGTCGGCAATGTTAATCGTCATGGATGAGGTCCTGGGTCAGCGACCTCATAGCGTCGCCACCAAGGCCACCACCGCCACCAGGACGGTGACAAGCCGAAATGCGGCGAACATGTCGCTGCCTAGCGCACCGCCACCACCACCGCCGTGACCTTGGATCACGCGCGGCGTTCCGAACCGCACATAAGGCTCTTCTACTCGGGCAGTAAGATCATTCGCCACGGCAAGAAAGCCTGCCTCGTCGCACTCGATCATGAGTTTCTGCACGAGCATGACATCGCACACCGGAATCCCAAAGTCGATTGAGGTCGCGCAAAGCTGCTTCACGAACTTATCGTCGGAACCATGGAAATGGATATTGCCGCTCGCGCCGGTGTAGATGCGGTAGTAGGCACCCTGGGTGAGCGTGCTTTTCACTTTGAAATGACCATGCGTCAACAAGTCTTGCTGCTGCTCATCGTCTAAGTTTTCCAGCAACAACGCTTTTGCGCGCTCCTCGGCTTGTTGTCTTTCGGTGACGTGTTTCTGCTGGTAGTCTCGTGATCTCAATTCGTGGATTGCCACTCCCTCCGAGTGACCGACTTCGCCGTTGAAAAGCCGCTCCTGCGTGCGTCTCACAAGGTTAATGGGTTGAGTTCTGGTGACGCGGAAGGTCATAACCGGAATGGTCTCTTCAATCGGAGGCGGTTCGTGATAAAGGGGATCACGAGGAAGCGCGATGTTCACCATCCATGAATCTTCCGATGTTGCCATTTGTCTTGCGCGGTCGAACACCTCTCTCGCCATTTGTCGGAGTTCATCGGCAGAAACGCCATCCGGCCCTGTGATCGCTTCAATGCGGTAGGCGCCAAAGGTAAACAAACGAGCCGAATCCTCGGCTAACGGAACCTGCCTTGGCATGGCGCGAAAAGCCTGCCGCGCCTGCTCATCGGCCCAACGCTGGAACCACCGATTATCAAATCCTCGTGTTAAAGCCTGGTACTCGCTTCTTCTGAATTCGGCGCAGCGCTCTGACCCGTCGACTTCGCGCAAGCGGTAGCGGCGGATGTTTCCGTAATCCTCTTCCACAACTTGAAGGCTCGAACCCGGTCCGCCACCGCAGGCGCGGGCTTGAAGATCGTTGCGGGCTTGAAAGTAACGGCGTTGCTCTTCAGCCAGCAGCGCGCGCATTCTGTAGAAATCGGCCAGGGTGAAGCGCGGAACAGGTTCGTCCGGGCGCGTCCCGTCGCGAAATAGACCAACAAGATACGGGTCGTTGCCTGTCGGCTCCGCCCAGCGCATATCGTGGGCTTGCAGCGGTGGCGGCTCAGGCTGTTGCATGTTTCGGTCCTCAAGTTCTCTGACCTGCTGAACTGACATCCAGTTAGGGTGACGCCGACGCAGCGCCCGCCGCATCGCTTCCATTAACTGCTGCCGCGTTGGCATTGGCATCCTACCTCGCCATCAAACATGCCCATAGGATGCGTACAGATGCATACCACGCATTTCAAACGGACCGGGTAATAGGGGTTTGGATACCAGACCCTCCAATAAGAGGCCTGAATAGCTTTATTTCCTTCGCATCCGGGTCGAACTTGGTGATCATGGTGTGCGTGCCGTCCTCGTTCTTGACCGCGGCTAGGCGCTTCTCCTTGCTGCGCAGGTCGTTGAAGACCTTTTCGGCTTCCGCCAAGGACACTGGGTCGTCTTTGTCCCACGGCGTGCGCACATCACCAAAGCCATTAATGCAGCGAATTTCACCGGTTTTGTTCATCGTTGTCTCCTTCGTCTTCCGTTTATGAGGCCAGTCAATATGCCCGCAGTGCTCAACAAGTTCGGGATGTTGGGCGGCAATCGCGTTGAGCAATTCCTCGCGATCAGCACCCGCTGGGCCGATTCCTTCACCCCAGCAGACGCGTTCCAGTTCCAAAATCACCTTCATCCAGCTCGTCGATTGCCCCGGTGCAGGCTATTGACTGCGATTTCCATGGTACTCTCTGGACGAACGGCGCGCCTCCAGTGGTTGGTGGTAGGAGTGAAACCCCGCACTTCGCTGCGCCGTGACCAGTTCCGCATTTTGCTTCCATGTTTTCTCCTTTCATGGTTTCAGGTCGTCAAAGCCGTGCGGCACAGGCTCGATCTTTGATTGCGTCGCTGAAAGGGCTTGGTTTCTTTGCTATCCCGGAGAGCCTCAGCAAGTGCCATCGGCATTCGACGGCTACCTGCAAGCGCTTGGTTCTACTTTTGATGGCCTGCGTTCGCCCCGTTTGCTCCCGCCCTCTGAGTCGAATTGATGCGTGGTACGTCGGCAGCCAAATTTGAGCGCTCTGTGATGCGTTTGGATGCATCCCCATGAGGCATTTCGGCGCACTCAGCTCGCTTGTCTTGTCACCCTCACCGCAGGCTCGCGAGAGCGAGTGGATGGTTGATGTAAGGTGAGGCGTCGGCGTCCTTGCGGCGCTGCATACGATGTTTCTCGGCCGCGAACGACGCGGCCTTTAGAATCAAAGCGAGATCGGTCATGGAAACTAATCCTATTCACGATTGCGCTTTTTTTTAAGCGCCCTAAATGGCGGGCAGTGTCTCAGTTTGAATTCGGCTTCCGACCCAGAAGCGGTCATCGTTTGTCTTGCCTGATAGTGGACGTCCGCAGAACTCCGGAGCGAGGCCATGGAAGTCCAGCGAGCTATCGTTGTTAAGTTCCACGACGAGGATTGGTTCGAAGCCGATAGGTGAGGAAAGCCGAGGACTCCGGTGAGGAACGTCGCGGACTTCTGTTTGTCGCGGCACCAGACGATGGTGTGCCTTGAACTGCACGCTCACGTCATGATCCTCCTTTCCTAGCCATGCTAGGCTACTCACTCGCCGCGCCGAGCAGATTGAATTAAACGTGGTCGGGGATGCTTATGGAACTTCAACGGCCCAAGGAGGCCGTCGGTTTTCGGTCCCTGCTCCGTGTCCTTCTATTTTGTGCTGCGATGTCCTCCGCGTGCCTCATCATCTCAGGAGGCGAATTCGGAAGAAGATCAAATTCGGCGACACAGAACATAGAAGCTCATCATGGCCAAGTTTGCGCAAGCGACAGTAGTTGTCGCGCGTATGAGAAGCGGGCAAGTATTCATAACCGGATAGCCACCTTGACGTATTCGAACGAAGTAATCCTGGTCGGCTCGCTTCTCATGCTGGTGAGTATTGTTGCAAGCGCGGTGTCGTCGCGCCTGGGCGCGCCGCTGCTGCTTGTTTTTCTTATCCTCGGGATGTTAGCTGGCGAAGATGGTCCAGGCGGTTTGTATTTTGACGACATCTACACGGCCCAACTCGTCGGCAGCATCGCCCTCGCAATCATCATATTCGACGGTGGATTGCGCACACGCAAAGAGGTATTCCGTGTGGCCCTTTGGCCAGCCGTCTCGCTCGCGACGCTCGGCGTGATTTTTACGGCCGCAGTGGTAGGGGCCATTGCGACTTGGCTCCTCGACCTTAATTGGATGCAGGGCCTGCTGCTTGGGGCAATCATTGGCTCGACCGACGCGGCAGCGGTATTTTCGCTGCTACATACAGCAGGCACAGAGCTCAAGCAGCGAGTCGCATCGACGCTGGAAATCGAATCGGCGAGCAACGATCCAATGGCGATTTTCTTAACCATGGCGCTCGTGAGCGTGCTGGCAGCGGGCGGCACGAGTCTCACCCCCGGCGTTATAGCTGACTTTATCGGTCAGTTCAGCATTGGCGCCGTCGTCGGGTGGCTCGGCGGGCGGTCACTTGGTGCGC
>JBOIGA010000241.1:0-4686 GCA_050741875.1 Burkholderiales bacterium
GGAAAAGCAGTTGCTCGAACGCATGATCAACGATCGGGCGCAACTCCAGTACGCTAGGGAGACGGGAATCCGCGTGGACGATGCGCAGCTCGAGAAAACTTTGTTGCGTATCGCGCAGGATAACAAAATGACGCTCGCGGCTTTCCGCGAAGCGCTGGAAAAAGACGGTATTAAATTTAGCCAGTTCCGCGAGGAAATCCGCAACGAAATTATCATGGCGCGAGTGAAAGAGCGCGAAGTCGACTCGAAAATGGTGATCGCCGATTCGGAAGTGGATAATTTCTTGAGCACCATGGAAACGCAGAAAAGCCAGACCGTCGAATATCGCGTCGCCCACATTCTCGTGCAAGTTTCCGAAGACGCCTCGGCCGAGGAACTCGCCGCCCAACGTGCGCGCGCCGAAGAAGCCGCGGCCAAGCTCGAAGCGGGGGATGATTTCGCCCAAGTTGCGGCCGAGTATTCAGTGGCGCAGGAAGCGGACATGGGTTGGCGCACCGCGGAGAAATTGCCGGGGATGTTCGTCGAGGCGATTACCCCGCTAAAAGTCAACTCTGTCGCTCCCCTGCTCAAGAGCGCGAACGGATTCCATGTTCTCAAATTGCTCGACAAGCGCGGCGCGGGAGGACCGGCGACGATCCAGCAGACGCACGCCCGGCACATCCTCATCAAAGTTTCTGAATTGACTCCCGAAGCCGACGCGAAACACCGCCTGATCGAGCTCAAGGAACGGCTCGACAACGGCGGGGATTTCGCCGAGCTGGCGAGACTGCATTCCGAAGACCCGAGCGGCGCCAACGGCGGCGATCTTGGCTGGATAGCTTTGGGCGACACGGTGCCTGAATTCGAGCGCGCGATGAAGGGGCTCGAACCCGGTCAGGTGAGCGAACCTGTGCAAACGCCCTTTGGCTGGCATTTGATCGAGCTTCTGGAACAGCGCACCGAGGACGTGGGCGCCGACCGCCAAAGGGTTTACGCGCGTCAGACCTTGCGCGTTCGAAAAGCCGACGAAGCCTACCAGGAATGGGTCCGGCAACTCCGTGACCGCGCTTACGTGGAAATCAGACTCGAAGACGGGTTATAGACGACGAATAGTTTTCGTTACGCGCGGCTAGAACGACGATTAGTTTTCTTGCTTTTCAATCCAGGCGCTAACGTTTCCACTTCGATAAGGCCTTGTTTCAAGGTAAGACTATTCAATCCCCAACGATTGCGGTCACCGCAGGAGAACCGGCGGGGATCGGCCCTGAACTGTGCGCACGGCTCGCGCTCGAGCGACTCCCGGCGCGCATCGTCTTCGTTTGCGATCGGAATCTCCTGCGGGAACGCGCCCCGAAGCCCGCGCTAAAAATGATTGATTTCACGCCCGGCTGCCCTGGTGCTCCATCCGGCACGGCCCTCGTTCACCACATCGAACTTAAGACGAGATCGTTTCCGGGCAAACTCGATCCGACCAACAGCGCTTATGTTCTGGAGACGATCAAGACTGCCGTCGCCGGGTGCCTTGAGGGAGTCTTCGATGCCATGGTCACCGCGCCGGTGCACAAAGGCGTTATCGCCGACGCGGGATTCGCGTTCATGGGTCATACCGAATACCTGGGGCAACTCACTGGAGGCAAACCGGTCATGATGCTGATCGGCGGCGGAATGCGAGTCGCACTGGCGACGACACACGCCGCCCTCAAAGACGTCCCGCGAATTCTTACGCGGGAGTTGCTGATCGAGACGCTTCGTGTTCTTCAGCGCGATCTCAAGGCTCGATTCGGAATCGCCGAGCCTCGCATCCTGGTCGCGGGGCTCAATCCGCACGCGGGAGAATCCGCGCATCTCGGAAGAGAAGAGATTGAAGTCATCGCGCCCGCGCTGGATTTGCTGCGCTCCGAAGGAATACGGCTTATCGGACCGCTTTCGGCCGACACGCTATTCAGCCGCGATGATGGGGACTGTGTGCTCGCGATGTACCACGATCAGGGTCTTCCGGTCATCAAGTACGCGAGTTTTGGCGAAGGCGTAAACGTCACGCTCGGTCTTCCAATCATTCGCACGTCTGTTGACCACGGTACTGCGCTGGAGTTGGCGGGCACGGGGCGGGCGAGCAGTGGAAGTTTACTTGCCGCGATCAATACCGCGTGCGAAATGGCTCAACTCAGCCCGCGGTCGCACAAAACTAGTTAAGTCTTAGTCGGCTTATGGCCACTCACCGGCCGCGCAAACGATTCGGACAGCATTTTCTGACCGACAAACGCGTGCTAACAAAACTGGTCGAGGCGATCGCGCCAAAGCAGGACGAAACTCTCGTCGAAATCGGTCCAGGCAAAGGCGCGCTGACGGCGCCTCTCGTGGAGAGAGTAGACCATATGCACGCGGTCGAGATAGACCGCGACCTCGTACTAAGCTTGAGAAAGCGCTACCCACCGGACCGGCTGACCGTGCACTGCGCCGATGCGCTCGACTTCGACTTTGCAATGCTCGGCAACGCGCTTCGAATCGTTGGCAATCTCCCCTACAACATTTCCACCGAAGTCCTCTTTCGCCTCACCGCGTTCGCACCGAAAATCAGAGACGTGTGCGTCATGCTGCAGAAGGAGGTTGTCGATCGAATCGTCGCGAACCCCTCAAGCAAGGATTACGGCAGGCTGTCGGTGATGCTGCAACACCGATTTCGCGCGTCGCGGCTCTTTTTGGTTCCGGCGGACGCGTTTTCTCCTCGGCCAAGAGTCGAATCGGCAGTGGTCGCATTGATCCCCCGCACCGACTCGGCCGAGGTTAACGATGCTGCTTTCGCCCGCGTGGTCACCGCCGCTTTTTGCCAACGGCGCAAAAAGGTAGCCAATGCGCTCGCCGCTTATCTCGGTGAAACGGACCTGCGGCAGCTCGGCATTGACCCTGCGGCGCGGGCGGAAAACTTGAGCGGCGGTGACTTCGCGCGAATCGCTAATTTGGTCAGCCCTTCGACTACGCTCAGGACAGGCGATCGCTAGGAGGACGTCTTAACCTCCAAGTTGTTTTGCACGCCGGTTACACCCTCCACTCCACGCGCGATTTCCATCGCCTTCTTCATCTGCCCTTCGCTCGCAACTTTGCCTTCGAGCTTCACTTCGCCGTTCATCGTGGTTACGTTGATGTTCATGCCCTTGATGTCGGGATCGGCCATCAACGCCGTCTTCACTTTGGAGGTGATGGCAGTGTCGTCGACCTTTTGCCCGATCGTGGAATCGTAGCCGGCGCCTTGGCGCTCGACGTTCTGGCTGCGCACGCTGTCAGAGGATTTCGGCCCGCGTTCAGCCGCTGCTTGCGGGTTCTGTACTCCCGTTCCGCTAACCGAAGAACCGCTCGAGGACGACGAATCCGCCATCCCAGGTTTACCTGCAGCGCCGGGAGTAGCAGAGCCGCTATCGGTCGAGCTTGCGGTGCTCGATGGGCTGGTTGTGGGACCCGCGGTGCTCGATGAGCTGGACGCCGAACCTGGAGATGACGGCTTTGATGTCGAATCCGCGGTAGTCGCGGGCTTGTTCATTCCGCTTTGCCCCGTCTGACCACCGTCCTGCCCAACGTCGCACCCGGCCAAGGCCAAGGCAACCGCGGACGCACTGAGGGTCTTACACCAAATATTCATGATCGGTCTTTCCTTTTCAAATTACCTGTTGAACGGGGCGCCTACTTGGAAGTAGAGCCACTGCTGGACGACGATCCAGACGCTCCAGGTTTGTCCGTTTCGGGCTTATCCGCGCTTGAGGAACCGCTCGACGAACCGCTGGTAGTCCCTGACGAAGACGAATCCGATGCCCCCGGCTTTCCCGCCGCGCCGCTGCTCGATGAAGAACTTCCCGTGCTCGAGGGGCTGGAAGCGGAACCTGAAGTGGAGCCTGGAGAGGGTTTGGAGGTGGAATCGGTTGCCGTGCTGGCCGGCTTGTCGGCGCCGGTTTGCGAAGGTTTGGTTGTATCCTGCCCCGTGTCGCAGCCTGCCAACGCAAATGCCATAACGGCCGAAGCCATGGCGCTTTTAGTCCAAATGTTCATGATAGTTTTCCTTTGGTTGATGAGCGAACCATTTCGCTCCCCGGGCCCTATCCCGCAAACACTATGCCAACTGGTTTGTGGCCGGAGATGGCCGATCGATCAAGTCGCGCTGCGCTTTGTGTCGGGGATGTGCGACAGCGAATTCAGGTAGTTTTTACAGGACAGGATGTAATGGTTACAGACCGCGAGATCTTTGGATGAACTCGATTTTGTAGCCGTCGGGATCTTCCACGAAGGCGATGACTGTCTTGCCGTGCTTCATCGGTCCCGCCTCACGGATCACTTTGCCGCCGCGCTTCTTGACTTCCTCGCATGCGGCGTAAGCGTCGGGCACTTCGATCGCGATGTGACCATAGCCGTTGCCCAGATCGTACGATGCGGTGTCCCAGTTGTAAGTGAGCTCCAGTACTGCGTGGTGGGCTTCATCGCCGTAGCCGACGAAAGCCAAAGTGAACTTGCCATCGGGATAATCATTCCGGCGAAGAAGCTTCATTCCCAGGACGTCGTTGTAAAACGCGAGGGAGCGCTCGAGATTTCCCACTCGCAACATGGTGTGCATGATTCTCATTTTTCGGTCTCCTAAGGAACCTCTGATCAAGTCCCGCACGGTCGCGACGGCGGCTTTGCGGGATGAGCTGCGCGAAGCGCGACGCCGCGAATGGTTAACCC
>JBOIGA010000242.1:0-4662 GCA_050741875.1 Burkholderiales bacterium
GCTTCAATGAGGCCGCGGCAATTTGCCGCGGATAACCGGCCCGTCTGCCGGTCCAACGTAACCGACCCGGCGGCTTCAATGAGGCCGCGGCAATTTGCCGCGGATAACTCTCCGACGGACGCTTGATCCGCATCCTGGGCAAGGCTTCAATGAGGCCGCGGCAATTTGCCGCGGATAACGCCGGGCGCGTTTTGCCGGGGCGGGCTAACTTTGAGCTTCAATGAGGCCGCGGCAATTTGCCGCGGATAACCGAGGAGCTCCGAGAATTGTGGCCCGGCGAAACCTACGCTTCAATGAGGCCGCGGCAATTTGCCGCGGATAACCTGCAGATCACGCAGCGAGTACATCGCGTTCTTCCAGCTTCAATGAGGCCGCGGCAATTTGCCGCGGATAACAGTCTTCCTGCAAGCCTTGATTGCGCAAGCCCTGCAGAGGGCATTTGCGAGAGGTTGCCAAGTTACGAGCATAGCCGTACGTTCGGAAGAATGTAGTTGTCCCGATTTCACAAATAGTCCTTCGTTGTTAAAGAGCTAACCAAGCGCGAGCACTCTACACGCACCGCTTCGTCATCGTCGCGCTCGCGTGACCACAGCGAATCAAACGATGATCGGCTCTCGCTTAACCGGGTTGAAAGTCTTGCCCAGACTCACGACGCGGGGCACGACTCGCTCAGCGACACCCAAGTCAAGCGATACGACGTGGTCATCAGTATGATGAATGATCCCGTCGAGCAGGGCAATCAATTCTGCATGCCGCTGCGCGCTCAAGCGACATTGAAAAATCGAGAGCTGAAGCCAGTCGCCATATCCGTTCATGACGCCATAGACTCTGCGCCAGCGCTTCGGGTCGCCGATGTCATAGGCGACAATGTAGAGATGCTCCTCGCTCATCATGGTTACCTCGTCGTGAAGTTGGGGTATTCCGCGATTTCTCCCAGCAAGTGGCGCGCGAGCAAGCGCGATTGCAGTTCGATCAATCTGCGGTAGCTCAACTTGTATCCGAATAGAGGATGCGTCACTTCCTGCGCCAGCCTGCGCTCGAAGGTTGCGATGAATCTTTTGCGGCCGTCCTCAGTCAGCGCAACGCTCCCGGCGGCGCTTATAAAATCGGTGGGGCGCACTTCGCCGTTGTTGATCGCCTGGATGACAGTCGAATCTGCAATCAGCGGACGAAACGGTTCCATCAAGTCGAGCGCGAGAGCGGGGCGCCCGTAACGCGGCTGGTGATAAAAGCCGCGATAGGGATCGAATCCGACGGCGGCGAGCGTCACCGTGCACGCGCGCACGAGAAGCGAGTATGCATACGAGAGCAGCGCGTTGACGGGATCGGCGGGAGGCCGCCTGTTTCTCGTCTTGAAATCGAAAGCGAGCGAGGAGCCGTCTTTGTCCCGGCTTAACAGCGAAGAGAAGTTTCCAAAGTAGCGCGCCGCGGCCTGGCCCTCGACGCCGAGCAATTCCGCAATCTCGCGGGCGCGCTGAGCATGCTTGAGATCAATCTGCAGAGACTCAATGAGTTCATCGGGCGCATCATCTTTTTTCCAGTTGCGCCGAAGCAGCGTTCGCTGGTTCTGGATCTTGGCGGCGACGAGCCCCCTGGCGATGCGCAAACAAATTGCATCGTCGAAGCTTGCGCGATATTGCGCGGTGCGAATTTCAACGTTCTTGTGTCCGGTGCCGATGGTATGACCAAAAAACCATCCGCCGAACGAATGCCACGAAACCGGAATCCCGCGCGACATCAGCTCGTGCAGGGTTGGCGTCGTCACATAAATGCTTCCCATGAGAACGAGCTGCGAAACATCAATCAGCCGGACTGTCTGCGCGGGTTGATCGTCTACCGAGATCTCAAGCGTTTCACCCTTCTTTGCGACCTTGCCGCTCCTCGCCTGCACGTAAACCGGCAGCGCTTCATCGTGCGCAACAAAAAGCGGGCGGGGCGGCGTCTGCGCGTTCTTGAGAAAGTTGACTTCGTCCGGCAGACAGATTCCAACGAGCGAGCAGCGCGGGCACTTGGGACTGTCCTCAAGCGGCGGCGGAATCAGGCCTCCCGCGGCGATGAGCCTCAGTCCGTCAATCGCGTTTCTCGTGAGGGCGCGAAGCTCGTCGTCGAAAGCAATTCGCACTCGCTCGCGGCTTTGAACGAAGTACACCACTCCGGAATCGCAAGTGTAGCCATGCTCCTCCAGAATCATTCCCTGCACGCAAAGCTGCACGCGCTCGGGCTCGTACCCCCCTTGCGCAACGTGAGGCCGCTTGCCGCGTTTGTAATCCACCGGAGTCACGCAATTGCCCTCTCCTTCCACCAAATCCATTTTCGCGATGAGGCCAAGGCGGTTGGATGACAACGTGATCGAGC
Organism: Burkholderiales bacterium; assembly: GCA_050741875.1. Taxonomy (GTDB): domain Bacteria; phylum Pseudomonadota; class Gammaproteobacteria; order Burkholderiales; family JBOIGA01; genus JBOIGA01. The sequence continues at coordinate 2,356 of JBOIGA010000242.1, forward strand.
GCGCGTGAATGCGTTCTCCTTCCTCCGCGCTCCCAGCTTCCGGCAAATCTCCGCTTGGCTGCTCGACGCGCCGATGCGCGTGGCGGCCTTCAACGGTGTCGGAAGATTCCGCCCACTCGCCCTGCACCCATTCGAGATACGAAAGACGCGGACAATACTGGTACTCGTTGACCATGCGCGCGGGAAGGAGCGGCAAGTCGCCAGACAATTCGGGAAAGGGAAGCGGCAATTCCAGTTGCACTTCGTCCATGGAATCTTCGTAAGGGCGTCTAGAGTGTTAAACTCTGGCTAACCAGATTGGAGACACCCGATGAATATTGGCATCTATGAGGCAAAGTCCAGATTATCTGATTTGTTGGACAAGGTGCGTTCCGGCAAGGAGATCATTATCACCCGCCATGGCGAGCCGGTGGCCAAGCTTGTCCCGATGAACCCCCGGGCGGCGCTTGACCGTGCGCGGACGGTCCGCGAAGTTCGCGCGCTCAGCAAGCGTCTGAACATCCGCGCCGGTACTTCGCTGCGCAAACTTATAGATGAGGGCAGGGACTGATGGCATTCGTCGCCGACAATTCGGTCGTGCTAGCCTGGTTCGTGAGAAGTCAATCAACGGCTTACTCGGAACGGATGCTTGGCCGGGTTGCCCGCGAACCGGTGCATGTACCCATCGTCTGGCCGCTCGAGTTCTCCAACGCGCTGCGCCAGCTTGAAAGGCGGCGCAAGATCAAGCCGGCGGCGACGGAAGCGATTCTCGGCGGCGTGGATGCGCTCGCGTTGCACATCGATTCGTCGCCGCCCAGCCAGCGGCGGCTGCTCGATCTCGCCCGGCAGTACGACCTTTCTGTGTATGACGCGTCGTACCTGGAACTCGCAATCCGACACTCCTTTAAGTTGGCGGCGCAAGATGGGCCGCTCGCGGCGGCGGCCGTCAAGGCCGGGTTGAAAGCCGGCTGATGGTTCTGCAACGAGCCTGTTCCACGGTGTTTCCCTTCGCCGGCGAAAAACCTGGGGAAGAAGAGCGATAGTTCCAGTTGCACTTCGTCCATACATCACCGCCCTTCTTCGGAGGAAGAGGCTCAAAGTATGACAGACGAAAGAGCTTTCACTTCACACGGCTCAGGCATTCCCGATTTGCCAAGGCAAGACCGGCAGATAGGCGCGTTACGGTGTCTTACAGCGTAAAAGGAGTTTCTTTTGACGACTACCCTGACTATTCGTCTCGACGACAAATTTGATCGCGAGCTTTCGCGCTTGGCAAAACGGACCGGACGATCCAGCTATCCAGAAATTCCGCAAGCTTAGGGCCGAGCTGATGCCTTAAGCTGAGGCGGCCGGCTGGTTAACTGACGAGGACGTCTTCGGCGACGTGTCTTGAAGATTTTCCTGGATGTAAACGTGGTAACGGGCACACGGGCAGCGAACTTCCTGAAAATAGCGTTTGAATTCGGAAGACTGAGCGGCCGCAAACCCCGCGCTAATCAAGCGTTAGCGAGCGGACGAATCGCACGCAGCCGGCGCGCCATCCCCTGCTCGGCAGTCTTAAGATCGTAGGCGGACTGCAAATTGAGCCAGTACTGCGGAGACTGCTTGAACACACGGGCGAAAAGCAGCGCGAGCTCCGCCGTGACCGGGCGCATTCCCTTGACGACGTGCGAAATACGCATGGGCGAGACGCCGACGGAGCGCGCAAACTCCGCCTGGGAAGTGCCCAGTTCCTCCAATGCTTCCTTTAGAAACTTCCCCGGGTGGATCGGGGGCAAGCCGTTCTTTAGCGCCATGGCCTTTCCTTTCAGTGGTAGTCCAATATTTCTACGTCAAACGCATCGCCGTCCCGGAAGCGAAAGCAAATCCTCCATTGATCGTTGATGCGCATTCTCCACTGTCCCTTGCGGTCGTGCTTTAAAGCTTCCAGGCGGTTTGACCGCGGGATACGCAAATCGTCAATCCTCGTCGCCGCATGAAGCTGCGTCAAACGCATTGCCGCACGCGTATGAATTGATGGTGGCAAGCGGCGAGATTTTCCAGTGGCAAAAGAAACGTTCCGTTTCGGTGGAAGCGAAGGAACGAATCATGCGATAACAGGGTAAACAAAAAGTTTACTCAGGTCAATTGCCGCCCAGCTACGTTATTTTGTCACCAGCCACAAGGCACTCCTCGACCTTAGAAAGATTGAGAAGATCCTCATCATTTAGCCGCGGCAAGCAGTTGAAGTCCACTGGTGCCGGCGCGCGGCGAGCGTCCACCCAGGACTCGGCGCGACCCAGGAACCCCAAATTCTCAAGCAGGGAGTCGAGCATTTCGGTTTGCGGT
>JBOIGA010000243.1:0-4647 GCA_050741875.1 Burkholderiales bacterium
CACTGCAATTTTCCATGCACTCAAACATATTTATGAGTGTTGAAGTAAGCAGTTAGACCGGTCTACGACCAAGGGTAAGTTGCGATTTCGGTGGCCCCACCCTGCAACCTGTTTTCACGAAAAGTCCTTGCGGAGTGGATAGAGCCCATCCGCATCGCCGGGGTCGCTCGTGACGTCATGGTCAGTCTGCTCTTCGCAGAAGTCGGCGGCTTCCTCAAGCCGCTTTTGAATGGCGGTCTCGTCAGCCGAGCGATCGCTGAAATTGAACTCTTGCAGCCGTCGAAGCCACAATGCTGCCTGCGTAAGCCGAAGCGTGACAGCATCGGGCTGGTTGTTGAGTGTATGGATGAAGCCGTTGCCGGCATCGAAGACTGTTGGAAAATGGTGTAGGTACTCGATAACTGCCGCCGCAAACTTCTCCGGGGTGAGTAGGTTGATCGCGATCGGGGTACCGTTCAGTTCCTGTCGTACGTGCCATTCGACGTGGCGAGCGCTGATTTCTTCCAAAAATTCGAGCAATACCTCGACTGTCGGTCGGGGCTTGGTGGAAGTCAACAGGGCAGCGAGTGCAGTGTCGACATAGGTATTACCGTCATCGTCGGAGGTTTGCAGTATTCCGTCATTCTTGGCGTGGTTGCGAAAATGTGTGAGCTCGTGGAGCAGGGTCTCGATGAGGGTGACAGGTATAGCTTGCCCGGTTGTCTCGACAATCATCCGCTCTTGGCCGCGCAGGAGACTGTCGGACACGACAATAATGACGCTGCTAGTTTCGTCTGCAGCCCGAAAATCGAAGGTTACACCACTGCCTCCGAAGCGCCTTGGGTTTCCCTGATCATCGACGAAGTTGTTGCGCTCCCTGTTGAACCACTGTTCTTTCGTCTCGCCATTGGGCTGGACGCTCTTGGCGTGTTGGAGGACATGGTTTCTGAGATCGCCAAACCTGCTTGCTGCCACGATGCCCGCAAGCGCGCCGCTATTGAGGCCGTTCAGGGCGTGCATCGCGGCCATGTGACGCCACGAGTCGAACGGTGCGGAAACGAGGCGAGCGAGTTCATTGGCTACAAATGGTTCCAGGCGCCGTGCCGCCACCAACGGACTGAACTCGCGGAAGGCGGGATCCAGAATCGGCGGGTCGATGAAGAACCTATTGTCCAGCGCGGTCATTGTTCCGACTCCGACCACCGGATCTGTCGGCACGAGAGGTGGGGTCTGCTGCGACTTAAACACGCTCACTGCGGCACCCGTCTGGTTGCCGAAAATACCATCGGCGCCTTGCGGTCCTAGAGAAAAACCTAACTCGAGCAGAGCGGCTTGGATGCGTAAGACAGGAAGGCCCTCTTCGGCGCTAAACATACGGTGGCTTCCTGCGATGCACTTCTCGAGGGTGGGGTCTCCCGCAAAGCGAAGCGAGCGAAGTGGCATGACATACCTCCCTTTAGAATGGCGGTCCGCTGATATTAGGAATATAGCCGCCTTCTTTGATAAGGCCACAGTGTGACATTCCGACTGATGTTCTCCTTTATGGTCGGTTTATCGAAACAACTCTCGCGGTAGTTTGGCACGTGTAACAGTACTTCGCTCAATCCGTCCGCCTAGGTCCTATCCGCTTTTGAAACTTCATGAAAATCGCCACATTCAACGTCAACGGCATCACCAGTCGGCTGCCGCGGGTTCTCGAATGGCTTGAAGAGGCAAAGCCTGACATCGCGTGTCTGCAGGAGCTAAAGACGTCCGATGCGACATTTCCAGAATTGGCAATGCGAGCCGCTGGCTACGGTGCGGTATGGCACGGTCAAAAAGGGTTCAACGGTGTTGCGATCCTTGCCAAGGAATGTGAGCCGAAGGAGATCCGTCGTGGCTTGCCAGGCGACCCGGACGACACGCACAGCCGGTACATCGAAGCGTTGGTTAACGGCATTGTCGTAGGCTGCATTTACCTGCCGAACGGCAACCCGCAGCCTGGCCCGAAGTTCGACTACAAGCTCGCGTGGTTTGCGCGCCTGATCGAGCATGCGGCTCAACTAACTGGATGCGGCGATTCAGTTGTCCTTGCGGGCGACTACAACGTGGTGCCGACCGATGCGGTCGCAGACGTGTACAGAGCCGAGTCGTGGAAAGATGATGCGCTCCTGCAACCGGAAAGCAGAGCTGCGTATTTTCGGCTGCTCGAACAGGGCTGGACCGACGCCATTCGCACGCTTCATCCCGACGCACCGATGTACACCTACTGGGACTATTTCAGAAACCGGTGGGCGCGTGATGCCGGCCTTCGAATCGACCATCTTTTGCTCAATGGGAATGCCGCGTCTCGATTGAAGGACGCTGGCGTCGATAAGGCCGTGCGCGGACGTGACAAGCCGAGCGACCATGCGCCGGCTTGGGTCGTGCTGGAATAGTTGGACGAAGCACGGAAGACTGAAGGTCACAGCCCGGGAGGATTGCTTTTGCTCTGGGCATTGAGTAAATTTACTCAACATATTGAGTAATTCGCATCATGTACTCGCGCCCCAAGGCCGACCAGCCTTCAAGCCAAAACATAAACTTCTCGTGGGCGGCGATGGTATCGCGATTGAAGATTTCTTATTGCGGCCGGTGAGCCATTGGATCTAGTGCCGCTTGCGCTTTGAGGCACCGCTCAAGCAGGCGAGGCGCTCCCATGCGCTCCGTATGCGAGGCGAATACGGGAGTAGGGCCGCGCCACCGCAGCTCGTCCACGTTGCGGAACAGAGGTGCGTCAGTCTTTAGCGTCGCGAGAGACTTGAACAGAAGCGTAAGCTCCCGGCGCTCTCCTAATACCGTCGCCGGAAAGTTTTCGATCATGCCGTAGCGGTTCAAAAGCTGTGCCGCTGTGGCCGAGCCAATGCCCGAAATACCGGGATATCCATCTGCCGCGTCGCCGACAAGGGCGAGGAGATCAGGAATCAACATGGGCTCCACCCCGAATTTTTCGCGAACAGCTTTTGCATCGAGAATCTTCTTGCCTCGACGATGGATTTGCACCACTCGTTCGCCGCGAACGCACTGCGCCAAATCTTTGTCGGGAGTCCAGATGCAAATCTTTTGCACATGCTCATCTTCCGAGGCAATTCGCGCGGCGGAGGCGAGCGCGTCATCCGCCTCGAGCTCGATCATCGGCCATACCGCAACGCCCATAGCGGTGAGCGCATCTTCCAGCGGATGGAATTGCGCGAGAAGTGCTGGCTCGATGCCTTCGCTTGTCTTGTAACCCGGCCAGATGCCGTTGCGAAACGACTCGATGACGTGATCGGTCGCAACGCCGACGTGAGTTGCTCCCTGCTCAATCATCTGCAACATCGTTTGCAGCACGCCGATCACGGCGCCGAAAGGCCGGTCCTTCCCCTTGGTGAAACGACGCAGCCCGTAGAAGTGGCGGAACAGCTCGTACGTGCCGTCGACTACATGAACGAACATGCGTGGATTATGCCGTTCCGAGGCGCGATCCGTTCGCAAGAGACGGTGCGCATTGAACTTCGGGCGATTTCCGGCCGGTTTCAAGCGTGGGAAGTTTGCCCACAGTTGGGAGACTATTGAATGCCGTGCTGAAACGCTTCAGCTACGGCCGCCTGGGGAGCAGACACGCGGCGGTTAAAAGCGCGGTTGCAAAATTACACAACCGCGCAGAATCAGCTTGGGCTAGCCGACCAGACACTCGTGGACTGAGGGAACAACCGCCGCCGCGCTATACCTGTTGCAGGAGATCAATGGGCGTGTCATCCATGCAGCGTTCGCGCTCACGCAAAGCGAGCGGTAAACACTTCCTCGGTCATTGCGATTCTTCTTGAAAAACGCGGATTCTTCCACGCTCCACAATCCACAATTTTCCTTCAAGCTTTTCGCGCGCCAGTGCTTCTGAAAGCGTTTTTATCAACGTGGGAAGATCTTCCTTGTAAGGTTTTCGTGGCAGACGAAGCACCGCGATGCCGGCGTAACGACTTGGCCGAAACAGAAGCGTGTTTGCGAAACCCATGTCTAGGGTGACAAGCCCCCGTTGTTCTTGGCGGCAGACCTCGATCAGTTTTTCGTCCTCGGTTTTTTGCAGTTCCTGCAGTGGTACTGTAACGACGTCGTGACCGGCGGCGGAAAGAATCGCGCTGCCACGCTCTCCCAGATTCTCGTCGAGCTTGAGCCTCACGCCTGCGCTTCGAGGGGAATGTCAACGTAGCGTTCGCGCGCCATCTCGGCGCCATAAGCGATGCAGGCTTGGATATCTTCCGCAGTGAGGCCTGGATACTCCGCTAGGATTTCATGAACGTTACTGCCCGAGGCGAGGAGGTCCAAAATCAGGGAAACCCAAATCCGATGGCCTCGAATGCAGGGCTTGCCAAAACATCGATTGGGATCGATCCAAATCCGCTGCAGTAGCTCTTCGCGCGTCTTGCTCATCATCGTCTCCTATTTGCGGCACAGTGCGGCCACATGTCGCGTTTGCAATCTTAACTCACGTCTAATTCTCGCGTTCGTTCTCAATAGTCTTCTCGCTCGTCCCGAGTAGCTCGTTAAACCAGCGTATCGAGGGATCGTCCCGAGTAGGCCGTCCGCTCATCCCGAGCAGGCGCGCTAGCCGTATCGAGGGAATGGTTCGATACGCGTCTTCGGCGCTACTCACCATGATCGGAGATCTAGACC
>JBOIGA010000244.1:0-4639 GCA_050741875.1 Burkholderiales bacterium
GTTCGGGCGATGCGCGTACGAAACCCGGCCGTCAAACTTGCGCGAGAAAATGCCGAAATTCGAGTCGGTTTTACTGTAGACGAATCCCGCCGCGGCGGAGCGTCCGCTCTCGAGATTGCGCTGCGCCCCGGCGAGCAAGTTCACTTTGTCGTCGGTGTCCGAACTGCGCAGTTCGAGCCGAGTGTTCGCGCTCCACATCTTGTCCTGGTATTGCAGGCCGGTGAATCCCGCTGTGTAGTCGCCGCTCGTTCCGATCCCCCCGGAAGCGAGCGGGACGTTGGTGTTAAACGGAGTAACGCCTTCGCTCTTGATCGTCTGGCTGCGATCGAGACCGAAGCTCGCTTTCCAGCGCTCGTCGATCTGCCAATCCTGTACCAATCCCAGATTCGCGAAGAGCCGCTGCGAATCTTCTCCGTACTGATTGCCAAGCGACGTTTTTAGTTCGGCGCCGGTCCATGGACGCGTTTTCAAACCGACGCGGGTCAGATCGGCTTCGAGTTTTTCACCGCGGGCGAACTCCTGCTCGGCAAAAAGCGTCGTGAGCGAAGTCAAACGATAATCGGCGCCGAGAAGGAGGCGGTTGGGGAAGTCGGTGGATTCGGCTTCACCCGCGATTGAAACTTCGCTCGCCGCGCGCAACGTCAAGCGCTTGTCGAGAAGCTCCTTCGCGACTCCGCCGACCAACTGCGTGCTGTCCAACTTATTACCGGCGCCGTCTTCGTCTTTTGCGACACGCAACCCCGCATAAGTCGTGAGATCGTAACCGGGGTGGCGCCACTGCACGCGGCCTTCGGCGACGTCACGCTCGGCATCGGTGTCGAGCACTTTCTGGCGATACGCTTCGCCTTGCAACTGCAATGTTTCGGAAAGTTTGTGGGCGCCATCCACGCCGAATTTGCGCATGCCGGTTTCCGATCCGATCTGCTGGCCCAGACCGAAGCCGCTTTCCTGCTCACGCGCGTACGCGCGGGCGACCAATTTTTCATCTTCGCGCAGCGCCTCGACTTTCCACGCCTGGCCGCTGCGATCGGTCCCGCCAAAAGTCGAATCCGAAGTCGCGAACTCGGCTTTGAGGGTCGTTTTCTCATCGGGCTTCCATGTCGCGTCGGTGCCGGTCAAATCTCCTTCAGCGCCGACCGTGCCTTCGCGTATATGAGTCGCGCCGAACTCGAGATTGGCGAGCGGCTTGACCGCGGCGCGGCCGCCGAAAGTCAACTTCTTATCGTTCGGATCGGCCGACTCGTATTCGGCGACGATGTAAATCGGATTGAATGCGGAGTCGCGTACCTGCACCGGCTCGCGGAAAAACAAGGTGCCGAGGTTGTAGTCGATGTCGTAATCGAGATAGCGCGTAAGGAGCTTCGTTTCGAGAATGATTTCGCTCTTGAAGCGGTCGCGCGTTTCGATTCGAACTTTGTCTGAATTGATGACGATGTTTGCGCGCGAGAGGCGATAGAGTCCCGAAGTGCCATCGCCGCGAATTTCGTCTTTGACGAAAGCCTGATCGGTGCTCGCGGCAAAGGCGTTGTAGCTGACTTTGCCGTCGTTGTATTCCGACTTGAAGCCGTTGAACGTCCGGCTGTATTTGGAGAACTCGGTGACGGTCAATCCCGTGTCGTAGTCGCCGAACATCGCATAGAACTGACTCTTCTCGATTTTGAGATAGAGCTTGCGGATCGAGGCAGCGTCGTACTGCTGCTGAGTCGCATCGCCGTAGAGCGTGTAGAACTGGTCGGGCGCAACGGCTTGCTTCAAGTTGCGCAGACGATCTTCATCCTTGCGCTCTTTCGCCGAGTCGTACGCTAGCGTCAGAAGATACTCACCTTTGATCGTGCCTTTGGCGTAGAAAGCGACGCGATCCTGATCGAAAAGCTTATCGTCGGCGTCGGCGGCTTTGAGCGCCTGCATGTTGCCGGAAAGTTGCCGGTGACCCAGCGTGCCTTCGGCGAAGCCCACCAGAATCCATTCGCGCTGTCCGGGAGCGAGCCACGCACGAACTTCGTTGTTCTGCGTGAAAGCGAGCGGGAACGTCAGCACGGCTTCGCCGGTCTGCGTGGTCGGCGCAAGCTCGATCAGCGCGATTCCGTCTTCACCGATCTCGAAGCGCGGTTTGTTGTCGAGCGGACCCGCCAAAGGTTCGCGTTCGATCTGATCGAGCTTGTCGGCGGATTGGTACGGATCCTTCACCTGGAATTCGCCGACGACGCCTTTGCGAACGGGCTTGCCTTCCTTATCGGTGAAGCGCACCGCGATGACGGGGCGAGTCTTGCCGTCAGCCACGAGTTTCGATTGCTTCTCGACGAGAGCCGCGCGCGCCGCGCCGGCGGCATAGTGGATGACGCGGCTCTCGCTGTGCACGATGCTCTTCTGCGCATCGATCACGGCGAGCTCGAAGACATTGTCGCCTTCCTTGATGTCGACTCCACGCCAGAGCGAGAGCGCGACCGTTTTCGCGGCATTGGCTTGGGCGCCGTCGTAGTTAAGCGCGTGGACGGGGGTGCCGTTCAGCCTGACTTCGGGCGTATGCGCGGGATCGTGCTTGATCGCGATCTTGATCGCGGGAAGCGCGGGATTGAACGACTGTTGCGGGTGCAGCCATTCGATTCCCGGCTGCGCAGAAGCTAACCACTTCTCGTCGTAAGGCAACGTTTCGACGAGCTGCGGTTGCTTCTTTGGCTTCGGCGCGGCGGCTTCTTTCTCGGGCGCTTCAGGCGTCTTGCGCCGCACGTGGAAATCCGCGCGCCAAAGCGTTCCACCTTTTACATTGACGAACTGCGAATACGAACGCCCCGCGAATCGCGTGTTTTGCTCGCAGGCGACGACTTCGTAGTCTTGCGAAAGCGAATCGAGATCGAGCTGAACGACGTGCGTTCCGGGTCGGACGTTGTCCATGTGCCAGCGGCCGTCTTTGTCGGTCAAGACGTAGCGGCCGTCTTCGAGCACGACGCGCGCATTGGCCAAGCCTTTTTCGTCATTCGCGACTCTCTCGTCGCAACTTCCGACGATGACGCGCCCGATCAGAATCGCCTTGTCGCGGAACAATTCTTCGCGAACGAACACGCTCGCGCGCGCGGTGTTTGAGGTGAGCGGCGCGAGCGCGACCGCGACGTTTTCAGCGTTGCCGAGGCGCGCACCGGCAGCGACTTCGGCGACGTAACGCAAAGTCACTTCGGCCGAAGCCGCGATGTTGCCGAGGCTGAAAACGAGCGCGCGGCCGTCGGAAGAAATCGCCGGATCGGCGATTTTCGCGCCATTCAGACGGGTCGAACCGTTGCGATAGCGGAAGCCATGCGGAAGGCGGTCGGAAATTCGCACGTTGATCGCCGAACCCCCGGCGTTGTTGTTGCGAACGGTCAGTGTGTACGGAACGAAGTCGCCGATCGCGACGAGCGTCTTGCCCGCGGTCTTGACGATCTGCAAGCCACCCGTGCCCGGATCGAGCGGAACGTCGATCTGCACCGCGGGCCCGGGATTGATGATGAAGCCCTCGCCGCGCGAACCGACGACCAGCGCGAATGGCGCGCCGGGAAGCGTTTGCAGCGTCGCATCGGCTACGGTCGAGGGAAAACTGAAGCCGGCGGGAGTCGTGATCTGCAGGCGATAAGTGTCGGGAGAGAGGCGGGGGAAGCGATAGCTCCCGGGTGGCAGGGTGATCGTTCCGCCGCACGCGGCAAAGGTCGAACCGGTAACGACGGTGCTGGGGTGCGCTGTGACTCCGTCGTCACAGAATACGAGCGCGGGCAACCCGGTGGCCACATTGACGAGCGTGACGGTTGCCCCGTCAATCGGATTGCCGTTCGATGAATCGAACACAAGCCCGAAGGGGTCAATGAGCGCGCCGTCGGTGACGCTGTCGGCGGCATCGGCGGGATCGGAGTAAGTCGCCGTAATGTTTTGGTCCTTCGCGACCGAAAGCCGGCAATCGTTGACGGCGCTCGCCGCGCTCGTTGACTGAATATAGCCGGTGAATACTCCAGTCGAGACACCCGTCTCAGTAAGGCGCAGCAGCTCGCTGTCGCCAATCTGCGAACTGAGCGTAATAACGATGTTGTCCAGAACGCCGGGATTGATGTTCTGATCGAAGTCGGTGACGCGAATGAAAATCGGCTCGCCGGTTCCGAATGCGAGCGTGTCTGCGAGACGATAGTTGCCGGGAACGACTAGCGGAGTTGGGCTTCCCAAGGGTGTCGGGCCGGAGGACGGAGCGTACGGCCCGCCGGCGCCCCCCGAAGTCGAGCATTGCGTCGGCTGCACCGGCTGCACGGTTCCAGTCGTTCCCGAGGGGACGTATTGCCGGAATGAAATCGTCGAGAGAGTGCGCGAAGTTGTGGTGGTCGTCACCGATCCACTCGCTGTCGTGGGCGTGCCACTGATTTCAAAGCTCGCGGTCGCGGTGTTGGTGACCGGAGTGTTCGGAGGAGTCGCGGCGTTTGCCGTTAGCCCCATTGCCATAAACATCGCCGCCGCAACGATTCTCGCGCATTTGTCATTGCGCGCCGGAACGCGAAGCAATCCCGGTTTTGTTCGCCAGGCGAGATTGCTTCGTCGCGTTGCTCCTCGCAATGACAGGCAAATCGCTTTGTTCTGCACACGGAGAGTGCGCAGAACAAAGCGCGCTGTTGCCAGCGCGCACAAAGTC
>JBOIGA010000245.1:0-4634 GCA_050741875.1 Burkholderiales bacterium
CGCGGCGTTAATATTCATATCGGACTCCTTCCGGTTGATCGCTGACACCCCACACCACATGAGGCCAGCTGGCACGATGATGCCGACAAAAAGCCGGGGGGAGTCCATCCCATCATTCGAGCGGACGGCGACCCGCAGCGGCTGTCACGCTTGCTCGGGGGGTGCCGCTTAACTCAGCCTACTTAGGCATCGAGCGATGAGCCAGCTCAAGCCACCAAGTATCGTTGAGCGAGTCGCAGGAAATGTCGTTGCCGAGTCCGCGCTCACCGTGCTGGCCGCGATTGCGGGCGGCCCGCTCGCGCCTCTGCTTCCGGTTCTGGCGAAGTCTTTGGCCAGCGAGCGCCAGAGGGCGCGAGTCGAGGAGGCTTTCGCCGACATTGGGCGTGTTCTGGAAGCACACGAAGCCCAGATTTACGATCTGACTGACCAACAGTACAAAATCATCAATGAAGCGGTCCTTGCACTGTTCCAAACGACGCACTCCGAGAAGCTGAAGTATCTGCGCGCCGCTGTCGGAAATGCTCTCGCTATGCGAGATGTTCAGCCACAGGAGGCAACCGTCTTGTCTCGCGTGGTGCGAGACATCTCAGCCGAGGAGGCGGCCTTCGTCATCAAGAACTTTTCGTTCGATGGCTTTCACCTCATGGCTGCGGCCGAGGGGCAGCAATTCACTGACAACATCTTGCGCGTTAACCCAGCGTCAAGAGACGCGCTCATCATCAGTGGCCTTCTGTCTCTGGGATTGCTCTTGCCAGCTGAACCAACCTACGACGCTCCGAATGTCCTACGCTTTTCGAGCGTCGTGGCAAAACTGATCGTGCTCCTTAGAACCGATGCCTAACCCTGGCGTGGACCGGAGCGCCAATGTCACGCTCGCTCGGGGGTGCCGCTTAACTCGGCCCCGTTTTTAGGCCGCCGCGATTGAACCTTGGGAAGTCATGAAAAAATCAAAGGAGTACAAGTAGACGCGCTTCTCAGCAGACGTGCTGCAGGAAGCTATCGAGGTGTTCCAAGCAAAGACCAACAAAGGAAAAGCTGCTTGGTCCGTTATCAGGAGCGTCGATGTCGGCGACTCAACGTGGGAGCACGATTCATCTGAGGAGTTCTTCGCCGACTATCGGAAGGCGCATAGTTGGGCCTCGTACCGGGAGAACAATGAGAACGGCACCGTTGAGCTGTGGTTTCACACATACAAGGAATCTGCGACTGTTGAGGTGGCTGCTCCAGACCGTGGCAGTATTGAGGCCGTCTTCGAAATATTCGAGAGACATGCTGCCAGTTCGCGAGTCCCGGTGCCGAAGAGGAAGCCGCCGGATCCTCCCACCATCTTCATTGGGCACGGTGGCAGTCCGCAATGGCGAGACCTCAAGGATCATCTGCACGAGAAGCATGCTTACCGCGTGGAAGCATACGAGATCGGGGCCCGTGCAGGTCATGCCATCCGCGACATACTGAATGACATGCTCTCGAAGAGCTCCTTTGCCATCCTTGTGATGACCGGAGAGGACCAGACGTCTGATTGCAGTATGCGGGCGCGGCAAAACGTCGTTCACGAGGCGGGTCTCTTTCAGGGACGCCTCGGCTTCGCCCGCGCGATCGTTCTGCTGGAGAAAGGGGCAGAAGAGTTCTCGAACATTCATGGGATCGATCAGATTCGTTTTGACAAGGGACGGATCAAGGAGACTTTTGGGGACGTTGTCGCGACGATACGGCGCGAATTCCCGGAAGGGGCGGCATAACCACAGCATCCACCCGACCGCCGCAAAAGCCATCATCGAATACCGTTGCGCCTGAATTCCCAAGGCGGAATCGGCCGAGTATCGCGCCATAGTCCCACGCGCGGGCCGCGCCGTACTCTGCCCGGCTGTACCTCACTTGATCAACTGTCGGCTCTTAAATTCATCTGCCAGGGCTTCCTCACCTCGGCGTTACACGCGAGCAACTGCGGCAAGCCGTTGATAAGGTCGGGACCTCGGCCCAAAAAGTGCGCGAGGCTCTGAAGAAGTAGCAACCCGACTGCTGAATAACAGAAATGACGTTGACTCATTGACGAGGGCATGAGCGCGACGGACACTGTTCTTAGATGGGCCACGCTTCCAAAAGTGAGGAGGGAATGGTGGTTACTAAATCTAAGAAGAGCGCAAAGCTCGTGCGTCTCAATGGCTCACCCCTAAAAGCCAAGCCGCGCACGGTCTACAAATTCAACAAGCATGGGCGGAATTGCGGCCCGCTTCTCCCATCCGAGAAGCGCGATCGAAGGAGTTATGACTACAGCGATGAGATGTAGTGGCCGTTGTACTCTTAACCCAAAGGCTCGCGCTAAGGCGCGCTGATAGCGGTTTACAGTCCTTTAGCCGCCCGCAGCAATGCCCAAAAAGGGAGGCTTCTGGTTAACGCGTGTCCCTCACGGTCAAGGACGCTCGGGCGGTTAAAAACCTCGATAATTTCCTCGTCCGTCATTTCGTTAAGTTCGCGGGCGAGCTCGTCGTATATCTTCTTCCTACTAATGGGCTTCATCGGGCGATTTCCTTGGTCGTTTCTTGGTGCGACCACGACCAAGGCTGTCGCGTTCACCTAGCCGCGAGCGAGCTACGCGGTTTCTAAGAATCCAAGGCGGAACCTTCAGATGGCGACGAAGGGGATGGAGGTTTTTGTCGGCGTGCTTGGGAATATGCTTGGGCGGGGAGAGCCGGCGCATTAAGCGCTTAGTGAGTTATGTTTGGTTTATAGGTAGTGACATAGGTAGCGCCAAACCAGCCCAACGCTCTGTATTTTGAAACAATAACTTAGATGATGTAGTGGCGGAGAAGGAAGAACACGAACTCAGGCGCCGAGAGCATCTGTACCGCGATGAACGCCCATTACCCGACGTCGAGAGACGCGTAGTCATCTTGGTGACGGACTGGCGCCGGGGACAACCATGCGGGCCGCCATACTGGCGCGGCACCAACGCGCGCCGGCAAAAATCGTCGTCGCGGTGCCGATCGCCTCGGCCGAAACTTGCAAAGAGTTTTCGGACCTCGTGGATGAAATCATCTGCGCCCAAACGCCAGAGCCTTTTACGCGGTCGGCGCGTGGTACCGCGATTTCGCGCAGACGAGCGACGATGAGGTGTGTACGCTCTCCAGATGAGAAACACAAACCGAAGTTCCGCGGTCGCTTCGCGCAACGCTTTGACTCAGTTCCGGGGTAAGAAGACTCTAACGCCAGAACCGATGAGCGCGATTCTCAAGCTCGGTAGAAGCTAGGCGGGTCGTCCGAGAAAACCCGATATGACGTCGTAGGTATAGCGATAGCCGCGTGGGTCTTTGCTTGCTCTGGGCCCGGCGACATTGAGGACGAACACTCGATGTTTGGCGGTGAAAGCCGCGAGCAGCTCGATGGCTTTTTCGATTGAGACTTGGGCCGCGTCAATGAGTTTTAAAGGTTTTTTGAGCTTGAGACAGAAAGCCACCGTGTCCGCGGTCCCGCCTTCCAATTCGTCGAAATAAAAAATCACGCTCGCGTCGGAATCCTCGACGTTGCGCAAAGTGCGCGCGCGGAAACTGCCGCGCTTTAGTATTTGAAGCGGATATCGCTCGGGAATCGTGCCGAGCTCGTCGAGGCGTTTGGCGGGACACCAACCGCCGCAAGGAACACCGCGATCGAGCGCGGCGTCAAGCGCGGCACGATCTACTCCGGTCTGGCCCCCAGAAACAATCTTAATGGGATGTCACTCGGCGCGCTCAAAGAGACTTGCTGTCGAGCCTGAGCTTGACGTACGACCCCGGGGCGTCTTCGATTGCTTTGAGTTTGCCTTTGCCGGGGGTGCGCGCCGCGACTTTTTCGCGCGCGCGTCTGGCAATCCACTTCTGCCAGTCTGGCCACCATGAGCCGTCGTGTTGCTTTGCGTGCTTCAACCACTCGCCAGGATCTTCTGGAAGCGCATCACCGTTGGTCCAGTGTTTGTATTTGTTCGCGGCGGGGGGATTGATGACGCCGGCGATGTGACCCGACCCCGCTAAGACAAATTTGACCGGTCCGGAAAAAAGGCGCGTCCCAGCGTAGGTCGACTTCCATGGACTGATGTGGTCTTCGATCGTCGAGAGGAAATACGAAGGCGTTTTGATCTTGGAAAGATCGAGCCAGACGCCGGCAACGACAATTCCTTCGGGTTTGACCAGATCGTTTTGCAGATACATCTTGCGTAGATAAAAGCCGTGCATCGAAGCGGGCATTCGCGTCGAATCGGAATTCCAGTAAAGAAGATCGAAAGGAATCGGCTCCTTACCCAAGAGATAGTTGTTGACGACGAAAGACCAGATGAGATCATTCGCGCGCAACATGTTGAACGTCTGCGCCATCTCGTTGCCCGCGAGATAGCCGCGCTCTTTCATTCGCGTTTCGAGCGACTCGATGCTGTCTTCATCAATGAAAACGCCGAGCTCGCCCGGATCGCTGAAATCGATCATGCTGGCGAAAAAGGTCGCCGAAGCGATACGCTCGTCCTTCTTCGCCGCCATGTGCGCCAGCGCGCAAGCGAGCAGCGTTCCGCCGAGACAATAGCCGACCGCGTTAACGCGCTCCTCGCCAGTCGCCTTTTCGATCGCATCGAGCGCGGCGAGCGGGCCTTTGGTCAGATAGTCCTCGAATTT
>JBOIGA010000246.1:0-4609 GCA_050741875.1 Burkholderiales bacterium
CCTGCAAAGGGACATTCTGATCGGCTCGATCCTCGTGGTGACGATTCTGTTTCTTTTCCTCTTCAATGCGCGCACGGCCTTCATCTGCGCAGTGGCGATTCCGATGTCATTGATCGCCGCCGTGCTGGCTCTGGATTATTTCGGCGTCAGCTTCGACATCATGGTGTTGGGCGGACTGGCGATCGCGCTCGGCGAAGTCGTCGACGATGCGATCATCGACAGCGAAAACATTTTTCGGCGTCTGCGCGAAAATCGTGCGCTTAAAAATCCGAAGCCGACGCACGAAGTCGTGCTCACGGCTTCGCTTGAAGTGCGGCGCTCGGTGATCTACGCGACTTTTATCGTCGCGCTCGTTTTCGTTCCGCTTTTGACGTTGTCCGGGGTCGCGGGCCGCCTCTTCGCGCCGCTCGGACTTGCTTACATCCTCGCGATTCTGGCCTCTCTGGTCGTCGCCATGACCTTGACTCCGGCGCTGTGTTATCTCCTGCTATCGAAAGCCAAGCTCGAAGTGCGGGACCCGCCTTTCATCGCTTTCGTCAAGCCGCGTTATGTCCGCCTGCTTCGACGAATCGAGCATCGTCCGGGCGCGACCGCGGGCGTTTTGACCGTTGCGCTGGCGGCAGGAATCGGCGTGCTGCCTTTGTTTTCAGGCGAATTCATTCCGGCGCTGAAAGAGGGGCACTACATCATTCACATGACCGCGGTCCCAGGCACTTCAGAGCAGGAAAGCTTGCGCTTGGGCAAACCCGTCGCCAAAGCGATCGGCGAAATCGACGGCGTGCAATCGGTCGCTCAATGGGTCGGTCGCGCGGAGAACGGCGCCGATACCTTCGGCACGCACTACAGCGAATTCGAAGTCGAAATCGGCGCGCTGCCGGGAGATGAACAGGCGCGCATCCTCGCCGAAATCCGCGAAGTGCTTTCGCAGCAGGATTTTCTCGGCGTCTTGTTTCAGGTCAACACCTTCCTGACCGAGCGGATCGAGGAAACAGTTTCGGGTTACGCGGCCGAGCTCGTCATCAATCTCTTCGGTCCCAATCTCGACTTGCTCGATCGCGATGCGCAAAGGATCGCGGCTGTGCTGGCGTCGGTGCCCGGCGCCGAGGAAGTGCAGTTGCAGGCGCCCGCGGGGAGCACGCAGCTTTCAGTTCGCCTCGTTCCCGAGCGGCTAACGACGTGGGGATTCTCTCCAGTCGCCGTGCTGGAAAGCGTGCAGGCCGCATACGAAGGCGCGAAAGTCGGCCAAGTCTATCTCGGCAATCGCGTCGTCGACATCACGGTCGTGCTCGCACCCGATGCGCGTAAGCGGATCACGCAGGTCGCCGATTTGTCTTTGCGCAATCCCGAAGGAAAAATTGTCAAGCTCGCCGACCTCGCAGAAATCGATGTCACTGGCGGACGCTACAAAATTCTGCACCTTGGCGGAAAGCGCCTTCAAACGATAACGGCGAACGCGGGCGGACGCGACGTCGAGGATTTTGCGCAGGAAGTCAAAGACCGTATCGCGAGGGAAGTGCAGCTCTCACCGGGCAATTACGTCGTCGTCACGGGAACGGCGGAGGCGCAAGCGCAAGCGCGCGAGGATCTCATCGTTCACTCGCTCCTTGCCGGAGTGGGAATATTTCTGCTGCTCTATCTCGCGTTCAACAGCCTGACCAATCTTGTCATCACTTTTGTCAACCTGCCTTTCGCGCTGATCGGCGGCGTGCTCGCGGTCTTGTTCACTGGCGGCTGGCTGTCGCTCGGAAGCATTGTCGGTTTCGTTACGCTATTTGGGATCACGCTGCGAAACTCGATCATGCTGGTTTCGCATTATCAACATTTGACGCAGGTGGAAGGACAGCCGTGGAACGCCGAAACAGCGGTGCGGGGCGCGGCCGAAAGATTGCCTTCGATACTCATGACCGCGCTCGTCACGGGTTGCGCGCTTCTGCCTCTGGCATTGGGCAGCGGCGAACCGGGCCGCGAGATCGAAGGGCCGATGGCCAGCGTCATCGTCGGCGGATTGTTTACCTCAACACTGCTCAATCTGCTGATTCTGCCGACGCTGCTATTGCATTACGGTGACTTTAGATCGTCCAGACTGCAAGCGTGAGGGCGTGGAATCCCTCAGCCGCGGCAAAAGCTTGACTTACTAAGCGTATGCGATACTAAGGCATGCCTGTTCCGGAGGAGGTTCTTGGCCTCGTCGAGCGCTTTAAAAGCAATCTCGACGCCTACCGACATTCGCACTACAACGAAACACAAGTCCGTCGCGAATTCATCGATCCGTTCTTTAAGGCGCTGGGCTGGGACATCGATAACACGCAAGGCTATGCCGAAGCCTACAAGGACGTCATTCACGAAGATGCTCTGAAAATCGGCGGCGCGACCAAAGCTCCCGATTACTGCTTTCGAATTGGCGGCGTCCGAAAGTTTTTCCTTGAGGCGAAGAAGCCATGGGTATGGATCAGGGAGGAGCCAGCGCCGGCGTTCCAGTTACGCCGCTACGCGTGGTCGGCGAAACTGCCGCTTTCCATTTTGACCGACTTCGAGGAATTCGCCGTCTACGATTCCCGCGTCAAGCCGGACAAATCCGACTCACCCGCCAAAGCCCGCGTTGTCTATTTCACGTTCCGCGAATATAGCAAGCGCTGGGACGAGATTTCTTCGATTTTTTCGAAGGAGGCAGTGCTCAAGGGGTCGTTCGACCGCTACGCCGATACCAACAAGGCAAAGCGCGGGACTGCCGAGGTCGATGCGGCGTTTCTTGCGGAGATTGAATCTTGGCGCGAGTTGCTCGCGCGCAACATTGCGCTGCGCAACCCCGGACTTACTCAGCGTGAACTTAACTTTGCCGTGCAGCAGACGATAGACCGAATCATTTTTCTGCGTATTTGCGAAGCTCGTGACATCGAACCCTACGGTCAACTTCAGTCGCTCATGAACGGCGGTAGCGTCTACGCGCGCCTGCGCCAGATATTCCATCACGCGGACGAGCGCTATAACTCTGGCTTGTTTCATTTTCGCACCGAAGCCGGACGAGCTGTGCCAGACGAATTGACGCTTCGACTTGCGATTGATGACAAACCCTTGAAGGAAATTTTCGGAAAGCTCTATTACCCGGATAGTCCGTACGCGTTTTCCGTTTTGCCCACGACGATTCTCGGCCAGGTATACGAGCAGTTTCTCGGCAAGGTGATTCGCCTGACCCCAGGAGGACAGGCAAAGGTCGCGGACAAGCCGGAAGTCAAGAAAGCGGGCGGCGTCTATTACACGCCGGCGTACATCGTCGAATACCTCGTCAAGAACACAGTGGGCAAGCTTCTTGAAGGGAAAACGCTCGGGCAGATCGGAGGCGGCGCAAGACACGCGCCCCTCCGCGTACTCGATCCCGCATGCGGTTCAGGTTCGTTTCTGCTGGTCGCCTATCAATACCTGCTTGACTGGTATCTCGCTAGGTACTCGGAGAGCGAACCCGAGAAGTATGCAAAAGGAAAATCGCCAAGAATTTTCAAAGGGCAGGGCGGAAGCTGGCGGGTCACGACCAACGAGCGCAAGCGTATTCTTCTTACGCACATCTTCGGCGTGGACATCGACCCTCAAGCCGTAGAAGTAACAAAGCTTTCACTTCTGCTAAAGATATTGGAGGGGCATTCGGGAGAAATCATTCAAGGGTTATATCTCCACGAACGTCTCCTTCCGGATTTGGACAACAACATCAAGTGCGGCAACTCCTTAATCGGCTCCGATTTTTACGAAGGTCAATTTAACTTTGATGAGGAAGAACGCTTACGCATAAACGCATTCGATTGGAACGCCGAATTCTCCGAAATTTTCAAGGCGGGAGGGTTTGATGTAGTCATCGGAAACCCCCCTTATTTGAATGTCGATGATGTTTGGGGACGCCAAGACCCTCGATTGGCTGCACTTAAGGCGCTATATGCCGAGATTTATAACGACAAGACAGATATTCTTTTCTATTTCCTCGGTAAGGCAATTTCTCTTTCCAAAACCCTTGTCGGATTCATAGTCTCACGGGCCTTTCTGGAGGCATATAAGGCAGACAAACTACGAAGCCATCTCCTCAAGCACTCGGCGATCAAGGAAGTGATCGACTTTAGAGATCTATATGTTTTTCAAGGAGTGGGCATTACCACGTGCCTTATTACGCTTAGGCCACGCGAAAAGGCTGGAGACGTAAGTGCTTATCGCTTTTTGCAAAAAATGTTTCCTCCGTTGCCCTTGGCGAACCTTTTACACGATCCGAAATATTTCGCGAGAGTGCAGTTACCTCAAGGCGCGCTAAGTCATCAACCTTGGTCATTCGTGTCCGATCTAGAAAGAAAACTCAATTCAAAAGTAGATGATCGCGGTAAGCCACTTGGAAGCATTCTTGAAATTGGTCAAGGTATGCAAACTGGTCGCAATCAGATTTTTGGAGGCCATACCCGCCATTCCCTAGAAGAATGGGACCTCCGACATGGGCAATATCTAAAGCGCGCCACAAACTCAGCCATAAGACGATTCTGGATTGATGGCGGCAATGAGTTCCTTTTATATCTCGAAGACGTAGAAGAGTTTCACCATTTACCCAGTGCAGTCCGGGATTATTTGACTAGTCACAGCC
>JBOIGA010000247.1:0-4592 GCA_050741875.1 Burkholderiales bacterium
ACACACGACACTAGCATACGGGCGTTAATACGGGAATTAGACCTCGCCCAGTATGGCGCTGTAAATGTCTTCGATTTTCCCTGGCGATTGACGTGTCCAGTCCTTGAAATAGGCGACTAACGCGTTGAACTGATAGCCCTACAACTTGCGGTCGTAATCGACAGCGCAGTCAACGCGACGATTCTTCGGGCGCAGGCACCGCCAAATGAAGTTCAGCATGTCGTCGCGATAGTCGCGGGACGCCTCCGGTTGGGGTCACGAGTCTGATCCGGTGCGAAAAGGACCAATCGGAGTTGGCGCGTAAGCTCGGCACCGGCACCACCGGGAAGTCGTCGCGCCCTCGCCAAGCCTCAGGCTTGGTCGCGGCAATGACTTTAGGAACGAAGTCGGCGATCTCCAATTCGGAAAACGCACCAATTCGATTCAAAACCTTTTCAACGGCCTCAGGTCGCTGATGAAGCCTAGGCACCTAACCGAGTGAGGTAAGGGTAACCGCTTGAAGGCAACCACAAGCAAACGGCTGAAGGGGCGGCAAGCCACCCCGCGGACCCAATGGCACGAGTCGCTCTTCGTCGTCCTCAGAACGGAATATCGTCCTCGAGATCATCGAAGGCGGTCGCCTTCTTGGCCGGCTTCGATGCGGCAGGTGCTTCGCGCTCGGCGGCATCGCTTGTTCCTACGGAACCTGAGCGCGAACCGAGCATCTGCATCCGATCCGCGACAATTTCGGTTGTATATCTGTCCTGTCCCTCCTTGTCCTGCCACTTGCGCGTCTGCAGCCGTCCCTCGACGTAGACCTGAGAACCCTTCTTTAGGTATTCACCCGCAATTTCGGCGAGTTTGGAGAAGAAGACAACTCGATGCCATTCGGTCCGCTCCTGTTTTTCTCCGCCTTTGTCTTTCCACACGTCGGTTGTGGCGATGCTGATGTTGGTCACCGCGCCGCCGTCGGGCATGTATCTCACTTCCGGATCCCTGCCCAGATTTCCCACCAAGATCACTTTGTTGACTGATGCCATCGGTTCCCTCCTTCGAAAGCCTTAAGCACTATCCGTTTTGCAGCGCGGTCCGTCTCGTTTCGGGAGCGCGCATGGTGAAAGCGAGCAGGCTCCACAACGCAATCAGGAGCGCGCAAAACACAAAAACCGCCTCCCTGCCATAACTCTCCGAAACCCATCCTCCCATCGCGGCGCCGACGAAAGCGCCAAAAAACTGAATGCTGCTGTAGATGCCGATCGCGGTCCCTTTGGCGCCGGGCGGAGATGTCCTCGTCACCAGAGAAGGTAACAGCGCTTCGAGCAAATTGAAAGCGGCAAAGAAAACCAATAGGCTGCCGCCGATTTTTGAGAGGCCGTCGTCAAACTTCGCAAGGAGGAGCGCTCCCGCGAGCAAGGTCGTCACCCCCAATGCGAAAACTGCCTTGGTCTTTCCCGCACGATCGGCATAGAGCATGACGGGCAGCATAACGACAAAGGAAAGCGCGATCACCGGAAGGTAGACCTGCCAGTGACGGTTGACTTCGAGGCCGGCGTCGCGAAGCGTGAAAGGCAAAACTACGAACAACGCCATCAACACGGCGTGCAGGGCGAAGGCGCCGTAGTTGAGCCTGACTAACTGTGTGTCGCGCAAAATGTCCATAAACTTTTCCGGGCGCGGCTCCGCGTCATCGTGAAACGAGGAAAGACTCGGATCGGGAATAAGACTCCAGACGACCGCGATCGCCAGGATCGCCAAGACTCCAGTCAAAGCAAAAATTCCCGGCACACCAATCAATGCGTCGAGCGATGGGCCGAGCACGAGCGACAACGCGAACGTGACCCCGATGGAAGCGCCGATCATGGCCATCGCTTTCGCCCGGTTTTGATCGCTGGTCAAGTCCGCGGCCATCGCCATGACCGCCGCCGATATCGCGCCCGCTCCCTGCAATGCTCGACCAAGAATGATGAAGTAGATATTGTGCGTCGCCGCCGCGACGAAGCTTCCCGCGGCGAACAGCAGCAATCCGAAATAGATAACGGGTTTGCGTCCGAAACGGTCCGAGGCCCAACCGAATGGGATTTGCAACAGCGCCTGCGTGGCCCCATATGCTCCAAGAGCAACGCCGATCAGAGTATGGCTCGGACTTCCCGGCAGCCCCTCGGCGTAGAGCGCGAAAACGGGAAGGATCAGGAAAATGCCCAGCATCCTGAGCCCGTAGATTCCGGCAAGTCCCGCTGTCGCACGCCATTCGAGCGGGCTCATCTTTTGTTTTTCATCGTTGTATGCATGGGACTCGCCCGCGAAGTTTTGTATAGTAGCAGGTTGCCTTCTGGCGATTATGGACTCCATCAAGATACGCGGCGCCCGCACGCACAATCTGAAGAACGTCGATCTCGATCTGCCGAAAAACAGGCTCATCGTCATCACGGGCTTGTCAGGCTCGGGCAAGTCTTCACTGGCGTTCGATACTCTTTACGCCGAGGGCCAGCGCCGTTACGTCGAATCGCTCTCGGCCTACGCCCGGCAGTTCCTCCAGCTCATGGAAAAGCCCGACGTCGATTTGATCGAGGGTCTGTCGCCGGCGATCTCGATCGAGCAGA
Organism: Burkholderiales bacterium; assembly: GCA_050741875.1. Classification (GTDB taxonomy): domain Bacteria; phylum Pseudomonadota; class Gammaproteobacteria; order Burkholderiales; family JBOIGA01; genus JBOIGA01. The sequence goes on from JBOIGA010000247.1 coordinate 2,580, forward strand.
AGGCCGCATCGCACAATCCGCGCTCGACCGTCGGAACGGTGACCGAAATCCACGACTATTTGCGTTTGTTGTTCGCGAGAGTCGGCGATCCCTATTGCCCCGAGCACGGAATCGAACTCGCACAGCAAAGCGTCGCGCAGATGGTGGATCACGTGCTCGCGCTTCCCGAGGAAACCAGGCTTCTGGTGCTCGCTCCGCTCATTGTCGGGCGTAAGGGCGAGCAGGCCGAACTCTTCGATGAACTTCGCGCGCAGGGATTCGTGCGCGTGCGAATTGATGGCAAGGTTTACGAGATTGACGATCTTCCCCGCCTGCAGAAAACAAAGAAGCATACGATTGAAGTCGTCGTGGATCGGGTGAAGGTTCGCCCCGACATCAAGCAGCGGCTGGCGGAATCGTTCGAGACCGCTCTGCGCCACTCGGACGGGCGGGCACTCGCAGTGGAAATGGATAGCGGGAAGGAGCACGTTTTCTCGGCGAAATTCGCGTGCCCCATCTGCAGTTATTCGCTGCCCGAGCTCGAGCCGCGCCTTTTCTCTTTCAACAATCCGATGGGAGCGTGCCCGCGTTGTGACGGTCTCGGCGTCATCGAGTTTTTCGACCCGAAAAGAGTCGTCGCCTTCCCACATTTGAGCCTCGCTTCAGGCGCCATCAAAGGCTGGGACCGGCGCAACCATTTTTATTTCCGCCTGCTGCAAAGCCTCGCCGCGCATTACGAATTCGACGTGAACAGGCCCTACGACGACTTACCAGAGGACGTCAAGCAGGCCTTGCTCCATGGTTCCGGACGTGAACGAATTCGCTTCTCCTATTTGCACGAAGGCGGCGGCTCGCACCAGCGCGAGCACGCATTCGAGGGAATCATTCCGAATCTCGAGCGGCGCTACCGCGAAACTGATTCCCAAGTTGTACGCGAGGAGTTGGCGAAATTTATTTCCACGAGTCCATGTCCCGAATGCAGCGGCACGCGGCTGCGCGCCGAAGCGCGCCACGTCCGGGTCGCGGGGAAAGCGATTTTCGAGTTGAGCGCACTGCCTCTAGCTCAAACAGTCAGTTTTTTTGAAGGGCTCGATTTGACCTCGAAGAAAAAGGCGATCGCCGAAAAAATCGTCAAGGAAATTCTGAATCGCCTGCGCTTCCTCAACAACGTTGGGCTCGATTATCTCTCGCTCGACCGCTCCGCCGAAACTCTTTCGGGCGGAGAAGGGCAGCGAATCCGGCTCGCAAGCCAGATCGGTTCGGGCTTGACCGGAGTCATGTACGTGCTCGACGAACCTTCGATTGGATTACATCAGCGCGACAACGGCAGACTTCTGACCACGCTCAAGCATCTGCGCGATCTCGGCAACAGCGTTATCGTCGTCGAACACGACACCGAAGCGATATTGAGCGCCGATCACATCGTCGACATGGGTCCCGGAGCGGGAGAGCATGGCGGCCGCATCGTTGCCGAGGGCACACCGAACGACGTGAGCAACGATTCGGCATCGCTCACCGGACAATATCTCTCGGGCAAGCGCGAAATCAGTGTCCCGAGTCTACGTAACAAGCGCGATCCAAGACGCATCCTCGCGCTCACCGGCGCGCGTGGAAACAATCTTAAGAACATCACACTCGATCTGCCGATCGGCTTGTTCGTCTGCGTGACCGGTGTCTCCGGCTCGGGGAAATCCACGCTCATCAACGACACGCTCTACGCCGCGGTCGCTCGCCACCTGTACGACTCTTCGCTTGAACCCGCTGAGTACGAAGAAGTGGAAGGATTGGAACTTTTCGACAAAGTCGTCAGCGTGGATCAGAGTCCGATCGGCCGCACGCCGCGTTCGAATCCCGCTACGTACACGGGACTGTTCACACCCATCCGCGAGATTTTCGCCAATGTGCCGGCATCGCGCGAACGCGGTTACGGACCGGGCCGCTTCTCTTTCAACGTCAAAGGCGGCCGCTGCGAAGCCTGTCAGGGCGACGGCGTCATCAAAGTCGCGATGCATTTCCTTCCCGACATCTACGTGC
>JBOIGA010000248.1:0-4526 GCA_050741875.1 Burkholderiales bacterium
GATCGCCATAGTGCTCGATTTTTCCGGGCTCGTGCTCGCCGAGGCAGTGCTCTCGTACGTCGGCGTCGGCGTCGATCCCTCGATGATCAGCTTCGGCACGATGATCAACAGCGCCCGGCTCGAGATAGCGCGCGAGCCGATGGTGTGGTGGTCGCTCGCCGCGGCTTTCGCCTTCATGTTTACACTCGTTCTGTTCGCCAATCTTTTCGCCGACGCGGTGCGCGACGCTTTCGACCCGCGCGCGCGGCAGAAGCTCATTACGACCCAGTTCCTCACCCGATATTTGCCCAAACGCCGTGGCGAAAGCGCTGCTTGAAGTCAAAAATCTAAGGACCTGGCTCGCCTCGGAGAGCGGGTCCGTGCGCGCGGTTGATGACATGTCGTTCGACGTGCCGCGCGGCGAAACTTTCGCGCTCCTCGGCGAATCGGGCTGCGGCAAATCCATGACGGCGCTTTCGATCATGCGGCTTTTGCCCGAATCGGGCCAGATCATCGACGGCGAAATTAGGCTCGAGGGCCAGGACTTGATGGAGCTTCCTGAAGCGAAAATGCGTGAGATTCGCGGCCGCCGAATCAGCATGATTTTTCAGGAGCCGGGAGCGAGTCTCAATCCTGTCATGACCGTGCACGACCAGATCGCCGAAGCGATCACGCGGCACAGTGATCTGCGCGGAGAAAAAGTCGGCGAGCGTGTGATCGAACTGTTGAACGCCGTGCGCATTCCCGACGCCGCGCAGCGCGCGCACGAATATCCTTTTCAGCTTTCGGGCGGAATGAAGCAGCGCGTGATGATCGCGATCGCGCTCGCCGGCAAACCCGAATTGCTCGTGGCCGATGAGCCGACTACCGCGCTCGATGTCACCATCCAGGCGCAGGTGCTCGAACTTCTGCGCGAGCTGCAAGCGCAGAACGGCATGGCGATTCTTTTGATCACGCACGATCTCGGCGTCGTCTCGGAAATGGCAACCCATGTTGCTGTCATGTACGCGGGTGAGCTGGTCGAAATCGCGCCGCGCGAGCGTTTTTTCGCGCATCCCGCGCACCCGTATTCGCAAAAATTGTTCGCCGCGCTGCCGGGAAGAACGCGCCGAAATGAAAATCTCGACGTCATCCGCGGAACGGTTCCGCCGCTCGATCAGGAATTCACCGGCTGCCGCTTCGCCGATCGCTGCGATTTCGCCTGGGAGCTGTGCCACAGCGATGCTCCGAAGTGGAGCGAACTCGGCGCCGGGCAGCGTGTTCGCTGTCATCTTTATGAGCACGAGGGTCGCGGGGTCAGCAATGAGAATGAAACGCCTCGCCGCCGTACCGCTCGGGAGGAGCCCAAGAGTACCGAGCCCCTCCTCGCTGTCGAGGATCTCAAAGTCCACTTTCCGGTTCGCAGAGGACTATTCAAAACAGTCGTGGGACATGTCAAGGCGGTGGATGGCGTATCGCTCAAGATCCGTCCGGGAAAAACACTGGCGCTCGTCGGAGAATCGGGCTGCGGCAAGACGACCGTCGGTAAGGCGATCGTCCGCCTGCTTCATCCAACCGCGGGACGAGTGAGTTTCGGCAGCAACGATCTTGCGACGCTCAGTGGAAAATCTCTGCGCGCGCTGCGTTCGCAGTTTCAGATCGTCTTTCAGGATCCCTACGCCTCGCTCAACCCGCGGATGCGGGTCAACGAAATCATTTCCGAGGGAATGGGCGCGATGAATGTGGTCGCCGGCGCCTCGGCGAGGAACGCAAGGGTGGAAGAGCTCTTGAGCCAGGTCGGATTGCGTCCCGAGCACAAATTCCGTTATCCACACGAGTTCTCCGGCGGGCAGCGGCAGCGTATCGCCATCGCGCGCGCGCTCAGCGTCAATCCCAGATTGATCGTCTGCGACGAGCCGACTTCCGCGCTCGATGTTTCGGTGCAGGCGCAGATTCTGAATCTGCTTAAGCGGCTTCAGGACGAGCTGGGTTTGTCCTATTTATTCATTACGCACAACATCGCGGTCGTCGAGTTTCTCGCCCATGAAGTCGCGGTCATGTATCTGGGAAGAATCGTCGAGCGCGGAACGGTCGAGGAAGTGCTGCAGGCGCCCAAGCATCCCTACACTCAGGCGCTGTTATCGGCGGTTCCGGTGATCCAGCGCGAGCGCAAGATCATTCGGCTCGAAGGCGACATGCCCTCACCCATCAATCCTCCGCAAGGCTGTCACTTCAATCCGCGTTGCTCGAATGTCGTCGAAGTATGCCGTGAAAAATATCCGGACGAATCGTGTATCAGCGAAACACGCAAAGTATCGTGTCACCTTTATTAAATTCAGGATTCAGGATCAAGGATTCGGGATTCAGGCAAAACAATCGTTTCGGGTCTCCGGAATCCTAGAAGGTGTTTTTCCAGCTGCGGATTTCGGCGAACACTTCAACCGGATCGTGCAGTTTTTCCCCGGCGTGCTTGCTCGCCGCTTCAATGACCGGGCGCTCCGCGCAGCGCAAAAATGGATTGGTCATTTTTTCGACCGCGAGGGTGGAAGGGAGGGTAGGCCGGCTCTCCGAGATCGCTCGCGCGTCTTCGCGTTCGCGCTCAAGCAGAGCCGAGTTTTCAGGCTCGACAGTCTTGGCGAAAGCGATGTTGGCGAGCGTGTATTCGTGGCCGCAGAAGACTTTCGTTTCGGGCGGCAGCGCGGCGAGTTTGGACAGCGATGCGTGCATCTGCTTAGCGGTGCCTTCGAACAATTTGCCGCATCCGCAGCCGAAAAGCGTGTCGCCACAAAACAAAAGGTTTGCGCCATAATACGCGACGTGCCCGCGAGTGTGCCCCGGAATATCGATCACCGAAAAATCGATTCCAAAATCGGGAAGAGCGACGCGCTCGTCTTCTCCGACCGTCTGAGTAACCGTCGCGATCGCCTCCGCTCGCGGACCGAAAACAGGAACGGAAAAATGCGCGAGCAGTTCGCGATTGCCGCCAGTGTGATCGGCGTGATGATGCGTATTCAGAATCGCCGTGAGAGCAAGGCGTTCGCGCGCGAGATACTCAAGAACCGGCTTCGCGTCGCCAGGATCAACAACCGCGGCGCGCGTGTTGTCGCGCAAGCACCAGATATAGTTGTCGCGAAACGCGCGTACGGGTTCGATGCGTATCATTGCTGATATCTTTCGTTGAAAACGCCAATCTTGTCAACGCATGCCGCGCACTGGTTGCAAACGCCGCTTGGCCAGTACGTGCTCGCGCGCGAGCAGAATCAATTCGACCAGATGGTCGCCGATGTGTTCGGATTCAATGCGATTCAGATCGGAATGCCTGAGCACGATTTCCTGCGCGCCAGCCGCATTCCGCTTCGCTGCCGCCTCGCACCCGTTGCACCCGCGCGCTTGCGCGCTGCTTACGTTCATCTGCCGATCGCGACCGCGAGCGCTGATCTGATTTTGCTTCCGCACGTTTTGGAGTTCGACGAAAACCCGCACCAGATTTTGCGCGAAATCGAGCGCGTGCTCGTGCCGGAAGGTCACGCGATCATTAGCGGCTTCAACCCGTGGAGCTTGTGGGGAGCGAAAAGAGCACGCGGCGAAAACGACTTTCCGTGGAGCGCTCCTTTCATCAACCTGCCGCGAATGAAAGACTGGTTGTCTCTGCTGAATTTCGAAATTGCGGCGGGAAAGCTTTGCTGCTACGTTCCCCCCGTCAATCAGGAGCGCTGGCTCAAGCGTTTTGACTTCATGGAGAAGGCCGGCGACCGCTGGTGGCCTTTCGCCGGGGCGGTTTACTTCCTGCATGCGATCAAGCGTGTCCCGGGAATGCGCGTCATCGTTCCCGCGTGGCGCGACCGGGCCGCACCAAAAAAGAAACTGGCCGTGGTGCCGCACCTCGAGCGCAGCCAATCGCAACCCACCCAATCCGATCATGGTCGAGATCTTCACCGACGGCGCGTGCAAGGGTAACCCCGGCGCCGGCGGCTGGGGGGCTCTGCTGCGCTACGGCGAAATCGAGAAAGAACTTTTCGGCGGAGAAGCCGCCACGACGAACAATCGCATGGAATTGACTGCGGTGATTCGCGCGCTCGAGGCGTTGAAAAAGAAATCGCGTTTGAAAGTGCACACCGACTCGATGTACGTCAAGCAAGGAATCTGTGATTGGATCGAAGATTGGAGAAAACGCGATTGGCGAACCGCCGACCGAAAGCCGGTGAAGAATGCCGATCTGTGGCGCCGCCTCGATGAACTCGCCAAACAACACGAGATTGAATGGGTGTGGGTGCGGGGGCACGCCGGTCATGTTGAAAATGAAAGAGCGGATGCGTTGGCCAATCGCGGGGTTGAGTCAGCAAAAAGCGAAACGTGAAAGTGAACCCCCTCACCCGTTTTCTCCCCCACTGACGGGGGAGAGGCGAGACCTCTCACGTTTCACCCTTCACATTTCACGTTTCACACTAGAATGAGACAAATTATCCTCGATACCGAAACCACGGGCCTTGAGCCCGCGCTCGGACATCGCATTGTCGAGCTGGCGGCGGTGGAGATTGTCAACCGGCGGCTGACAGGTAAACGCTTCC
>JBOIGA010000249.1:0-4511 GCA_050741875.1 Burkholderiales bacterium
GCCGCCTACGGGTATTTAAAATTTCTTATCTTGTGCATATGGCGTTCTTATGAATTCGTGTCTTAGGCTTGTTTTATACTGACTGAAGCCAACCCAAAGGAGAAAAAAATGAGCTTCACTTTGATTGAACAGGCGAAGCCGCGCCTGCACCGTTCGGAACTCGCGGTTCCCGGCTCAAACCCAGCGATGTTCGACAAAGCCGCGAAGTCGGCCGCCGATATCGTTTTTCTCGATCTCGAAGACGCGGTCGCGCCCGACGACAAGGAGCAGGCGCGCAAGAATATCGTGCAAGGCCTGAATGAAATTGACTGGGGCGTGAAAACGATGATGCTTCGCATCAATGGCCTCGACACGCACTACATGTATCGCGATGTGGTGGATGTTGTCGAAAACTGTCCGCGGCTCGACATGATTCTGATTCCGAAAGTCGGCGTTCCCGCCGATGTTTACGCTGTCGACATGATGGTCACGCAAATCGAGGCGGCGAAGAAGCGCGAAAAACGAATCGGCTTCGAAGTGCTAATCGAAACCGCGCTCGGAATGGCGAACGTCGAAGCGATCGCGCAATCGTCCAAACGGCTCGAAGCGATGTCGTTCGGCGTCGCCGACTATGCCGCGTCCACTCGCGCACGCACGACCGTGATCGGGGGAGTGAACCGCGACTACGGCGTGCTCACCGACAAGAGCGAAGACGGCAAGCGCGATTATTTCTGGGGCGATCAGTGGCACGGCGCGCAGACGCGGATGATGGTCGCATGCCGCGCGTATGGGCTGCGTCCGATCGACGGTCCTTTCGGCGATTTTTCCGATCCCGATGCTTATATCGCCGCGGCCAAACGCGCGGCGGTGCTCGGTTACGAAGGCAAGTGGGCGATCCATCCCTCGCAGATCGAGCTCGCCAACCAGGTGTTTACGCCAAGCGACGCCGAAGTGACGAAGGCCAAGCGCGTCGTGGAAGCGATGGCGAAAGCGGCGAAGGAGGGCAAGGGCGCCGTCTCGCTCGATGGACGGCTGATTGATATTGCCAGCATCAGAATGGCGGAGGCGCTGCTGAAGAAAGCCGAAGCGATTTCCTCGGCGCGCGCGTAATTGCGGCGGCTTTATCCGCGCGGCCAATTTGTCTAAACTGAAAGTTGGACCAGATCGCGGGGGTAGCAGATGAAAACCGTAAGACAGTTGCTGGAGGAGAAAGAGCCGCTGGTTTTGTGGGTCGCCCCCGATGCGCGAGTTATTGACGCTTTGCGCCAGATGGCCGACAAACGCGTGGGTGCGGTGCTGGTGATGGAAGACGGCCGCCTAAAAGGTATTTTCACCGAACGCGATTACGCGCGCAAAATCGCGCTTGAGGGAAGAACCTCCGCCGGGACGCTGGTCGGCGAAGTCATGACTGCAAAGGTCGTTTTCGTCCGGCCCTCTCATACGGTGGACGAGTGCATGGCGCTCATGACCGAGAAGCGTTGCCGGCACCTGCCGGTTCTTGATGGAGACAAAGTGCTGGGGGTCATTTCCATCGGCGATTGCGTGCGTGAGACGATTTCGGAGCAGGAATTCATCATCCATCAGCTCGAAAATTACATCATGCATTGAAAGCAGGATCGAGGATTGAGGATCGAGCATGCAGTTCGGAACGATCATTATCGGCGACGAGATACTTACCGGGAAGAGGCAGGACAAACACCTCGCCGCGACGATTGAAATTCTCGCGAAGCGCGGGCTCGAGCTGTCGTGGTGCGAATACATCGGCGACCATCCCGAGCGCATCACCGCGACGCTGACGCGGACGATGGCGACTTCTGACATCGTATTTTGCTTCGGCGGGATTGGCGCGACTCCCGATGACTACACGAGAGGGTGCGCGGCGCAGGCGGCGGGAGTCGAGTTGCAGCGTCATCCCGATGCGCTGACCGAAATCCGCTCGCAGTTCGGTGATTCCGCTTACCCGCATCGGGTACTGATGGCCGATCTGCCCGAAGGCAGCCGCATCATTGTCAATCCCTTCAACCGCATCCCCGGATTCAGTCTGTATAACCATCATTTCCTCCCGGGTTTTCCCGAAATGGCGTGGCCGATGATGGAAAATATTCTCGACACGCTGTATCCCTACTTGCATCACCGTTCACAGCGCGCCGACAAGGCGATCATCGTCAACGACGCGACCGAAAGCCAATTGCTCGAACTCATGAACTATTGCGTTGGACGATTCCCCGATGTGAAGCTCTTCAGCCTGCCGCAGTTCGTGGGAGCGGGCAGGCGAATCGAGCTCGGCGTGCGGGGTGACCGCTACGACGTTCCGGTGGCGATGGAATACCTGAAACAGGGAGTTTCTGCTCTCGGGTTCAACTGGACAGAGCGGGAATAATCGGCGTCGTCGCGAAAAGTTTCGCGAGCCGACTAAGCACAGTCACGCGTCGAGGTAAACAGCTTCCATAAGCGGCCCCGAGAAAGCGAGCGAGCGAAGCTTTAATCCTTCGCGAACTTCTTCAAGTCTTCTGTCACGTCCGCTGAGTTGCGCGAAGTGCTGGCCTTCACATAAACCTTGGCGATTTTGCCCTCCGGATCCACGAGGAACGTATTGCGCTTCGCCAGCTTCATGACGCCGAGATTGGTCAGCGAGCCGTAGCGCTTCGCGACTTCACCCTTCTCATCGGCGAGCAGCGGAAAGGGGAGAGAATACTTTTTGGCGAATTCGGCATGCGACGAAGAAGTATCCACACTGACTCCAACAACTTGCGCGCCGAGTGCGGATAACTGCGCTAGATCATCGCGGAAACTACACGCCTGTTTCGTGCATCCCGGGGTGTCATCTTCCGGGTAGAAATACAACACTAGCCACCTACCTCTAAATTCGTCGAGCGTTCGAATTTTCCCTGACTGGTCTGGCAGATTAAACGACGGCGCGGGGTTGCCAACGGCCGGTAACTCTCCAGCAACCACCGCGCGCCAGCCAAATGCTCCGGCCAGCGCGAAGGCAAACGTCAGCCACTTCATTTGCGTCCGATTGAAAGTGGAGTTTCCTCGGGTCGCGCCAAATCCCAGCGATACTTTTCGGCAAGCGATTTCGGCGCGCGGTCGAGATTGTAAAGCACCGCCACAAGCACGATGGCAGAGCCCGCCATGTAGACAGGACCAAATAACCAGAAGACAAGGGGCACGGAAAAATAGTACGAGCGCATTCCAAGACTGTATGCGAGTCCCGCGCGGTTCAAATGCCGCGCCACCTGTTGCGGGGTGATCGCTTTGTGGTTCATCGCAAGCGGAACGTTGATCATGAATCCGACGTGATTAAGCAATCGAATGCACTGCGAAAAAAATACGAACGCCGCAAGGAAGTCTCCAATTAGCAGCAGCAGTTTTAACTGCCATAGCTGCACGCTCCTGCTGCCCAAGGTGTTGAGCGCGCCCCAAACCGCGCCCAGACTTTCGCTGTGTTCTGTCAAGGTTAGCGTACCGACGACGAGCAGAGCGGCGGTGCTCGCCAGAAAAGTCGCGGCCATCGTGGAATTGCGCAAGGTTTGCACGGCGAGAAGGTCTTTGTCCCCACTCTTCATGATGTGCTCCACCCATGCAGTGCGCGCGAGCGAGTTGACCGCCTGCACGGTGTACAGCGGATCGTACTTGAGACGAAGGACCATAAACAGGTGATAGCCTCCAACCAACAGGACAGTGAACGCCGCTGCGCCAAGGTCGTTGCCGTACAAATCGATCGCCGCCGTCGGGTTCATTGTTTGCAATGGATAGGGGCAATTTCATTCTAGGCTAAAATCGTTTAAGCCCCGGTAGCTCAGTGGATAGAGCAACCCCCTCCTAAGGGGTAGGTCGCACGTTCGATTCGTGTTCGGGGCGCTGAAATCAAAGGCTTAAATCGTAACCCGCGCCCAAAGAGCAACCCGTAAGTGCTATGTAAGTGTGAATCTACGGCGGATTTCACCAATCGACGCGATAAGCCGGGGCTAACACCCGATGATCGGAGCATCACGGCACGATTTCCTCACTCACAATGCCCGCAGAAATAACCGCTGGACTGACGAACGCCTTGCCGTAACCGACGGGGGCCTGAACAGAAGTTGCGACACCCCGTCCAGCGCGAGCGCAAAGCCGAACGAAGAAACCGCGGCTGTCGCGGCCTTGGTCGCTGTCGCCAACTCTGCCGCAATCGTCGCGGACCTGAAGGTGCGAGCTAACTGTGAAGTGTCAACACGTTGTTTCCCGGAAGTCGAGAAGCAGGGGGCACGCCACCATGAGGCCGATGCCAGTTGTAGTGGTGCAACCAGGAGTCGAGCATTTCGGTTCTCTGATTTGAATGAGGGTAGATGAAGCCATACGCCCATTCCCGCAGCGCCGAACCGATGAAGCGTTCGGCCTTGCCGTTGGTTTGCGGGCAGTAGGGTTTGGTGAAACGATGGGAAAGGCGCAATGCGCGGCACGCGCGTGCGAAGTCGTGAGAGCGGAAAGCGGCGCCGTTATCGGTCAGGATGCGGCGGATGGTCACGCCCAGACGGGCGAAGTAGTCA
>JBOIGA010000250.1:0-4511 GCA_050741875.1 Burkholderiales bacterium
CGATTGCGCTGTACTCGACTACCGCTTGCCCGACGGCGACGCGCTCGAGCTTATGCCGCTGCTCAAACAGATCGACGATTCGGTGCCGCTGCTCGTATTGACCGGGCACGGCACCATCGACCTTGCGGTGCGCGCGATCAAGGAGGGCGCCGACCAATTTTTGACCAAGCCGGTCGAGCTTCCCGCGCTCTTGATCGTGTTGAAGCGCCTGCTCGAAAACCAGCGCACCCGGCGGCAGCAGTCGCTCGGCAGAAGCAAAGCCGCGCGCGGGCTCATCGATCCTTTTTTGGGAACGAGCCGCGCGATCATCGAACTGAAAGAAGCCGCGCGCAAAGTATGCGCGACCGAAAGCCCGATCCTGATTCAGGGTGAAACCGGCAGCGGCAAAGGAGTGCTCGCCGCGTGGCTGCACCGCCACGGCCCCCGCGCCGATGAAGCCTTTGTTGATTTGAACTGCGCCGGTTTGAATCGTGAATTTCTCGAGACCGAATTGTTCGGGCACGAGAAAGGCGCCTTTACCGGGGCGATCGCCGCCAAGCAGGGGCTGCTCGAAGCAGCGCAGCGCGGCACCGTTTTTCTCGACGAGATCGGCGATATGGATGCGCAAGTGCAACCGAAACTCCTGAAAGTGCTGGAGGAGAAACGTTTCCGCCGTTTGGGCGAAGTCCGCGACCGCAGCGTGGACATCGCCTTGATCGCCGCGACCCACCAGGATCTGGAGGTCCTCGTGCGCGAAAAAAAATTCCGCGGCGACTTGTATTTTCGCATCAGCGCCATCCCCTTGCGTGTCCCGTCGCTGCGAGAGCGAACCGAAGATATTCCGGTCATCGCGCGCAGCCTTCTGGAGAAGATCAGCGCCGATCTCGGCCGGGGAAGGTTCAATCTCGATGAAGACGCGGAGCGCGCGCTTTGCGCGTACTCGTGGCCGGGCAACATCCGCGAGCTTCGCAACGTGCTCGAGCGGGCGGCGCTATTGAGCGAAAAGGCAAAATTGAGCCGGCGAGAGCTCAATTTCGATTCCGCGTTGGCGGGCGATACACAAGATGGCGATGGCGGTTTGACTTTGGAGGAACTTGAAAAGAAACATATCGAGCGCGTGCTCGATCAAGAACGCGGCCACGTCGAGCGCGCCGCGGGTCGGCTCGGAATTCCCCGAAGCTCGCTCTATCAGAAAATCAAAAGGCATGGAATCGTCGTTTCCAAAATCTAGAATCGTGTCTGGATTCTGGAAAAACTTCCGGGACTGTTTGTTTTTGGAGCGCCGCCTGCCCGCGAAATATTCCCGATGGATGACGGGCTTATGACGGCAATGACGTGGGACCGCTTATCTTCGACGCGCAGGCATGTCGCTTGCCTACACCATGGCATGGAAAAACGCCTGTTAATCGTCGACGATGAGGAACCGATCCTGTTTGCGATGCGCGAATATTTTGAAGGCTCGGGTTACGCCGTGGATTGCGCGCACGACGAGCGCAGCGCCGGAACGTATCTTGCCGCGGGCGAGTACGCAGTACTGATCGTGGATTTGCGTTTGAGCGGATTTGACGGGGAAGAAGGTCTGGAGATCATTGAGCGCGTGCGGCAAATCTCTCCGACGACTCGTACCATCATGCTCACCGCGTACGGCTCACCGCAAGTCGAAGCCCGCGCCCGTCTGCTTGGCGCTGATGCTTTCCTGCAAAAGCCAATGCCGTTGGCCAAGATCGCCGAAGTCGTAGTCGCCCTCATCGAAAAAATGAAATTCAAAACGGCCGGGTGGAAGCGGGACAAGCGATGATCGAATCACTCAAAGGAGTCGAAATGGAAGGTTCAAACAACAATCCTCACGACGCACTGATTGACCTCGTATGCCACGACCTGCACGAGACAGTTCCCAGGGCGAAAGTGAGTCAGATAGTTTTCGAAGTGTCGGAAAAATTCCACGACGCAAAAATCACCGCATTCATTCCAATCATTGTTCGCCGAATGACGCGTGAGCGTCTGCGCAAGGAATTGCGCGCGAGTTAGAGTCTGGCGATTCTCCGTTCGGTCCGGGCGATGAGCATGTCGAGTGGTCGAAGACCGAGTGCGCAATTTCGGCTTGAAGGTGGGCGGCAGACTGCACCTTGACGCGGCTTATTTCGACGACGACAACACCGAGCTCACCGACAGCAGCGAATTTCGGCGCGCGGGTTGAAGCCTCCCTCACACTGTTTCGTGATTTCGAACTCGATTACACCTACGATTTTACCGGCGAAGACAGAGTGCTCGACGCGTCGTTGACTTATGCTGGCTTCGGCCCCTTGGAAATAAAAATTGGCCAGTTCAAGGAGCCGTTTAGCCTCGAAAGAATCGACGAGTTCCAACACCATCACTTTCATGGAGCGAGCGCTGCCGAACGAGTTTTCCCGTAGTTATAACAGCGGGATCGCGCTCTTTACGCACGGCGAAAACTGGAGCGCCGCGGGCGGCGCGTTCGGCGATAGGATCGTGAAAGATATGTTTGGCTCGGGGGATGAAGACCGCAGCGTTACCGGCCGGCTGACGTTCGCGCCACTTCACGAAGAGACCAGAGTGGCGCACTTCGGGTTGAGTGGGAGTGCGCGCGAAGTTGATGAGGGTAATCCCGTTCGCTTCGCGACCGATCCCGAATCGAGTATTGCCGACGAGAATTTGGTCAGCACCGGCTCGATAGACAACGTCGACAAATCCTACTTCGGCGGAAATTGAAGCGGCGTCGGTCAACGGGCCGGTATCGCTGCAAGGAGAATATATTTTTGCTCGACTCGACCGCGAAAACGGCCGCTCCGATCTCGACTTCAACGTCTGGTATATGTTCGCAAGCTGGTTCTTGACGGGCGAGTCGCGCAACTACCGTGTCAAAGGCGGTGACTTCGGCCATGTCAAACCGAAGCGCGAGACCGGCGCGTTCGAGTTGGCGCTGCGGCTGAGCCGCCTCGATTTGAACGATGGGCCGGTGACCGGCGGCAGGGAAACCAACACGACCTTGGGCCTGAACTGGTACTTCCGCCGCAACTTTCGTCTCATGGCCAATTACATTCACGTCGTGACCGATGACGAGGAGGCGATGAACGTCAATGTTTTGCAATTCAGGGCGCAGGCAAATTTCTAGGAACTAATAGCCGCCATTGCCCGTTGGGCCCGGCGCTGCTTGCAGGGCATCCCGCAGTTCGCCGTTGTCTTCGCCGTTCGTTCTCGCCTGAATCCTCAATCCTTCTCTTCACCCTTCACTTTATCTCTGTCTCGCTCTCACTCTCGTCCGAATTCTAGATTCTCTGTCTGAATCGCAGACTCAACGCCGTTTGTTTTCACTGTTGCTACGTGATCGTGGCTGCTGTCCCGTATCTGGAATCGGTGTCTGGCTTTAGGAAAAAAATCCTCGATGCGCTTTCGGTTCCCGGCTGATGCGCGTCAAAAGCGAATGGCACGCAGCTTGCTGGGGAGTCCTGTGCTGCCAAGCCGGCAGTTCGTAATACCAAGGAGATGAATGATGAACAAACTTATAAAAACGGCATTTGTCTCAGCCGTGGTCTACGCGCTGGCCGGCGCGTCGGTCGCGCTTGCTGAAACGACGGTGTGCAATGGCGTCATAGGCCCGGTAAAGCTCGACAACATTGTTGTGCCGGACGGTGCGACATGTCAGTTGGACGGCACCAGAGCGAAAGGAAGCATAAAAGTGTTGACCCAAGCCACATTGGACGCCAACGCGGTAACGGTCAAAGGTAACATCCAGGGCGAGGGCGCGCTGACAGTCGACGTCTCGGACTCATTCGTGGGCGGCAACGTTCAGATCAAACAAGGCAATAGTGCGAACATCAACGACGTTAGTATCGGCGGCGACTTGCAGTTCGATGAAAACGACGGTCCGGTTAACGCGACGGGTAACGAGATCGATGGCAATCTGCAAGCCGTGAAAAATACCGGCGGCCTGACCATTGCGCGGAACACGATCAGAGAGAACCTGCAGTGCAAGGAAAACAATCCGCCGCCAGTCGGTGGCGGCAACACCGCCGGCGATAAAGAGGACCAGTGCGCGGGCCTCTAATTGCTGCTTTTCGGCTGCGGTAATTTTGTCCCGCCGTCACGGTGCAGAACAAGTATTCCCTCTAATAGAAAATCCCATGGCGCGCCATGGGATTTTTTTTCTTATGGATCGCGGCTTACGCTTGCCTCAGGATGACAGGCGCGATCAGACACCATCCGTTCTTCCGTCATAAAAACCTATTGCCCATCGGCGCGAACCGGTGCAGGGACCGTTTCTTTCGTCTCATTGCCAGGAATCCTTCGGAGAGCGCGTGGTCAAACAAGGCAAACACTAGACCGCACAGATGAGAAACTTCTTACTCGTTGCAGGTTTGTTTGTCTCTAGCACCGCGGCCTTCGCGCATCACGGCTGGAGCGAATATGACACCGCGAAAGAGCTCAAGCTGACCGGCGAAATTTCCGAATCCGGCTATCAGCATCCGCACGCCTATGTGAAACTCGAGACTCCGGAGAAGACGTGGATCGGC
>JBOIGA010000251.1:0-4472 GCA_050741875.1 Burkholderiales bacterium
GTTCTCGACCGCTTGCCACGCATTCTCGCGCTCCATGAGCGGAACGTGTTTGTACGCGGCAGCGTGAAAAATGACCGACGGTTTGTAGCGTGCGAGGATTTCCGCGCTGCGTTCGCGGTTCTTGACATCGCCGATCGCGGCGACGATTCGAATGCCGGGAAAGTTGTCCTCGAATTCCTGTTGAATCTGATACAGCGCGAATTCGTTCAACTCAAAGAGTACGAGGAGCTGCGGCTGATAGTGCGAGATCTGGCGGCAGAGCTCCGAGCCGATCGAGCCTCCGGCGCCGCTGACCATGACCACTCGATTATTGAGCCAGTGCTGCAGCCCGGCGGTGTCGAGTTCGACGGGTTCGCGTCCGAGAAGGTCATCCAGCTCGACATTGCGGATCGCCGAGATACTCAAGCGTCCAGAAACGAGATCGTCGAAGGCCGGAACCGTCATCGCTTTGACGTTGGCCGCGGCGCAGATCTCGATCGCTCGCCGTCTCGTTTCGTGCTTCGCCGAAGGCATGGCGACGATTGCGTTTTCCACTTCGAGCTTCTGGGCGAATTTCGGCAGCTCGTCGATCGCGCCATAGATCGGGACGCCCTGCAACTCGCGCCGCTGCTTGGTCGCTTTGTCGTCAAGAAAACCGACGACCCTCCACTCGCGCGAGACCGAAAGTTCTTTCAACAAAGCCACTCCGGCATCGCCCGCGCCGAGCACGAGCACCGGCTTGGCTTTGAGTTTGCGGATTCCGTACAAACGCCGTTCCTTCCATGCGCGGTACAAAATTCGGCTTCCCGCCATGAAAAGGATGAGCAAGATCGGATCGAGAATAAGCACCGAACGCGGAATCGCGGCTTGAAAACGCAGCATGTAAAAGAAAATCGGCGCCGCCAGCGCCGCGACTATTACGGCTTGCAAAATGCGCTTCAGATCGGGAAGGCTCGCATAGCGCCAGATGCCGCGGTAGAGTCCGAATCCGAGAAAACACGCGGCTTGCATCACCACGATCACCGGCAACGCGCGCAGCATGCCTTCGAGCCAATGCTCCGGGATTCCAAGATTGAGCCGCAGCCAATATGCCGCGACC
Source organism: Burkholderiales bacterium (assembly GCA_050741875.1). Taxonomy (GTDB): domain Bacteria; phylum Pseudomonadota; class Gammaproteobacteria; order Burkholderiales; family JBOIGA01; genus JBOIGA01. Next base: position 1,079 of record JBOIGA010000251.1, read on the forward strand.
CACGCGAGCGCAGCCGCCGCGACATCGTGCAGGAACGCCAATGCGCCGCGAACGTTAAATAATTTGTTTCCCAGAGGCTTCAAATCTTCTCCAGCGATAATCTATGGCAGCGAACACGGCGAAATAGACAAAACACCATGCGACGAGCGTGGTCCACTGCGTTTCTTTCGGTTGATCGAGGGCCCAGATTCCGCTCGCCGCCGCCGCGAGCATCACCGCGTATTCCGCGACCGCGGTTTTCCGATGTCCCCAGCCCATGCGCACGAGCCGTTGATAGTAGTGGCCATGGTGTGCTTCCCATACCCTCTCGCCGCGGGCCAGACGGCTTGCCAGCGTAACCGAGGCATCTATGATAAACGGAGAAAAGACGAGCGGGGGAAACCAAAGCGGCCAGAGACCTTTTTGCCATCCGCTCAAGCCCAGTCCCGCCGCCAAAAATCCGAGTGGAATCGAACCCGCGTCGCCGAGGAAAATCTTCGCGGGATGAAAATTGAAAAACAAAAATGCCACTGCGGCAGCGGCGATGCTGGCGCACATCAAAGCGAAAAACACGCCGCCTTGCAAATACGCCGCGAACGCATAGGCGCCGAAGCCGATCGCCGCCATTCCTCCCGCGAGCCCGTCGGAGCCATCCATGAAATTGTAAAGATTGGTCATCCACACAACGGCGAAAACGAACGCGATCGCAGCCGCGACGGGAAGTCCCGGCAACACGATCGCGACAAACGCGATCGCCGCGGCGAAATGCGCGAGCATGCGCGCCGCGACCGAAAGGCCGCGCCTGTCGTCGGCGAACGAAACCAATGCGAGCACAATCGCGAGCGGCAACGAAGGATCGAAGCGCGGAAGCAGCATCGCCGCGCCGGCGACAATCCCGAACATGACCGCGATTCCGCCGGTCCGCGGCATTGGCGTTTCGTGCATGGAACGGGGATTGGGATGATCGAGAACGAGCTTTGCGCGCGGATGCTGGAGCATCCACCGGATGAGCACGAAAGTGATCGCCCCGGAAATCAGCGGCGAAAGAAACTGAAATTGCGAGAGACTGTTTGACAATCTTGGCTCTAGACTGCCGCGCCCTTCTCACGCTCACCACGATACCAACTCGCCGTCGCAGCGAGTCCTGCGTCCATCGAGTACGGCGCGCGCCACTCCAGTTCACGGCAAAATTTCGAGCTATCAGTTTGCAACCAACCCGTGAGGCGCGCCGCAGCGCCGTTCTTTCCGATGAGCCTTGCGGCAACGTTGAGGAGTGCGGGCGGAAACGGTATCAGCCTGGAGTGGCGAGCAAACGCTTTCGCGACACGCTCGATCAACTCAGGCGTCGAAACATCCTCACTGTCGCTCACCAGGAACGTTTGTCCCGCCGCGCTCGCATGCGAGATGCAGCGAATGATCGCGTCCGCGAGGTTGCCCAGATAAATCAAACTTCGCGCATTGTGGATGGAGCCAAGCGGCAGCGGCCAACCGCGGTCCACCGCCCTGAGCAGCGACAGAAAATTACCCTTCACGTGCGGCCCGTAAACCAGAGGCGGGCGCAGAATCACCATCTCCATCTTGGACTCGCGCCCGATTCGATGCAGCGCCTGCTCCGCTTCCCATTTCGATATGCCATACGCATCCTGCGGATTAGGCGCATCCGTTTCAGTGAACGGATGATCGAAAGTCACTTCGCCATTCACCTTGATCGAACTCAGATAGATGAATCGCCGCACGCTAGCGGTCGCCGCCTCACGCGCAAGCCGCTCGGTCCCCGCGACATTCACCTTGCGATATTCCGCGAGCGGCTCAGAAGCAGTCTCGCGCATGATATGCACTCGCGCCGCGAGATGGACGACGCAGTCGACCGCGTCGAGTGCTTGAGACCAAGCGGTCTCCGGGCCGATTTCGCCGACAAGGACGTTCTGCGCGGATACGCGCTTACCGGCCGAAGCAGCGTCCGGCCGCCTAAGCGCAGCGCGAACTTTATACCCGTTGACAGCGAGCGCAGCGCAGAGCGCCCGCCCGACGAATCCGCTGGCGCCGGTGACAAGTGTCAAATGTCCCGCCACGAACGCACCGTTATTCCAGAGCGAACATAGCTTTCCTCGCCACCGTAGACAAGCCCGGCGCCGTACGCGCGATCACCGGCCGCGGGATCATTTCTATTACAGATACGCAGTGGGATTGTGGAATTGTAAATCGCGGTTAGCAGCAGTTCGCCTCTAGCTGAGACACTTGGTCGCTAACGCCGAAGATCGCAAGTCGCTCCCTACACGCGAAGAATGAGAAGAGACTCCTCGAGATTGACGGAAAAAGCCTCGATCGCGGTTCGACGCTCAACAAGCAAGTCAGTATGGCATTGGTTCCGGCGTTCCCCACGGACAACCAAATTACCTTTGGCGGCGCACCATGTAAGAAACTGAGTTGACGAAAGTCATCGTCCTTGGACACGATCGCAAAGCCGTATTGCCGGGCGTGCTGCCAGACGGCCGTATCCGGCTGGCCGCGCAATCCCGCCCCGTCGACGTGCTGACTATCCGGAAAAATCGAGGCGAGTTACCTCGCCAAACGTGGACTTATGTTCTCGTCAAAGAGCAGCTTCACGCCGCCGAGGTCAAGCGCCTCTCGCGCGCCGCCGCGAACGCGAGGGCGGCCCTGATGTGTTCAAGACGTAAGCTGGGAAAATCAGCGAGAATTTGTTGCTCCTCCATTCCGCCAGCAAGATACTCCAGAATGTCGTATACGGTGATGCGGGTGCCCTTGATGCAAGGTTTACCGCTTCGTACGCCGGGAGTGATGGAAATGTAATCTTCGAATTTCATGGCTTTAGTTTAGGGCCGTGAGAGCCAGGCAGCAAGACTGCCACGATGGAGCATTGCGTCGCTTCTGTCGGCCCGTGCTTACCAGATATATTTCCAGCACCCGATCTCTGACCTTTTCCCTTATCGCGCCCGCTCCCAGTGACAGTAGTCCCAAATGAGGGTGCTGGCTTGATTCATTTTCACGGTTGGCTCGGCGCGCGATTAAACCGTAAACTCGATCCGGGACTTCGCATCTCTCCGCCAAGAAATCTCACACACCGGAGATACGATCAAAGATCAGCGCCGCCAAGCTGGCACTGAAGGTACGGACGTCCTCCCATTTGTGCCACTTCGAATCGAGATTCTTGTATTCCGCCAGAATGGTTTCTTCCAGATCGTAAGGCAGTGGGTTTGAGAGCTGAACTTGCAGCTGCTGCAAGGCCGATTCCTCATTCGGCTGAGGATAAAGGCGGTCGAAATCCCGGAGCGCATTCATAAGCTGGTCATCGCCCAGGTGGTCAGCAAGTGCTACGAAATCGAGATAATCGCGAGTGGCATTGCGCTTGAGGATTAACACCGCTTTGATGCGCAAGATCTCGGCCGAAGTCGGT
>JBOIGA010000252.1:0-4429 GCA_050741875.1 Burkholderiales bacterium
GGGTTGATGCAAGGTGATTCCGCCTTCGGATCCCGGGATCATTAGATTCTTGATCCGCACATTGGCGAAAGTGCCTCGCATCATGACTTCGTGATTGCCGCGGCGCGAGCCGTAGCTGTTGAAGTCCACGACCGGAACGCCGCGCCCTTGCAAATATCTGCCGGCGGGAGAGGCGGGTTTGATCGAGCCCGCGGGGCTGATATGGTCGGTCGTCACCGAGTCGCCGAAGATTCCGAGTGCGCGGGCGCTTTTGATGTCTCGGATCGCGCCAAGCTCGCCCCCAAAATCGCCGAAGAAAGGCGGCTCCTGAATGTAGGTAGACGACTCGTCCCACTGATAAATACTGCCGGTGGAAGAGGGAATGTCGTTCCACAGCGGATTGGCTTTGGTGAAATCGCTGTAGAGCCGGCGGTAGGTCTCCGCGTCGGTCGCGTACTTCATGACTTTGCCGATTTCCTCCTGCGACGGCCAGATGTCCTTGAGATAGACCGCCTTCCCATCCTTGTTCGTACCGAGCGGCTCCGTGGCCATGTCAATGCCGATGCGTCCCGCGATCGCGAAAGCGACGACGAGCGGCGGGCTCATCAGAAAGTTGGCTTTGATATTCTGGTGGATTCGCGCTTCGAAATTGCGATTGCCCGAAAGCACCGATGCGGCAACGATGTCATTCTGTGTGATCGTTTCTTCAAGGTGCGGATCGAGCGGCCCCGAATTGCCGATGCAAGTGGTGCAGCCGTAGCCGACGAGCCTGAAGCCGAGCTGGTCGAGATATCTTTGCAGGTCGGCTTTTTTCAGATACTCGGTCACCACACGCGAACCGGGAGCAAGCGAAGTCTTGACCCAGGGATTGACCGAAAGCCCGGCTTCGACCGCTTTCTTCGCGAGCAGTCCCGCCGCGAGCAGCACTCCGGGGTTGGACGTGTTCGTGCACGACGTAATCGCCGCGATCAACACATCGCCGTGCGCGAGCTTGATGACCGCGCTCGGAAAATCGCTCAACGTATCGTCGAGCGTATCGGGAGTCGGGCGATTGTCCATCATTTCGATTTCGGTCTGGCGGCTGGTGTCGCGGCGGCTGACGAAGCCGCTTCCCCGCGGAGACGTTTCGTTGCTTTGCTCGCCGCCGCCTTGAACGGGAGGCGGGACTTCGTCGCCGAAAAATCCGATCTTGGCCGAATAGCGCTTGCCCAATTCGTCGCGCGATTTGTTGTAGCCATTGTCGGCGACAGGCTTTTGGAAAAGCTCGGTGAACTTTGACTTGAGGTTCGGCAGCTCGATGCGGTCCTGCGGCCGCTTCGGGCCCGAGACGGAAGGCACGATTCCAGCCAGATCGAGCTCGAGCACGGTCGAGTAATCGCAGTCGCCCGCGCGAGGAATTCCGAACAGGCCCTGCGCCTGAAAATAGTTTCGCAGAGCGGCAATTTCCGCTTCAGTGCGGCCGGTCGAGCGAAAGTAGTCGCAGGTCTTTTCATCCACCGGAAAGAATCCCATCGTCGCGCCGTACTCCGGCGCCATGTTGGCGATCGTGGCGCGATCGGGAACGGTGAGCGAGGCTGTGCCCTCGCCGAAAAATTCGACGAACTTGCCGACCACTTTGGCGCGGCGAAGCATCTCGGTGACCGTGAGGACCAGGTCGGTCGCGGTGACTCCCTCGCGAAGCTTGCCGCTCATGTTCACGCCGACGACGTCGGGAGTGAGGAAATAAACGGGTTGCCCCAGCATTCCCGCTTCGGCTTCGATCCCGCCGACTCCCCACCCGACCACGCCGATGCCGTTGATCATCGTCGTGTGCGAATCGGTGCCGACCAACGTGTCGGGGTAATAAACGCCGTTCTTGTGCAGCACGCCGCGCGCGAGGTATTCAAGATTGACCTGGTGCACGATGCCGATTCCCGGCGGCACGACTTTGAAAGTGTCAAAAGCCTGCATTCCCCACTTCATGAATTTGTAGCGCTCGGCGTTGCGCTGAAACTCGAGCTTCATGTTGAGATCGAGCGCGCGTGGGGTGTTGTAATGGTCCACTTGCACGGAGTGGTCAACGACCAGGTCCACGGGCACGAGCGGTTCGATGAGTTTGGGGTTTCTTCCCATACGCTGGGCGACGTTACGCATCGCGGCGAGATCCGCGAGCAAGGGTACGCCGGTGAAATCCTGCAGAACGATACGGGCGACGACGAAGGGGATCTCCTCGGTGCGCGGCGCATTGGGCTGCCACGTGGCGAGATTTTTCACGTGCTCTTCGGTGACTTTGTCGCCGTCGCAGTTGCGCAAGACCGATTCGAGCACGATACGAAGCGAAACCGGCAGACGCGACACCTTGCCGACGCCGGTTTTTTCGAGCGCGGCAAGCGAATGCAGTCGCGCCGGCTTGCCCGCACCAGCGTCGAAGGTCTGTAAGGTGTTGAAAAGGTTGTGAGGCATATCTTTCTCCTTTGACGCTCAATCGAATTGCCGCGCTTTCAACTATAGCGGATCGCTTTTTGTATTGCCGGGCCGGCGCGGCAGTCCGTCGGCGAAGCGAAGACACGTTGCTTGATTGGCGACCCAAATATGCTCGGTGGGAGCGAATGCATTCGGATCGTCGAGACTGCCCAGCGTAATGTCCAGCGTTTCACTGAGGCGCTCGCTATCGCGATAAGGTTCCCAAGTCAACGCGGTTCCGCAAAATTGGCAAAATGCTCTACGCGCTGCCTCGGACGAACGCAAGTAACTCGGCGCGCTCTTTGTCCAAGAAAAAGCCATGCGGTCGAACGTCGCCCACGACACGAACAGCGCACCCGAACAACGCCGGCACATCGAGCAATGGCAATGGTTGACATAGCGCGGACTGTTTTGCACGCGAAATCGGACGGCGCCGCAGAAACAGCCTCCTTGGAAATCAGCGGGCATGCTAGCTAACCAGCAAACTTACGAATTCATCGACCGGGGTTTGCTCCAGCCGTTGTTGATCGCTGCAGAGCGCGATGATCGGGACTTGCCGTTCGAGCGTAAAACGCCGCGCGAGATTCGTGGTGAACTTGCGCTCCAGGAGCGGAATTCCCTCGGCGCGGCGGCGGCGGTGCCCAATCGGGTACTCCACGGCGACTTTTTCGCTGTTCGAGCCATCCTTGAAGCGGACTTGAATCGCATTCGCGATCGAGCGCTTGTCCGGGTCAAGATAGTCGCGGCTGTATTGCTTGCCTTCGACGGTGACCATTTTGGCGCGCAAAGCGTCAACGCGCGGATCGCTCGCGACTTCATCTTCGTAATCGGCGGCAGTGAGATTGCCGAAGATCAACCCGATCGCGACCATATATTGCAAACAGTGGTCGCGGTCGGCCGGATTGTAAAGCGGCCCGGTTTTGTCGATGATTCGCAGCGCCGATTCGTGCGTCGTCAATGTGATTCGATCGATATCATCGAGGCGGTTCTTCACGAGAGGATGGAGCTTGATCGCGGCTTCCACCGCGGTTTGCGCGTGGAATTCGGCGGGAAAGGAGATCTTGAACAAGACGTGCTCCATCACGTAGGACGAGTACTGCCGCTGAAACTTGAAAGCCTGTCCTCGGAATAGCACGTCATAAAACCCCCAGGTCTTTGCGGTCAGCACGGAGGGGTAGCCCATCTCTCCCATCATCGCGATCAGCGCGAGACGAACCGCGCGGCTCGTCGCGTCTCCCGCCGCCCACGACTTGCGCGACCCCGTATTGGGCGCGTGCCGGTACGTGCGCAGGCTCTGCCCATCGACCCATGCGTTCGACACCGCGGCGACAATCTGATCACGCGTTCCGCCCAGCATTTGCGTCACCACCGCCGTGCTCGCGACCTTGACGAGCACGACGTGGTCAAGCCCGACTCGATTGAAACTGTTCTCGAGCGCGAGCACGCCCTGGATCTCATGAGCTTTGATCATCGCCGTCAGCACGTCGCGCATGACGAGCTGATGACCGTTGCGGGAAAGATAGTCGGCGGTCGCGAGAATGCCGCCGAGATTGTCGGAAGGATGTCCCCATTCCGCCGCGAGCCAGGTGTCATTGAAATCGAGCCAGCGGATCATGCAGCCGATGTTGAAAGCGGCTTGCACCGGATCGAGCTCGTAGTTCGTTCCGGGAACGCGCGCGCCGTTCTTGACGATCGTGCCGGGGACTATGGGCCCCAGCAATTTTGTACAGGGGGGATATGAGAGCGCCTCAAGCCCGCAACCCAACGTATCCATCAAACATAGCCGCGCGGTCGAGTACGCCTCTTCGCTCTTGATCTCGTAGTCGAGGACGTAGTCGGCGATGCCTACAAGCTCTTTGTCAGGCGCTGGACGAATGTTTGAAATAGAAGACATTTCAATGAGTGAACGAGAAAGAGAAGGGGTGAAGGAGTGAAGTTGATATTCTCAGTCCTCAGTCCTAACTCCTTTTCTCGATCGGCACCCATTTCCGCTCCTCGGGGCCAATAT
>JBOIGA010000253.1:0-4349 GCA_050741875.1 Burkholderiales bacterium
GGCTGGCGGCCTTTGCCTCGCCGTGAGTTCAGCGTTCGCGACGATTACGATGTTCTAGCCGGAACGAATCGTCACATCATTCTTCCTACCGGCTGGGTGCATGAGCAGCAGAACCTCAAAGTCGCGTTGGGTGAAGATGGCAAACCGCGTGCAAACGAACCGGTGCTCGCGCGCGAGTTTGGCTATAACCGCTATGAGCGCATCAAAAACCACGACTGGTCAGCAGGTGATCGCTATCTCGAACGCACCGAGCCATTGTGGAAAGCGGTGCGGGCGCAGTGGTCGGCGCTGCTTGCGCGCGATAAGCCGCTCGTCTTGCGCGGCGCGCCCGACAAAGATCAGCTTTTCCTGCCGCTGTTCGAGCACGCGCAGAAGCTGGATGAAGGCGAGAAAATTCCAGCAGAGAAGAGCAAGAGCTTCGCAAGAAAAGCCGTAGCGAATTACCTGCTTGCTCCAGTAAACAAAGCCGGCGTCAACGGCGGTAATTAATTCGATGCACTGCTTTCGCTCTTTATCGAAGTAGTATTGAGAATTATTCCTATTCCCGTTATATTTGGGCACCTAGTCCGTTGTGGCATCAGGAGAAGCCCATGTTTCGGAGAATCTTGCCGCTGCTGTTGATCGCGCTCGCCGTGCCGGCGCGAGCCGAGGAAGTCGTCGTATATTCCGCTCGCATCGAACAACTCATCAAACCGATGTTCGACGCTTTTACCAAGGAGACCGGAATCAAGGTCCGCTACTTGACCGACAAGGAGGGACCGCTTCTGGAGCGTCTTAAGGCCGAAGGCAAAAGCACATCCGCCGACGTCCTTCTCACCGTTGACGCCGGCAATCTCTGGCAGGCGGCGAAGGAAGGCTTGCTGAAGCCCGTAGACTCCAAAGTTCTCGAGGCCAACATTCCTCCCTATTTGCAGGATCCGCAGAACCGCTGGTTTGGCTTGTCGGTGCGCGCGCGCACGATCGTTTACAACAAGAACAAAGTGAAACCTTCGGAGCTTTCCACTTACGAGGCGCTCGGGGACCCCGAATGGAAGGGTCGACTTTGCCTGCGCACCTCGAAGAAGGTCTATAACCAGTCCCTGGTCGCGATGATGCTCGCCGAACACGGCGAAGCGAAGACTGAAAAGATTGTCGAGTCTTGGGTCAGCAATCTCGCGACCGATCCTTTCGCCGACGATACTAAAGCGATGGAAGCCGTCGCCGCCGGACAGTGCGATGTGACCGTGGTCAATACGTATTATTTCGGCAGGCTGATGGAAAAGAATCCTAAACTTCCGCTCGCCATTTTCTGGCCGAACCAGAAAGGCACCGGAGTGCACGTCAATGTTTCCGGCGCGGGCATCGCGGCGCACGCCAAGAACGAAAAAGGCGCGATCAAGCTGCTCGAATTCCTGTCGTCGGAAAAAGCGCAGAACCTTTTCGCCGACGCCAACATGGAGTATCCGGCGAATCCCAAAATCAAGCCCGACCCCGCAGTCGCGTCATGGGGCGACTTTGCGCAGAACCGAATCAATGTCGCCAGAGCCGGAGAGTTGCAGGCAGCGGCGGTCAAATTGATGGATCGCGCCGACTACAAATAGCATTCTCCGTGACAGAGACCGCGATAAAAGCGCCCCGCGTGGGCGCTTTTTTCTTATCGAAGCGCCTCCGCCCGCCTCGATTCGCGTTGCTCGCGTTGGCGCTGTTGCTCGCATTGCCGATGCTTGTGGTCTTCTCTTCTTTGCTCACCCCCGAAAGCGAAATTTGGCGGCATCTTCTCAAGTTTGTTTTGCCCGACCTCATCGTGAACACTTTCTGGCTTGTCCTTGGCGTGGCAATCGGAGCGGCATTTCTCGGCGTCGGTCTGGCGTGGCTCACCGCGCTCTACGATTTCCCTGGACGGGCGTTTTTTTCGTGGGCGTTGCTCCTGCCGCTCGCCGCTCCGGCTTACGTGACGGCGTTCGTCTTTATCGGCCTGCTCGATTTTTCCGGCCCGGTGCAAACGTGGCTACGCGGTGTTTTCGGCGCGCAACTTTGGTTTCCGCCAATCCGCTCGACCGGCGGAGTGATCGGCGTCATGACCTTGGCGTTGTATCCCTATGTCTATCTCCTCGCGCGTAACGCTTTTCTGACTCAAGGCAGACGCACGCTCGAAGCTGCCCAATCGTTGGGCTTTTCGCGCTCACAAGGTTTTTTTCGCGCGGCACTGCCCATGGCGCGTCCCTGGATTGCCGCCGGCTTGGGCCTCGTGCTCATGGAAACGCTCGCCGATTTCGGCGCCGTCGCGGCATTCAACTACGACACGTTCACGACAGCGATTTACAAGAGCTGGTTCGGACTTTTCTCACTTTCCGGCGCGGCGCAGCTTTCCTCGATCCTCATGCTTCTCGTGCTTGCTATCGTCGTCGTCGAGCAGCGGCTGCGCGCTCGACATCGTTACCATGCAAAAGCGGGACGCGACGAGCGCATCGCGCTTACGGGCGCTCGCGCCTGGAGCGCGGCGTTGTTTGCCGCACTCGTGTTGGGTGCGGCGTTCGTCGTTCCAGTAACGCAGTTGGTGATCTGGTCGTGGGAAGAAGGCGGGCTGGATTTTTCGGCGTGGCCTTTTCTCCTGCGCTCGCTGGCGCTGGCGGCGATGGGTGCGGCGTTGACGAGCGCGGTTGCGCTCGTTCTCGCGTATGCCAGCCGCGGCCGCTCTGATCCTTTGAGCCGCTTCACGGTTCGCTTCGCGACTTTTGGCTACGCGATTCCCGGAACCGTGCTTGCGGTCGGAATCTTCATTCCCGTCGCCTGGCTCGATAACCAGCTCGCGGACATATTCAACAACGGCCGCATATTTCAAGGCGCGTTGGTGGTCATGTTGCTCGCGTATCTCATCCGCTTTCTCGCGCTCAATTTCAACTCGATCGAAGCGGCAATGCTGCGCGTGACGCGAAGCACCGAGGAGGCCGCGCGCAGTCTCGGCCTCGATTCCAAGCGCGTGTTGTGGCGGGTGCACTTGCCGATGCTCAAAGGCGCTATTTTTACCGGCGCGCTGCTCGTCTTCGTTGACGTGATGAAAGAAATGCCGATCACGCTGATGACGCGTCCCTTCGGCTGGGACACGCTCGCGACGCGAATTTTTGAAATGACTTCCGAAGGCCAATGGGAGCAGGCGGCGACTCCCGCACTCACGCTCATTGTCGCCGGGCTCATTCCCATTGTCTGGCTCTCGCGCCACGCCGAAAGGAGTTGAAGGCGCGGGTGCGCGGGTGCTATTTTCGCCGCATGACGCCGCTCTTACAGCTTGCGAACGTCAGTCACGCTTACGGCGCACATCGCGTCATTGCCAGCCTTTCCTTCGCTCTCGATCACGGGCGAATCGGCTGTCTGCTCGGGCCCTCGGGCAGCGGCAAGACCACCGCGCTGCGCTGCATCGCCGGTTTCGAGCCGATCAGCGCGGGCGAGATTTTTCTCTCGGGCAAAAGCGTCAGCCGCGCCGATTACCTGATGCCCCCGGAGTCGAGGAACATCGGCATGGTGTTTCAGGATTTCGCCCTGTTTCCGCATCTGGACGTCGGCAAAAACATCGCTTTCGGATTACACAAGCACGAAAAGCGCGAGCGCAAAGCACGCGTCCACGAGCTTTTGGAAATCGTCGGCTTGGCCGGCGCCGAAAAAACATATCCGCACGAACTTTCGGGCGGCCAGCAGCAGCGCGTCGCGCTCGCCCGCGCCCTCGCGCCCAAACCCGAACTCCTGCTGCTCGATGAGCCTTTCTCCAATCTCGATGCCGAGCTCAGGCCGCGTTTGAGCCTCGAAGTGCGCGCGATCCTCAAGGGGCAGGAGGCGACCGCCATACTCGTTACCCACGACCAGCAGGAAGCGTTCGCGCTCGCCGACGAAATCGGCGTCATCAACGAAGGCGCCCTCGTGCAGTGGGACACGGCGTACAACCTTTACCATCGTCCCTTGGACCGCTTTGTCGCAGACTTCGTCGGTCAGGGCGTCTTCGTCAACGGCAAGGTGCTGAGCGAAAAACAGGTCGAGATCGAGCTGGGAATTCTCGCCGGAGAATCGGCGATGCGCTGCGCCGTCGGCTCGCGCGTGGACGTATTGCTGCGGCCCGACGATATCGTCCACGACGACGCAAGCGCGCTGCAGGCAGAGGTCGTGCACAAAGCGTTTCGCGGCGCCGAGATTTTATACACGCTGCGTCTACCGAGCGGCGCGACCGCGCTTTCGCTCGTGCCCTCGCATCACAATCACGCGATCGGGGAAAAAATTGGCATCCGGCTCGAAGCCGATCACATCGTCGCGTTCGATCGGGAAGTCTAGGGACCTCTGATCAAGTCCTACACGGATCGCGTTTCGACGAGAATGGGTTGGCT
>JBOIGA010000254.1:0-4341 GCA_050741875.1 Burkholderiales bacterium
TCGCCCATCTCATGGTACGCCCGCGCGAGATCAAACTTGGTTTCCACCTGCTGCCAGAGCTCGTCGCCGCCGCTCGCCGGCGAAGGCTGATCTTCGAGGTTGAGGTCGATGTCGGAGAACGCCGGCTGTGGCTCGGAACGGAAGGACAAATCTCCCGCCCGCCCATTGCCGTTTTTTACCTCGGGCCCATCGAAGCTGAGCGCCGGTCCTTCGTGCTGCCGCATGAAGTCGCTGACCGGTTTCTCTTCCTCAGTTTTTACCGGAGTTTCAAATCGGGTTTCATGGTGTTTGCGTTCGACGTTGAAATCAATGGTCGCGATCAGTTTCTGTGGAGTGAGCTCGGGTTCTTCGACCGGCGGCGCGTCTTCATTTCTGAGGAGAAGCGTCTCGTCGAGCTTGAAATCGCTTTCGGCGGCGAGCACCGGCCGCGATTCTTCGCGCCCAATATCGAACTCAAACTCGGGCACCGTCGCCGTGGGTTCTTCAGGAGCGGCGGAAAAAACGCTCTCATCGCGCGTTTCCTGGATCGGACGCAAGTCAGCGGGGTCGTCGCGCGCGTAGAGCGGATTGCTCGGGTTGAATTGATAACCCATCGTCGCCGCACGCTCCCACGTTGGTCCCATTCCACCCGTGGCGTTGTACAGTTGCTGGGCGGTCGCATCGAAAGAAGTGAAGTCACGGCGCCGCGAGTAGATCTCGAGAAGTTTCATGTGCAACTCGTGGCGCGCGGGTGTTTTCCTCAATCCTTCCTTCAAAATCTCTTCGGCCTGCGTCTCGCGGTCATACGCCAAGTAGACCTCGGCTTCAGCCAGCGGGTCCATCTCTTCCGCGCTTCCGGCGGTAATCACCGTGTCGGTTACGGCAGCGGCCGGTTGAACTTGCGGTTCATCGGCGGCGACGATTACAGGCTCCTCGATTACGACGTTCGATTCAACCTGCTTGCGTCTCAACGCCTTGACCCCCAAAAAGCCGGCGAGAATGACGACGAGACCTAGAGCCGCGAGATAGAGCGGGTTTTGCATCACCTCGTCGAGGAAGGAACCCGATTCCGCTGGCGGTTTGGGCGCCGACACGGCGACCGGTTTTTCCGGTTGGCTGGGGGCGCTCTCGGTTTTCGGTTGCGCCGGCGCACTCTCAGCTTTTGGTTCGGCTGGCGCTTCGGGCTTGCTTTCGACTGGAGCCGGCGCCTGGCCTTGCAGTTCGACCAGACGCTTCATTTCCGAAACCTGTTTTTCGAGGATGGCGACGCGCTCATTGGCTTCCTTGACCGCCTGCTCTTTCGTGACGACCTCTTCCTCGAGTGTCTTGATTTTCTCCTGCAAGGCGCCGCTTGCCTGCGCCGTGGGCGCGAAGGCGGTTTCAGCTTTGGAAATCTTGAGCACATCACCCGATTCAGCCGCGGTTTCACCACTATCGGCGACCGAAATCTTTCCACTCGCGCTGCGCTGCGAGCCGCCTTCGGCGACGCTGACAGGAGCAATCCCGAGTTTTTGGCGGTACGCGTTCCAGTCGGCGGTTTGCGCTTTCACTTCAGCGCCCGCTTCCGGTTTAGGCACCGACGCGAATTCAACCGGATCCGGCACGCGCAGAATGTATCCGGTCTTCAGGCGATTCATGTTTCCGGCGAAAGCATCCTGATTCGCGCGATAGAGCGAAACCAGCGCCTGTTCCAGATTGACGTCCGAAGGTTTCACACCGAGCGCAATTTTTGAAAGCGTATCTCCGCTCTTGACCGGGCCGTATTCGCCGTCCGCCGCGGTGGTTGCCGGGGCCGGGGCCGCTGTTTCCTTGGCTAGCGGAGGAGCTTTCGCTTCAGCTATTGCCTCAGGCGCTACCGCAACCGGCGGAGACAGAGGAATGCCGACGTCGGGCGGATCGAGCAGCGCGGTGTATTCGCGTAGCAGGCGGCCAGAAGACCAATTGAGCTCAACCAGAAGATCGAGGAACGGCTCGTTGAAAGGCTGCGCGGAAATCAGCTTGATGACGGGCTGACCCCGGCTGTTGTTTTCCACGGCAAGCTTGATTGCGCCAAGCTCGGAAGAATACGGGATCCCCGCTTGTTGAAAAGCCTCTGGGGACGCGAGCTTCGCGGCAAGCGAGCCCGCTTCTTCCTTGGTTACCGAAAGCAATTCAATTTCCGCGCGCAAGGGCTGGCCCAATCCGGAATGAACGGTGAGCTTGCCCAAACCCGCCGCTTGAAGCACGCAGGGAATGAAAAGTATGACAGCAGCAAAAATGCGTGTGCTGAAAATTCTGTTACGCACCGGAACCACCCCTTTAGGTCGCAGAGACAATCAAAATAACATCATAGAGTTAGAGTTGCAAGCTAAACTTGCCTCTAAACCTCACTGCAGATACTTCTCAATCAGTATTTCCGCAATCTGCACGCTGTTAAGCGCGGCGCCTTTACGCACATTGTCGGAGACGATCCACAGGTTCAGGCCGCGCGGATGGGAAATATCTTCACGAATACGCCCGACGTAAACAGCGTCTTTGCCGGCGGCATCCAGCGCGGGCGTCGGATAACCACCCGCTTTGCGCTCGTCCATGATGATGATTCCCGGCGCCTCGCGGAGTACCTCAGTTGCTTGCGCGGCCGAAAGTTTTTTGCGCGTCTCGATGTGCACCGCCTCTGAATGCCCATAGAAAACGGGAACGCGAACGGTTGTCGGATTGACCTTGATCGTGTCGTCTTCCATGATTTTTTGCGTCTCCCATACCATTTTCATTTCTTCCCTGGTGTAGCCGTTGTCCTGGAAGGCGTCAATGTGCGGAAGCACGTTAAAAGCGATCTGTTTGGGATACACCTCAGCCGAGACTTCCTTTTGATTGAAGATAGCGCGAGTCTGTTCGAACAGTTCCTCGATCGCTTCCTTTCCCGTCCCCGAAACCGACTGATAAGTGGCGACATTGACGCGCTCGATTCCCGCCGCATCGTGCAGCGGTTTCAAAGCCACCACCATTTGAATGGTCGAGCAATTGGGATTGGCGATGATTTTGCGCGCCGAGTAACGTTCGATGGCGTGCGCGTTGACCTCGGGCACGACCAAGGGAATGTCCGGGTCTTGGCGAAACTGCGCGGTATTGTCTACGACGATGCAGCCCGCCTTCGCGGCTTTCGGGGCGTACTCGGCTGACACGCTCGCGCCGGCGGAGAACAAACCGATCTGCGCTTTTTCGAAGTCGAAATCGCTGACGTTCACAACTCGAATATTCTTCCCCTTGAACGAGACCGTGCTGCCCGCCGAACGGCTCGAGGCGAGAGGATAAAGGTTGCGGACCGGAAAGTTGCGCTCCTCCAGAATCGACAGCATGGCTTCGCCAACTGCTCCGGTGGCGCCCAAAATGCATACATCATATTGCTTGCTCATGGGCCAATCTCGATCAAATTAAACCAGCTCGGCGACTGCGTCGCCCATCTCGTCCGTTCCGACAAGCTTGCAACCCGCCTGAAAAATATCCGGAGTTCGCAAGCCCCGCGAGAGCGCCTCGGATACCGCCTGTTCGATGCGCACGGCCGCTTCTTCGCGGGCGAAAGTATAACGCAGCATCATGGCCGCGGAGAGAATTGTCGCGAGCGGATTAGCGAGGTTTTTTCCGGCGATGTCTGGCGCCGATCCATGCGCCGGCTCGTACAAACCTTTGCCATTGTCGTCCAACGACGCCGAAGGCAGCATTCCGATTGAACCCGTCAGCATCGCCGCTTCATCCGAGAGGATGTCGCCGAACACGTTGCCGGTCAGAATGACATCGAATTGCTTCGGATTCTTGACGAGCTGCATCGCGCAGTTGTCGACATACATGTGAGTGAGGGACACCTCGGGATACTCGCCCGCGACGGCGCCGACCACTTCGCGCCACAGCTCGCAAGCTTCGAGCACGTTGGCCTTGTCAACAGAGCACATGCGGCGATTCCTTTTCAGCGCCACCTGAAAGGCGATATGCGCGACGCGGCGAATTTCGCTTTCCGAATAGCGCATCGTGTTGAAGCCCTCGCGTTCCTCTCCCTGCGTTCGGATTCCGCGGGGTTCGCCGAAGTACAGATCACCCGTCAGCTCGCGCACGATCATGAGGTCGAGGCCCGAGATGATTTCGGGTTTCAAAGTCGAAGCTTGGGCAAGCTGCGGGTACAGCGTCGCCGGACGCAGGTTGGCGAACAGATTGAGCTGTTTGCGAATTCGCAAAAGACCGCGTTCGGGGCGCGTATCGCGCGGCAGCTTTTCGTATCTCGGCGCGCCGACCGCGCCGAGCAGGATCGCGTCAGCTCCGCGGGCGAGATCGAGCGTCGCGGATGGAAGAGGATCTCCGCTCAAGTCAAAGCCCGCTCCGCCGATCGGCGCT
>JBOIGA010000255.1:0-4329 GCA_050741875.1 Burkholderiales bacterium
TTGATGATCCGTCCGCCCTCGTTCATGCGCCCAGCCGCCTCACGTGCGGAAAGAAACACCGCGCGGACGTTTAGGTCGAACGTCGCATCAAAATCTTCGTCGCTTGCTTCCTCGATACTCTTTGGGGAGAACACCCCGGCGCTGTTCACGAGAATGTCCAATCGGCCGAAGGTCTCCAAGGTTTCGTTGAACAACCGTTTGATCGCCGCGGGATCGCGCATGTCTGCGCGCAGTGCTCTCGCTTTGCCGCCGTCAGATGTAATGCTCCGGGCAACTTCGCTGGCGCGGGCTTCGCTGCCGCTGTAGTTGACGATGACGCTCGCGCCTTCAGTGGCGAGCCTCTTAGCGATCGCGGCGCCAATGCCTCGCGATGCGCCCGTGACGATTGCAACTTTTCCGTTCAAATTTTTCATGGTTGGTTCTCCAAAGTTGTTGATCAAAAATTGTCCTTATCCTGACGACAGTTTCAATCCGGCGATGCCGACCACGACGAGCGCGATGCTCGCGAGTCGAATAGCGTTGACCGATTCCTGAAACAAAAAAATCCCGAGGATTGTCGTGCCGACTGCGCCGATCCCTGTCCACACCGCGTATGCCGTTCCGACCGGCAAAACTTCGAGCGTGCGGCCGAGGAGATAGATCGAGCACGACGCGGGAGCGGGCGCCCCGCGAACCCCCGTGCTTGCCATCTCTATTCGGTGTGGGGTGGGACTTCGACCGCCCAGGTCGGGTCGGCGCCGAAGGGATGATCCATGAAGAACACCCAAGTGCCATCAGGGAGCCGGCGATGGACCTCCATGCCGTGGTGATGCACCTGCGTTGGCTGACCGTCCTTGTCGACTCCTTTGATCAGCCACTGCGAGCGGGTCATGGCGAAATCGCCGGCCACGGTGGTGTGGTGGGTAACGACATCCATGTGTGGCTTGAGGCCGATATAGGCCGCCATGGTCTGGCGGATGGCATCGGAACCGCGCGCGATGCTGGTCCCACCATGGACCTCGTCGATCTGAACGATCGACGCTTCCGGGTGGTACATCGCCGCAGCAGCATCGACATCCTGCGCGTTAAACGCGCGAGCCAGCCAGAGATTGCAGAGTTCGGGGGAGGGAGCGCCCATTGTTATTTCCTGTGTAGTTAGGTTGGTGGGAGGCCGTGTGTTCAGGCTACGGACTCGCGTTTGCCGAGAACCGAGACAAATATCCAGGCGACACCGGAGCTCATGCATGCCCTCTTGTGAGCGGGGCCTTCCATCGTTGCATTCTCATAACGCCAGAATGATCGCCACTCCGGCCAGAAGCAGCACTATTCCGCCCAGGCGTAATCGAGAAATGGGCCGTTGCGGCAGACGCAGGAGGCCGTAGCGGTCTACGAGCATCGAAACTATTTGTTGCCCGGCGATGGTAAGCCCGACGGTCGAGGCGGTGCCGATTTCCGGAATCGCCATAAACACCGTCACGACGTAGTAAGCGCCTGCGAAACCGCCGAGCCAGCCCCACCAAGGCATACTCGGCAGCGTACGCATCTGAGGTTTGGGTGCATTCGTGACGATCGCCCCGAGCAAGAAGACGGCCGCCATACCGAGCGTGGCGACGACGAAGCTGATCGCACCCACGGCGAGCGGCGCATCGAGATCGGCGCGCAACAGTGCGTTGACCGCGCCTTGAACGGGCAAGACCGCGCCCGCGATGAGCGCCAGCGATATCAAGCCGAGCAAGATTGCAGTGGGCTGTGCGTTCTGGCTACTCGCCTGGCTCGTGACTATGGCAACCGTTCCCAAAAGAACCGCCCCCGTTCCCAGCGCCGTTGCGACGTCGAACGGTTGCGAAGCGACGCCGAGAATGCCAAAGGTATCGAGCACGACCGAAGCGAGCATCTGCCCGGCGATGAACAGACCGATCGTGACGACGGCGCCCAGGCGCGGGAACAGAAGAATGCCGGAAACAATGTAGAGCGCACTCGCGAGACCTCCGATCGCATGCCACCAAGTTACTTGTGCGAGTCCGGTGAGAGCCGTCAACGAGCCGGCGATGCCCGCAATAACCGTGAGTACCAGCGCGCCCACGAAGAGCTGCAGGGTGGTCGCGGCAAACGGATTGGCGACGGTCCTGCTGAGCTGTGCATTGGCGCCGGCCTGGACCGGAAGGAGTCCTCCGGCGATCAGTGAGAGAAGTACGAAGAGTATTCCCATGATGTTTGTCCTAAACGGTTTCGAGCTCAGTCAGACTTGGAACCGCGAGGCCGCGAATGACCGCTGGGCGCTTCGCGATCTCGTCGTGCCAGCGCTTGAGGTTCGGATGCTTATCAAGCGTCACGCCGAGCTCAGGAAAAGAGTTGATCCACGGCCAGGTCGCGATGTCGGCGATGCCGTAATCGCCGGCGAGATATTCTCGGTCGCGTAGCCGTTCATCGAGGACGCCGAACAAGCGCAGAGTCTCGCGCTGATAACCCTCGATCGCGAGCGGAATCTTCTCGGACGCGGAGTGCTTGAAATACCAGAGCTGCCCCAGCATCGGGCCGATGTGGCCGACCTGAAAGAATAGCCATTGCAAAGTCTCGATTCGCGCCTCGAGAGTCGGCGGATTGAAGTGCCCGCTCTTCTCCGCAAGATAAGAAAGGATCGCGCCGGATTCGAACACCGTTTGGCCAGTTGCCCGATCCACGATAACCGGAATCTTGCCGTTCGGGTTGAGCGCTCGAAACTCAGGTGAGTGTTGATCGCCTCGCTCGATATCGACGATGTGCACGTCGTACGTCAGCCCCGTCTCTTCAAGCATGATCGAGGCTTTGCGGCCGTTCGGCGTGGCGTAAGTGGAGGTCTATCGTGTTTTTCATGACTGGGTTCTCCGAAAGGCGATCGAAGGATTCGATTCGCTTGCATGATTGAAAGCGTAGACGCTTTCAGCGCGCGGATAATCGAGCTTTGAGGAAACAGATTGTTCACGCGAGTGAACGGACGCTTGTTACGCCGACACGCGTCGCTGTTCGAGGATGTTAATCCCGCTCGATGTTAATTCGGTGAGATGAAGGACGAAACCTCGAGGACTGAAACTGCGTGCGCCTTGATTGAAGCGAACAGAATGGATACTTCATTCACGCTCAGCAGAATCGTGATTGCTCGCCGGCAACGAGAGCATTTCGCGAAGGAGGGCGGCATTCCGCACTCCCTTGTCGCCGTAGCAGTTATTGAATATGACGTGCGTCTTCTCGGCTTTGTCCGCGAGCCGGGTGATCAATGGCGCGAGCGCCGCGAGCTCTTCTTCGGAGTAGAGATAATCGAAGCGCTCCGCCGCCGATGCGAGCCCTTTGGCCTGCCAAGTCTCCGTATTTCGCCCGTGCAATCGAACCATCGCGAGCCGCGGCGTCGCCACTTCCCATATCGCCGGAATACTGTATGAAGTGTGTTGCGGCTCATCTACAACGACGTGGACCAAACCATGATCGCGCTCGAACCGCAGCGTGCTCTCTGCGTGCCGGTCGCTAAACCATGTATTGTTGCGAAATTCGACCGCCAACTGAAAACCTTCGAGCATGCTCGCGCAGGTGACGATGTGCTCGATGTTGGAACGGCGCTTGACGAACCAGGGCGGATATTGAAACAGGATGGCACCCAGCTTTCCAGCGCGGCGCAATGGTTCGAGCGCATCCCGGAATCGCCTCCACATCTCGAGTACGATCTCGACCGGCAAGTCCTGATAGTAGAAGCTATCGCCGAGCCGGAGATTGCTTTTGAGATCCGGCGGAAAAGTTTGCTGCCCCGTCTGGTGGCCGGTGAACAGGCGATACGCCTTGATGTTGAACGTAAAGCCATGTGGAGTGCGTTCGGCCCAAAGTTGCGAAACCTGTGGCGTCGGCAAGGCGTAATACGTGCCGTCCACTTCCACGAGCGAGAAATTCGCCGCGTAATGTTTGAGCCGGTCTTCCGCGCGCTTCAGCTCGCGCGGATACCAGCCAGACGCGATCAGTGTCTTGTCGGTCCAAGATGCGGTACCTACGGCTATCGCAGTCTTTGTGCCGAAAGGGCTTTTCGCTTCACGATTGGCTTCGTTTCCCATCAATTCGCCAAAAAAGTTCGCAATCCCGCACTTCTCTGGAGTCTAGAAATGAGCCGCGACTGGCCTTGATTCTTTCGTCGCAAATCCGTGCTCGGCGCGGATACGCGTGTCCATCATCACCGGCGCATGATCGCTGGTTCCGACGTCGGCAAGGACGACGCAGCTCGCCGCGCCCGCCGCGATGGCCGGTGAAGCAAGTATGTAATCGAGGCGCCAGCCGATGTTGCGCTGGCGCATGTTGCGCCACGGCGCCCACCAGGTGAAAAGATTCGGATTA
>JBOIGA010000256.1:0-4277 GCA_050741875.1 Burkholderiales bacterium
CGCGCGCACCGCAAGGTCGATGGTGCCGTGCCCGGTCAATACGAGCAGCGGCACCGAATCGTCGATCTGTTTGAGCAGCGGCATAAGCTCGAGCGCGTCGCCGTCGGGCAAGCGGTAGTCGAGTACGGCGCAATCGGGCGTGTGCGCGCGAAACACTTCCTGCGCACCGGCGCAGCTTTCGGCCTCGGCGACTTCAAAGCCATTCGACTCGAGAAAATCGCGCACGCCGAAGCGCACGCCGTCCTCGTCGTCAACCAGCAGTATCGTGTTTTTACCCATGCGCTACGTGCCGCTCGCCCCTCGAATCGCCGCCACGTTTCGCTCGTCCGCCCGAGAATCGGCGATCGGAAGCGACACAGTCATGACCGCTCCTCCGTTGGCTGCGTTCGCGGCGGAAATTTTGCCGCCATGATGCTCGACGATGCGCTGCGCGATCGAGAGCCCCAGTCCCGTTCCGCCCTTGCGCCGGGTGAAGAAGGGAGCGAATGCTTGCGCCGCATCATCTGGGCTGAATCCCGGTCCCGAATCGCTGACCTTGACGACGACCCATTGCCCGCCCGAATTCTCCTCTTCGGCGAGTTCCACCTGCACTGCGCCGCCGGGAGGGGTATGTTGAATCGCGTTCTCGAGCAGGTTTTGAAAAACGAGCGGCAGCCGCTTCTCATCCATCAACACTTCAGAATCGCCGCCCGACTCGTCAAAGGCGATCTCAACCTGCGAACGCTGCGCGATCGCGGAGCAGCCTTCGATCGCCTCTTGAATCGTACGACTGACGGGAGTGGGCTTGAATTCGGAAACAAAAGGCTTGCCGTAGTTAAGCAGGTTCTCCATGAGCGTGGTCAAGCGCTGGGTTTGTCCGCGCAAAACCTCCAGGTAACGCTTCAAGTCATCACGATCCGCAAAGCGCGCTTGCATCGCGTCCAATGACGCTGAAATGCCGAACAGCGGATTGCGAACTTCGTGCGCGACTCCGGCAACGAGCGACCCCATTGCCGCCATGTTTTCCTTACGCCGCAGCACTTCGGAGAGCTTGAAGCGTTCGACCTCCGAGCGCTCGCGTTCGCCGATTTCGCGCCGCAGCTCGGCGACGGTGTCGCGCAGCTTTTTTTCGCTCTCCTCGAGCAGGTCCCGATTCACGGTCGTTGCCTGCAACTGCGAGACCATCCGGTTGAATTCCCGCGCCACATCATTGAACTCGTCCGTGCCGCGCTCGGGAATACGGTGCTCAAGGTCGCCTTTGCCCACTTGCTCGGTGCCCTTGGTCAGCCGCTGCAAGGGCCGCATGATGAAAACGACCAAGAGCGCGCTGATGGCGGCCGCGCACAGCACATACAAGGGAATGATCGTGCGCAGCGTATTGACCGCGCGTTCGGCCGCATCTTCTGCCTTCTGTCGGGGGCGGCCGAGATGTTGGCGCGCGAGTGGCTGGATTTGGTCGTCGAGCATCTCGTCCATGGTCACGCGCAAAGCAATGAATCTCTCGCGCTCGTCGATCACTAGATCCTCGATCGCAACAACTTCGGCGATCTTGGTCTTCACCTTTTCGAAAAGGATGCGTATGGCCTGCGCGGTCTGACGTTCCTTTTGGGTCAGATCGTAGCTTTCGAACTCGGTCAGCGCCTTTGCGAAGTACTGGCTCTTCTCGTCAATTTCTTCCTTGAATTCCTCCTTGTGCAAGCGCCGGTAATTCGCACTCCAAAAGCCGAGCTCGGCGATTTCGGCCTCCATATTGGCGGCGGCAATAGCCTTGTTTAGCTTGTTCTGCGTCAATTCCTTGACCTGCGCGATCTCGGGCCGCAGCTGTTTATGCACCAAGCCATTAGCAATGGCCCAAAATGCCTGGCGAAGGTCGGTGGACGCTCGCTCATCGAACATCAACTCTCGCTGTTCGAATCGGCTGGAGTCAAACGCATCGCGGTCGTCATCGGTTACGCCGGGGCTAAAGTTCGCGAAGCGGTCGCTGGCCGGGCCGATATCATCCACAACCCCGCGTGGGACAAAACCGAAGGGCTGTACTCGCTGCACCTGTGCCGCGACTGGATTACCGGTCCCCTGCTCGTATTGAACTGCGACGTGCTGCTGCATCCCGCGGCGCTCGAACGACTGCTCGAAAGCGGCCCCAATTCGCTCGTGTTTGATTCGTCCTCGGGCAGAGACGCCGAGCAGATGGCGGTGGAATTCGACGGCGAATACTTGGCGACGATGAGCAAGAACCTGCCTTTCGATCGCACGCATGGAGAAAACGTCGGAGTGCTTTATTTCGATTTCGCGAGCAGCGCGCCTTTTATTGCGCGAGGTCGAAGCGACGGTACAGTTTGGCGCGCTCAAAGCGCGTTTACCTTCGGTGCAGCGGGTCGCGCGTTACATTCCCTTTCACGGCACCGACGTCGCCGATCTGTCTTGGATCGAAATTGATTTTCCCGGCGACCTCGTTGCCGCCGAGCAAAAAGTCTGGTCGCTTGCCGCCACGCGCCGCAAACAAATGGTGTGCCGCGCATGAACGTGAGCACGCATTCGCCAAACATCGAGCCCCGTAACGAGGCAGTCCCGGTTAGCCGGCCCGCGCACTTCAGTGGAGGAAAAGGCAGTAATTTCCACCGTAGCCTGGCAGTACTGCGTGGGCTGGCGCCCTATGCCCGCCGGCATTGGCGCTGGCTTGTTTTCGGCGGAATCGCGGCGATTGCCGTGGTCGCTTCCCGGCTCGCCCTGCCCTGGCCACTGCGCGTGGTCACCGATTTTTCGAGCGGAGCGGCGCAATCCAACTGGATTTTGAGCGCGCTCCCGGGTTCGCTCGATCCGGTGCTCGCGATGGGGTGCGTTTTCTTCGTGCTTATTTTCGCGCTCGGCCTGTCCGACCTTCTCGAGAGGCTTTACTTCGCGCGCTTCTCGATCGGCACGGTGCGCGATCTTCGAAAAGACGCCATCGCGGCCGCGGTCGGAGCGCGCGCGGATGAGCGCACGAGCCAGGCGGGCGATCTTGTGTCGCCGCTGGTCGGCGACACCGCTCGCACGAAAAGCGGTATGCAGGGGTTTCTCGTTCACGTCGCGACCAACGGCATGGTGTTTGTCGGCATGACGCTTATTTTGTTCGCGATGCATGTCACCCTGGGTTTGATCTTCGCCGCGGCCAGGCTTGCGACCGCGCTCGTGACCGCTTGGGCTACCGCTCGCATCTTTCAAAATTCCCTGCGTCACCGGGTCAAGGAAGGCGAGCTCGCGGACCGCATCGCCGGCGCGCTGGAAACGATATGGACGAATCGGAGTTGCTCGATATCGATACAGCGAGTGGAAACAGCGAAGCGCGGAGCACGAAATTTCTGGGAATCGCCACATGGACCACCCACGCCATCTTCGGCGCCGCGGTGCTCGCTTCGCTGGTGGTCGGGGCCGACGCGGTCCAGGCCGCGCGAATGGAAGTGGGCGATCTGGTGGTGTTCATGATGTACGCGCTGATGATGCGCGGTCCGATCGTCCGCCTGGCGCGGCAGGGCTCCAAGACCGGAAGGATTTTCGGCGCGGGCTACCGCTTGGTGCACATGATCGATAAAAGGATATGAAAATGAATCAGGCCAAGACCCTTGCAACCCGCGCGGCTTCCGCCGGAGGCATGAAGATATTGTTCGCCGGCTACGCGCCGGTGCACTTTATTTGTTTTCGTCCCTTGTATGAGCGCTTGTTCGCGCTGCTGCGTGTCGAAGTGTTCGTCTCCGGCGGCGAGCGCACCAAGACCGAAGACGGTTACGAATACGACGAGCAAGCAATGTACCGTTCGTTTCGATCTACCGCGGGGGACAGTGCTTTCCGCCGAAGAAATCAAGACGCTCGATTTCGACGTGCTTTTCGTCGCGCATACGAGACTCATCCTGCCGCGTTCGGTCAAGACCAGGATCCAGGTATTCCACGGCATCTCCTACCGCAACAAGGCGGTGCGTCCGGAGAACATGGGCTGCGATTATTATTTTCTGGTCGGGCCGTACATGCGCCGGCGATTTATCGAGGCCGGTCTGCTTCAGGAGTATGACCCTCGCGCCGTGCCGATTGGATTCATGAAAACCGATCCGCTCGTCAACGGCAAGCTCGATCGCGAACAAGTGTTGCGGCAACTCGGCTTCAGCGGTGAGTGCCCGGTATTGCTGTACGCTCCGACCGGCGCCAAACAGAACTCGCTCGAAGTGATGGGCGAGGAAGTGATCCAACGTCTCATCGCGACCGGGAAGTACGATCTCGTGGTCAAGCTGCACGATCATCCCAAGAACAAGGACGTCGATTGGTTCGCG
>JBOIGA010000257.1:0-4264 GCA_050741875.1 Burkholderiales bacterium
CCCAATCCCATTTGCGTCATCTCGTCGTGGTGGGAGTGATACATATGCGTGCCGTGCTGGACGAGCGTGAATTCGTATTTGAAAGTCTGTCCGGGCTTGATGATCTTCTGATTCAAGCCGGCGACCCCGTCCATGCCGTTGGGCAGGATGAAGCCGTGCCAATGCACACTCGTTCCCGCGGGAAGCTTGTTGGTGACATAGATCCGCACGCGGTCGCCCTCGACCGCTTCGATGGTCGGGCCGTGCACGCGCCCGTTGTAGCCCCAGCAATCGGCTTTGAGACCCGGCGCGAATTCGTGCCCTTTCACTTCCTCGGCGATCAGGTGATAGACCTTCACGCCATCCACGGTCTTCCATGGCAGCGAAATGTTGTTCGGCGTGACGACCGGCGTGTAATCGCGACCCGGCATGCCGGGCGCGAGAGGCTTGACCGAATTCGTAGCAACAGCCTTCAACTGTTGCGGTGTATAGATCGACTTGTCCGCCATCGCTCGCCCGTTGTACTGTCGGGCTGCTGCAGCCGGCGTCGCTTGGGTTAAGCCCGCGCTGCCGGCGACAGCCGCGGTCGTCGTCAAAAATTTGCGTCGAGTAAGCATATTTATAATCTCCTGTAAGTTTCTATACGGCTTCAAGTGTGGCCGAGAAAAATCTCTAATCTGTCTCACATGCATTTCAATCAGACTTGCGCCCATGGCCTGTCGCGGCGATTGAAACTTACGTCGAATATTCATGATTGATAGTCAGCGAGCGGGGCTGGTCTCGCCCGACAGAATCCCGGAAGGCTCCTCGGTATCTATTTCGGGCGCCGCTGAATCTCGGCCGGCGGTCATGGGTTCGCCGGAGACCACTCCGCCGACGTGAGTTTGCTGCAGGCCGGCGCGCGCGACCCAATATTCGCGTAGCGTTTCGATGTACTGCCGGGCGGCGGCGATCTGGTCGCGCTGCGCGATCAGCAATTGAAAAACGCCGAGTTGCATCGCGTTGTATTGCAGTAGCGCCTGCCCGACGATGCGGCTCCTGAGTGGCAGGAACACATCGCGTACAAAAATCGCTCGATCCCGGGCGGAAGCGAGCGCGGCGTAGGAAGCGCGCACCGCGGACCGAATTGCGATCGCCTGTGCGGCATATTCAGCTCGCGCGCGGCGCAGTTCCGCGCGGGCCTCCAGACGGCGCGCCTGCCCGAGATCGAAGATCGGAATCTGCAAGCGAACACTCGGGCCGACTTCCCACGCTTCCTCTCGCTCGCCCTGGACTCCGATTTCCAGATCGGGGATGAGCGCGGTCGCGTTGACCAAACCCGCGCGGTTCGCCGCCGCGATAATCGCGTTACGTTGCGCAGCAAGCGCAAGATTTGCCGCGATGGCCCGCTTCTCGAGGTCAGCTGTATCGAGCGTATCCGCCGGCAGTTCAGGCAATCGCGGACTCATGCTCCACTGCGTTTGCGCGCCTGACAACCCCATCAGCCGATTGAGACGCTCGCGTTGCACGAGCAAGTCGGCTTCGGCCTGAGCGAGTTGCAGCCTCGACTCTTCATAGGCCGAGCGCTCCTGCGCGAGCGCAAGGTCGGTGATGTTCCCAGCCTCGTACAATTCCTGCGCCGCGACGAACGATGCGGAAGTGTTTCGCACAACTTCGTCGAAGAGTTCGAGGGTCTGACTCGCTGCCTGGTTGCGGTAGAACGTCTCGCGCACTTCCCCCGCAAGCGACACCACTTCAGCCGTTACCTTAAGCTTCGCCGCCTCGAATTGATTTTCGGCGAAACGTTTTCTCAGCGGCAGATAAAAAATGCTCAGGAAATCCTGCGAGATAGCGAGATCGATGTCGGGTTTGTTTCCACCACTGGGATAGAGGACGGCAGCATCGAAGACTGGATTCGCCAGCAGCCCGGCCTGCACGAGATCGGCCTGTGCGATGGCGAGTTCTTCGTACGTCGCCTGCAGGCGGGGATTATTGAGCAGCCCGATCTGCACCGCTTGCTCGACGTCGAGCTCTTTTTGAAGCATTTCGTCTATCCGGGCGTCGACCTCCTGATCTTCGGCTCCATCCGTGCGCCACTGCACGCGCTTGTCGATTCGTTGTGCAACCTGTTTTTCAACATCAGTAAAGCCGGCTTGCGGTACGATCGTCGCGCAGCCCGAGAGTATCGCGGCGAGCATGCCGCCGATTAAGAGTTTTTTATTCATGACTTCGCTCCTCTTGGTTGTGCTTGGAGTGGTCGTGGGGAGCGTCGCCCTTCTTAGCGCCGCCGAGACTTTGCACGAAATTCACAACGTCCCAGATTTGCTTGTCGTCGAGTACGCCTTTCCACGGCGGCATCGGGCCGCGCCCGTTGGCGATCTTCCATGCGTAATCGCCGTCGCTGTGATGGCCGGCCATTACCGTTAAATCGGCGGGTTTGGGATCAAGCACTTTCCCCACGAGACCGTCCCCGCGACCGGATGCGCCGTGACAAGTCACGCAGTTGGCTTGAAACACTTGCTTGCCGCGAGAAATCGACGCGGCATCGGCCTTTACCGGATTCTTGCGCGCCGCGGCTTCAGGCGGCGCCATCCAATGCGCGCCATGGTCCATGCCCTTCATCGAATCGTGCTCCATTGCCTTTTTCGACTCAGGGTCGGTCTTCTTCGAGCGGTCGTCCGCGGCCATCTGCGAATCGCTCTTCATCCCTTTCATCGAGCCGTGATCCATTGCGCCGTGATCCATGCCCTTCATAGACCCATGGTCCATTGAGCCGTGATCCATGCCTTTCATTGAGCCATCGTCCATACCCTTCATAGACCCATGACCCATTGCCTCGTGATCCATTTCCGGAGCTTCGGGGTCGGGACCGGCGGCGGGATCGTAGGTGGCAAGCGATCGCGAGAGCCCAGGAAGCGGCGCGGATTGAGCGTCGGGGTTACCGGGATGATCGGGCGCGAACTGTGGAGGCGAAACGTTATACACGCAGCCGGAGAGAAGTACGGCGAGCAAAACAACCTTTTTCATGATGTCTCTTTCCCGCGATGAAGATGACGGCGTCGAACGCCTGCCAACTTGAGCGCGTTAGTTAGTTAGAGCCAAGACCCGGAACTGGCCGGGCAACCAGAGAGGCTTAAACTGCTTGGGAAAGAGGAGGGGGTTGCGGCTGCTCGGGAACAAACAGCGAGAGATAGACCGGCGCTGCAATGATGAGCGATGGCATTGCTTCGGGAAGTGAAATCAGCGCGACCGCGGGAATCGCCGGAGTCGCGCAGGTTTGGCAAGAAGCGCAATCGTCGCACCTGAAGTCGTCCTGCGCTTGCTCATGCCCGTGCGCGGCATGATCTTTATCGAACATCGTCAGCTGCACCGGCTGATGTTGGCAAAAGGGCATGGCAATCGCCGCAACGCTTTGGACGTTCAAAGTGAGGAGCAGAATCGCGAACAAAAAATAGCGAATCATTGTTACGTAATTATAGGCTGCTTCAATTCAGTAAGAGACTGCCCGGTAAAGTTTACACACCGCGGGAAAAAAATGCCTCAATCTTTAGGATAGATGGCAAAAAGCTCCCCGCGCGGTTCATGGCATATCGCTTGCGTCGGTCTTCTATCCCAAAGGAGCGAAACCATGACTGTTGGAATCAATGAAGATATGCAACGCTGCATCGAAATCTGCAACGAATGCAGCGATATTTGCCTTAACACGCTCACGCAGCACTGCCTCAATATGGGTGGAAAGCACGTCGAAGCCGAGCACGTCTGCGCGATGCTCGACTGCGTGGACATCTGCGAGACCGCTGCGAGATTCATGCTGCGTGGCTCCGACGTTCATGCCGACATCTGCGCCGCGTGCGCCAAAGTATGCGAGCGCTGCGCCGAATCCTGCGAGCGTTTCGACGATACGCCGATGCGCGCTTGCGCCGATATCTGCCGGCGTTGCGCCGATTCGTGCCTCGATATGGCGGGGGTGACGGCATAGAAAACAGGAGTTAGGACTGAGGACTCAGGACTGAGGCGAGAAGCTTTCGAGCTAACGGGAAACCGCTATTGAAAACGTGGAGCGCGCCGTCTAATATGCAAACATCCTAAGCACCCGCGAAGAAGAACAATGGTTGTCGCTCTCATTGTGTTCATCCCAATCATGTGCTTGATCGCGGTCGTAAGCCGTTTGAGCGGCAATTAAGCTCGTACCCAGTTTGTCTTTCTTTCCTCGGGCTGCAAAAGTTACCAGGCTCATTTGCCGAGACCCGTGCCTAACCCCTTGTGATGTAAGGATTCAGGTTATGGCATGAGCATTGCTCCCGAT
>JBOIGA010000258.1:0-4252 GCA_050741875.1 Burkholderiales bacterium
AGTCCGGCGATCGCCGATCGCTGGTTCAGTTGGCCAAATATGATTCTGCTTTCTCCCGCGCCGATACTCACCGCCGCGACCGCGATCGCGCTCTGGTTTGCGATCAAACGGCGTCACACTCTAACGCCGTTCATCCTGGCAATGACGTTATTTCTGTTGGGTTACGCAGGACTTGGAATCAGCACGTATCCCAACATCATTCCGCCGGACATCGACATCTGGGAAGCGGCGTCGCCGGTCGAATCGCAGCTTTTTTTACTCGTCGGCGTGCTTTTTCTGTTTCCGGTCATTCTCGGCTACACGGCGTACTCGTACTGGGTGTTTCGCGGCAAAGTTACGCGCGATGCCGGTTATCATCATTGATGGGAGGGAAGGACTGTGCCCGAGACACTCTTTTTTCGAGCCGGTGAAGCGACGGTCTTCGCGCGCGAGGGTCAGTTCACCGATGCGATGCCCGAAGTCCTGATCGGCGATGTCGCGGGTCCGGTGGGGCACGCGTTTGCCAACATGCTGGGGCAGACCGCGGGACACACGCGCATGTTCGCGATTCGCGCCTGCAATCAGCTCGTCCGCCCCGTGACGATCATGGTTCCGAAGGTGACTATGAAAAGCACGGCGTACGTCGAGCTCTTCGGCGGCGTGGTGCAATCGGCCACCGCCGATGCCGTGCTCGATTGCGTGATTGAAAACGTCTTGCCGCGCGATCGGATCGATTTGCTTTGCATCATCGCTCTCATCTGGATCGATCCGCGTTGCGCCACTGACGCCAATCTTGACAAGAAAGACTTGTACCGCACCAACTATGAAGCGACCAAGAGCTCGCGCTTTCTCGTGCGGTGCGGGGCGAACCGGCGATTGAAGAATTGATCGCCAATCGTCACACGATCAAGCACGATATGTACGATCCGGAGGTGAGCGAATGAGCCTACAGTGCCTGGTATTCGACGCCTACGGGACCTTGTTCGACGTCCACTCGGTCGGCAGGCTCGCTGAAGAAATCTTTCCCGGGCATGGCGCGCGCTTGAGCCAGCTCTGGCGGCAGAAACAACTCGAATACACCTGGCAGCGCAGTCTCATGGGCCGCTACGAGGACTTCTCGGTCATCACGCGCGACTCGCTCGAATACGCCTGCCGCGCACTGGAGTTTGAGTACGATGCCACGGACGTCAGGCGTTTGCTGGACGCTTACCGGCGCCTCGATGCCTATCCCGAGACGAGGGCCGCGCTCGAGATGCTGCTTCCGCGTCGGCTCGCGATTCTCTCCAATGGCAGCCCGTCAATGCTCGACCCTTTGGTGAAAAACGCCGGACTCAAAAATTTCTTCGATCATGTGATCAGCGTTCATGAACTGAAGATCTACAAGCCGCATCCGCGCGTCTATCAGATGGCGTGCGACAAACTTGGCTTGGAACCCGCGGCAATCGGATTCGTCTCGTCAAACTTCTGGGATGTTTCGGGCGCCGGCCACTTCGGCATGCGTGCGTTCTGGATCAGTCGCAGCGGCGCCGTTCCCGATCCACTTGGTTACACGCCGACCGCCGTGCTCTCCAAGCTCACCGACCTGAAATCGCATGTCTGATCTCGATGCGGAGATCAAACGCAACGTCACCTCCGCGTTCGCCGAAGACTTGGGATCGGGCGATCTCACCGCCGCGCTCATTCCCGAACGAGCGCGCGCGACCGCGATTTTACTTGCGCGCGGCGACGCGGTTCTTTGCGGACGCGCCTGGTTCGACGCGTGTTTTCGCAGACTCGACCTCGAGATACAAATCGTTTGGCGCGCGAACGATGGAGAGACGATTGCCGCGAATCAAACGCTCTGCGAAGTCGGTGGTCGTGCGCGCGCTATCCTGAGCGCCGAGCGTACCGCGCTCAATTTCTTGCAGACGCTCTCGGCAACAGCAACTGCGACGAGACGCTACGTCGAGGCCGTGCGGGGCACGAAGGCCATCATCATGGATACTCGCAAGACCTTGCCCGGTTTGCGCCTAGCGCAAAAGTACGCGGTGAAGACTGGCGGCGGACAAAACCAGAGGACCGGCCTCTATGACGGCATCCTGATCAAGGAAAACCACATGGCGATCGGCCGAAGCATTGGCGACGTTCTCGCGCGGGCGAAGAGAGCGCACGCGCCAGTGCAGATCGAAGTCGAAACGCTCGCGCAGCTCGAAGAGGCGCTCGCTGCCGGAGCAAAGCTCGTACTGCTCGACAATTTCACGCTCGCCGGCCTGCGCGGCGCCGTCGAGCTTAACGCTGGCCGCGCCCTGCTCGAAGCGTCCGGCGGAATCACGCTTGCGAATGTGCGCGCGGTGGCCGAGACGGGAGTAGATCGAATTTCAATCGGCGGCTTGACCAAGGACATCAAGGCTGTAGATCTGTCGCTGCGAGTCGCAGTTGGACTCCTGCCTGGCAGTCAAGGGGTAGATTGATCTGCGCAGGATTCGCCGTTCAATCCTCAAGCCTAAATCCTCGATCCTCAGTCCTGACGTTTCGGGCAGCCCTTGCAATCCGTCGTTTTCGCGCCATCGAAATTCGCGCCCTCGAGTTTGGCGCCTTGCAGATTAGCGCCTTCCAGATTCGCTTTCTTCAGATTCGCGTTGCTCAGGTTCGCGCCTTCGAGGTTCGCTTCTTTCAGATTGGCGCGAGTGAAATCGGCCCCCGTGAGATTGGCATCTTTCAAATCGGCGCTGTAGAAATTGGCCTGGATGCCTTTCACGTTGGTGAGATTGGCGCTTTCAAACCGCGTGCCGTAAAACTGCCCAAGTTGCATGTTCGCCCCTTCGAGGTTCGCTCCGTTCAGGTCGGCGGAGTACAGATGCGCATATTGCAGATTGGCGCCGGCAAGGTCGGCTTTGACACAATACGTTTGCGGCCGAACGGCGCAATCCCCGGCGAAAGCCACCGAGCTCAATAGCGCGAGCAGACTGGTCAAAATAAGCTTCATATGAGTTCCTTTGCGTCGTTGAGTCATTGCTTTGACATTCTTTCGTCAATGAGTTTCGCGATCGAGCGCTTGTCTGCCTCGACCACAAGCGGCTCCGGGCTTTGCCCAATCGCGGTGTCGGGATCTTTCAAGCCATGCCCAGTCAGCGTGCAAACGATGCGGGTGCCTTCTCCAATACGGCCCTGCTCGAGACTTTTGAACACCCCCGCGAGCGAGACCGCTGACGCCGGCTCGCAGAATATACCTTCGCTTTGGGCAAGCAGTTTCTGCACGTGCAGGATTTCTCCGTCGGTGCATTCGTCGAACCAGCCCCCCGATTCCTCTTTAGCCGCCCATGCCTGTTTCCAGGAGACCGGGTGACCGATGCGAATCGCGCTTGCCACGGTTTCGGGATTGTCCACCATCGCATTGCGCAGAAACGGCGCCGCACCTGTCGCTTGAAATCCGAGCATGATCGGTCTTGTCCTGGTAACGGCCCGGACCTTGTATGTTGCGGGCGAGACCGGAAGAGCGGCCGTGTTCTGTCCCGCGGCTTCGCTATATCCGATCCAGTGCGCGCTGATATTTCCGGCATTGCCGACGGGAAGCGCGTGATAATCGGGAGGATCGCCCAAATCTTCGATGATTTCGAAGCTCGCGGTTTTCTGCCCTTGCAGGCGAAAGGGATTGATCGAGTTCACCAGGCTCACCGCCATTTCCGCGGCGATTTCCTGTACGAGCTTCATGCCGGCATCGAAGTTGCCGCGAATTTGCATCGTCACCGCGCCGTGCATCATCGCTTGCGACAACTTGCCGAGCGCGACCTTGCCTTGGGGGATCAGGACGAAACAGGCGATTCCCGCGCGCGCCGCGTAGGCAGCGGCCGAAGCTGAAGTGTTGCCCGTGGAAGCGCAGATCAAGGCCCGTGATCCTTCTTCCACAGCCTTGGAAACCGCGACAGTCATTCCACGGTCCTTGAACGAACCCGTTGGATTCAAGCCTTCGAATTTGCAATAGATGCGGACATCCTTGCGGATAAGCCGCGGCAAATTTTTCAGTTCGATGAGCGGAGTATTGCCTTCGTTGAGCGAAATGACCGGCGTGGATTCAGAAACCGGAAGCCGCTCGAAATAACGCTCAATTAAGCCATTGTAGTGCATAGTCGCTGGTAGTTTAGTTAGAGTCGCTAGGAGTTTGAGTCGCTAGTTTTTCTTCTAGCAACTAGTGTCGTGTTTCGGAAATAAGTGACGAAAGTCGGCGTAGTTTCGCAAGGATCGAGTCGGCCGTAGCGGTCCATACGAATGGGCGCGCGTGATCGTTGTAATGTTG
>JBOIGA010000259.1:0-4206 GCA_050741875.1 Burkholderiales bacterium
AGGCTGCCCATCGCGAAGTTGATGCGCTGGGGCGAAGGCGACTACGAATTCGCGCGGCCCATACATAATCTCGTCATGCTCCACGGCGATCGCATCGTGCCTGGCATGGTGTTAGGTGTTGCGAGCGGCCGAACTACGATCGGGCACAGGGTCATGGGCAAGAACCCTGTGATCATTCCGCATGCCGGCCAATATGAGGACTTGCTCGAGAAGAACGGAAAAGTCATTCCGCATTTCGACAAGCGTTTTCGGAGAACGAAGGACATGCTTGGCGAGCAAGCTCACCATTTAATCCTTGCCGCAGACGACGATCTAATCGAGGAAGTAACGGCGTTGGTGGAGTACCCGGTCGTCTATGCAGGTGAATTTGATCGTGCTTTTCTCACCCTTCCACCAGAGTGCCTCAGTCTTTCGATGAAACAGCACCAAAGATATTTTCCGCTGCTGAACGGCGATAAGCTTCTACCGCGATTTCTCATGATCGCTAATATTGACCCCGATCCACATGATCCGGGCAAAATCATCGCCGGCAACGAGCGGGTGCTGCGCGCACGGCTATCTGATGCGAAATTCTTTTTCGATCAGGATCGCAAAGTTAGGCTCGAAGCGCGGGTGCGGAGGCTTGCTAGCGTCGTATTCCACAATCAGATCGGTAGTCAACTTGGCCGTGTCTTACGTATTCAGAAGCATGCCGGCGAAATCGCCCGAGATTTGAATACCAATCGGGAATTGGCAGAGCGTGCGGCTTATCTCTCCAAGGCTGACCTACTCACCGACATGGTGGGTGAGTTCCCCGAATTGCAAGGCATTATGGGCCGATACTATGCGCTTCATGATGGGGAGCCAGAAATTGTGGCGCAGGCGATTGAAGCCCATTATCGTCCGCGCTTTGCCGGTGATACCTTGCCGTCCAATCCAGCCAGCATTGCAGTGGCGCTGGCGGACAAGCTGAATACCCTAGTGGGGTTTTTCAGTGTGGGATTAAATCCTTCAGGGGACAAGGATCCATTCGGTTTGCGTAGACAGGCACTAGGAGTTATTCGAATTCTGTGCGAGACCTCTCTACCTCTTTCCTTGGATAGCTTGCTTTCCCGGGCCCTGGCGTTACAGGACGACGAGAGTCTGAAGATAAGGGAAGCCGAAATCGGGGAAAAAGGGCATGGCGAAATCGGTTATGGTTATGGGATCCGGAAGGTCGATCGTAGTGTTTCCGGTCGCGTTTATGAGTTCCTAATCGAGCGCCTGCGGAGCTACCTGCGCGATGCAGGATACAGCGCGAATGAAGTTGAATCGGTGCTTTCTCTCTCTCCCACGCGGCTTGACCTTATCTTGAAGCAGCTTGCCGCGGTGCGCGCATTCGCCGACCTTCCCGAGGCGGAAAGCCTCGCCGCCGCGAACAAGCGCGTAGCAAACATTCTGAAGCAGGCGGAAGGAAGGGGAGAGTCGTTCGCCAACTCCGAAGCGCCGATGCTGAAAGAACCCGCGGAACGCGCGCTGTTCGACGCGCTTAGGAAAACTTCCAAACACGCGGCGTCGCTGTTCGAGCAGGGCGATTTCACCGGTTATTTGAAATCATTCGCGGTGCTCAAATCGCCGGTGGATGCGTTTTTCGATTCGGTCATGGTGATGGTGGAAGACTCGCGGCTGCGACGAAACCGGCTCGCGCTGCTCGCCGATTTGCGCCGTGAGATGAACCGCGTCGCCGACATCTCCAAACTCGCCGCATGACTTCATCCCTCATCCCTCATCCCTCATCCCTCAAATGAAGCTCGTCATCCTCGATCGTGACGGCGTTATCAACTTCGACAGCGCCGATTTCATCAAGAGCCCCGCCGAGTGGCGGCCGATTCCCGGCAGCCTGCAAGCGATCGCGCGGCTCAATCAATCCGGGTATCGGGTTGTGGTCGCGAGCAATCAGTCGGGAATCGGGCGAGGGCTTTTCGATATGGCCGCGCTCAATGCTATCAACGACAAGATGCACAAGGCGCTCATGCAAGTCGGCGGGCGGATAGACGCGATCTTTTTCTGCCCGCACGCGCAGGAGTCCAACTGCGGCTGCAGAAAGCCTGCTTCCGGGATGTTCGAAGAGATAGCCGCGCGCTTTGCCGCTAGTCTCAAGGGGGTGCCCGCGGTTGGCGACTCGATCCGCGATCTCGAATGCGCGTCCCGGGTGGGTGCGCAGCCGATACTGGTCTTGACCGGGAAGGGCGAAAAAACGCGGGCGCACGAAAACTTTATGAAGGATACGCCGGTGTTCAAGGACCTGGCCGAAGCGGTCGCGCACGTTTCGAAATGATCGCGCGAAGCGAAGTTGTTTTTCGCTCGACGTTTTTTCTTCTCGCGCAAATTCTCATCACTCCGCCTTACTGCCTCATCGCGCTCCTGACTTTTCCTTTTTCGCGCATGATTCGCTACCAGGTGATTTCGCGATGGTCGAGGCTTGTCATCGCGCTGGCGCGCTGGCTCCTCAAGATTGATTACCGCGTTCTTGGCAAAGAACATTTACCTTCCACCCCGGCGATCATTTTGTCCAAGCATCAGTCCGCGTGGGAGACCCTCGCCTACCAGGCGATCTTCCCGCCGCAGGTGCTGGTGCTCAGGAAGAGCCTGCTGCACATCCCGTTTTTCGGCTGGGGGCTCGCGCTGATGAGCCCGATCGCGATTACCACCGGCTCGAAGCAGACCGCGCTCAGGCAGTTGCTGAAACAGGGTGAGGCGAGACTGCGGCAGGGATTCTGGGTCGTGATTTTTCCAGAAGGCACGCGCGTTGCGCCCGGCGAGACCGGGACCTATCAGGCAGGCGGCGCGCTCCTCGCAACGCATTCGCAAACCCCGGTGGTGCCGGTTGCCCACAACGCCGGTGAACTGTGGGGGAGGCGTGCCTTTCTCAAGTATCCGGGAACGATTACCGTCAGCATCGGCAAAACAATTGAAGCCGTTGATTTGAAGCCGGCCGAGTTGCTCACGCGCGCCGCATCCTGGATCGAATCTGAGATGCAGCAAATTTCCGGCACGGCAGGGGGCCAGGCGTGATTTCCAATCAGCGGGGACACCACTTCGCTTTCCGCTTCGAGCCCAAAGCGCCGTTCTATATCCCCCAGCCCGTCACGGGAATCACCTGACCAGTAATCCCCGCAGCAGCATCGGAAGCGAGGAAAACGACCGCCCGCGCGATGTCTTGACGTTTGGCCCACTTCTTGAGGTCTTTGGGTTTCATCGCCTCGACATTCGATTTCGTGTCGACCAGACCAGGCGCTATCGCATTGACTCGGATTGCCGCGTCTCGTCCTTCCAGGGCAAGCGTGCGGGTAAGCGCTTCGATCCCCGCCTTGGCGCAGTTGTAAGCCACCATGTTGGCCTGGGGGCTCCCCGCCCGTGCGAAGTTGATGATCGCTCCGCCCCCGGAATCGCGCATGCGCGGAAACACCTCTCGCGATACCAGAAAAGCGCTGAGTAGATTGTTGCGCATCTCATGCATCCAATCATCCAAACTGTGCTCCACCGCGGGTTTGTAACGGGTGAGACCCCCTGCCAGGTTAACCAGGATGTCGATGCGGGAATATTCTTTTATCGCCCGCTCTACCCCGTCGCGCACTTTGCCTTCATCGGTCAAGTCCGTAGCCAACGGGAGGATGCGCGCACCGCCTGCTCGCAATTCAGAGGCCCGCGCCTCGACATTCTTCTCATTGCGGGCGACGATGATAAGAGCCGCTCCCTGCTCTCCCAGCGCTTTGGCGACCGCCTGGCCGACTTGTCCATCGGCGCTTACTCCGGTTACCAGCGCTACCTTTCCTTCGAGGATGCCTGCCATTTTGCTACGCTCCTGCTGTGCGCCTTTGTTCGCGATCTTTGACGCGTGATCCCTGTGTCAAGCGTAAGAGCGCTTGATTAAACCTATTATAGTCACCGGATTCCCGTGCTATGGACCCGCGAGTAATTCGTCGAGCGCGTCAAACTTGAGAAGCTTGTGGACTCAAGCCTTAAGGGAGGCCCCGCAGTTCGCAATCAAGTGCGAGCACGCTAACGGCACTTGATGAGCGTCAGTGTCCTTGGAGCGCAAGATCGCTGAAACCGGCCTGGCTCTCACCGATGTGCAGGTCGCGACGCCGAAAAACGTGACGCCGATCTGGCCCTGAAAAAGATCGAGACCACCCAACCCGGCCATCTGGGTTCTCAGGAAACCTTCTCCGCTTAGTTATCCGAGGG
>JBOIGA010000260.1:0-4196 GCA_050741875.1 Burkholderiales bacterium
GGGATTGATGCTCGTCCCGATCATGCTAGGCGGATCTGAAGCAGCCACGCTGGTCGGACACGAAGAAAGCGCGCATGCCGAACATTTTCCCAGTTCCCGGATTGCGGCGTTCGCCGGCCCGCTGGGCGGGTTGGCCGCTGTTCTCGTCCATACCTCGGGGCAGCTTCTGACAGCCGCGTTGATCGCACTTCTGGTCTTCGAAAAACTCGGTCTGTCGATCTTGCGCCGCGCATGGTTCAATCTCGACTTGCTATGGGCGGTCGCCTTGATAGTGAGCGCCGCCTGGGTGCTGCTCGTCTGAACGTTTCGATTTTTTTCGGCGGCGCACGCGGCGCTGGTTCGCGACGGGTTATCCCAGCCTTAATTCTTCACAAGTCTCTGCACATTGACCGCGGTACGGACGGTATTGAGCAAGCGGTCGATCGGTGGCACAAGACCGGATTACAAAGGGCCGGATCGCCTGTCACGAAGCGCCTAAGCCGCACTTCCGCACGCACGGGCCAAAAACGCGTCGCGAATTTTTAAATCTGCTGGCGTGGAATGGTGGGCAGCGCGGCTGATTTCGAACAAGGGTTCGCGATTGGGTTGATACAGGCTTTATGGGTGATCCGGCTGGCGCAGGTAAACCAGGTAATACATCAGCGCCACCAGTACGGAACCGCCGATAATGTTGCCCAACGTTGAGGCAGTAATGTTGTGAATGAAATTAGACATCGATAAGGTGGCCAGCACTTGCGGCGTAGCGTGCGCTGCTGCCGCAATTGCAGGGTCCGCAGCGGCCAGCATGCCGAGCGGAATGATGAACATGTTGGCAATGCAGTGCTCGAACCCCATGCTGACAAAGGCCGTGATCGGGAATATCAGAGCCAGAATCTTGTCGGTGACGCTGCGGGCGGCAAATACCAACCACACCGCCATGCATACAAGCGCATTGCAGAGGATGCCGCGAAAAAATGCCTCGCTAAACCCAAGCCCGGCCTTGCTGCTAGCGATCTTGATCGCCTCTACGCCAACATTCATGTCAACCGAATGCAGCACGCCCGCGAGATAAGCGATAGCCACAGTACCGAAAGCGCCAACCATGTTGGCAAGCCAGATCCACACCCAGTTGCGCAACACCTCACGCGTGCTGACCTTGCGTTGCGCCCAGGCCATGGCAAGCAGATTGTTGCTGGTAAAGAGTTCAGCGCCGCCAACAATCACCAGGACCAGGCCCAGGCAAAAAGTAATCGCCGCAACTAGTTTTGGCATACCCTGAGCCAGCGTGAACAGGTAATTCATTGCCCCCAATGAGATAAATGCGCCTGCCATGATGCCGAGCATGGTCATTTGCATCGGCGGCATGTGGGCTTTATAAACGCCTATAGTTTCGACACGCGCCGCCATCTGCGCCGGTGAGTAAGCGTCCAGCGAAACGGGCAATGGATCAGTCGTCACATGTTTTGAGAGCGGGTCCACTGAGCTCACCTGATGTTCGAGACCTTTGAAGGTAGACGATACCGTAGGAGGTGTCGCATGGGAACGCGTAGGTCAGAACATCAGCCCGAGCAAGCGAGGTGGGGCGGCTCAGGCACGAACTCAAGCGCGTCACTCGAGAAGCGTGACATCCTAAAGAAAGCGTCAGCGTACTCTGTGAAAGAATTGCCGTGAGTGGAGTGGTTCTTTATGAACCTATCCGAGAAATCGGGACAGCCCAAACGCTTTCATGCGGGCTGATTTCGAGAAATCGCATGCACTGCGAAACACCATCGCGCCCAGTTAGGCTCCGACGACGCGACACGTCGGTTATGTCGCAGGTAGAATTGTCTTGTGGCGCGACCGACCATCACCCGCATTCGCGACTTGGTTCGTTCGCTAAATTACGCGGTTTCCATTCACGCAGCCGAAGAACTGGAAGATGAAAAGCTCACAATCCTCGACCTTGAAAACGTTATCCTCACAGGCCAAATCATCGGCCGTCAAAGAGACCGGCAGACTCGCGAAGTCAAAAACATCATCAGAGGGCAGACGCTCGATGGTCTCGAAGCCGAGGCAATCGTCAAGATCGGTCCGCTCGGAGCTGTCTTCATCATCACCGTCTACCTTGTCTAGCGCGAGATGTGTTTCTTGTGGCCGTGCGGGGATGCAACTTCGAAAAGTCACTCGCAGCTTTGGCGAGGGCGATTCACTCCTTGTAATTGAAGGCATTCCCCTGTGGGCATGCCCGCACTGCGGCGAATCGTATTTCACTGCGCAAACCATGCACGAGATCGAGCGCATCAAAGCACTTCGCAACTCCGTTGCCGTCGATCGAAAAGTACCCGTCGCAGCGTTTTCATAAGCAGGTGTAGTCAAACGGCGGTCTCTGGATACCGCGACGCGATCCGCAAAGCGCCGCGCATGCGCTGGGCAAACTGTTCAAGTACATTCGCGAGGACAACGTGCTGTGGGGAACAGATTCGATCTGGTACGGCTCGCCGCAGGATCAGATCCAAGCCTTCCGCACTTTTCAGATTTCAGAAAAGCTTCGGGAAAAACACGGCTACCCCGAGATCACGCCAAGCTACGTGCCAAGGTTTTCGGATTGAACGCGATGAAGCCTTACCGCATTAGCGCGGAAGAGATGAAACGGCACACGGTGCAGGATCGAATCGCCAAAGATCGCACGGCCTATCGCGAAGCGCCAAACCCGCACTTCCGAACGCACGGGCCGAAAACGCGCCGCGAATTTTTGAATCTGCTGGCGTGGAACGGTGGACGGCGGGCCTGATTACAAGACGCGCCGCGAAAGACATCGCCCGAAAACCACGATCACAAGTGTTGTGAGACGAAATCTGGCCCAGGCACTTTTGGAGCGAACTGGAGCGTGGTTTGCGGAGATGCCGGGGTGAACATAAGCCCTTAAGCATTTCGACCAAGCGCACCTCACCATCTCTCGATGGTTCCCTTCTCTTAACCCGAACGCCGGTGTGAACTGGCTTAAGCGGCGATCGCCTCCTTAGGCGTCCAGTGCTTGGCCGTCCGCACGTCGAACCAATCACAATACAGTTCGAGACGGATCTCTGCTGCTCCGCTGGGAACAAGAAACTGCTCTAGCGGAGCAGGTATCGGAAAGTAGAGGCCCCCATACATTTCCTGCAGTGGCCTATCAAGCGGTATCGCGCCCTCGGCTCGTTGCATCCCGTTGATATTGGCGGCCACGACCTCGTCCAATCGAATCTCATATTTGAAGGCCGCACTCACTGCATCGGATATCACGTACTCGATCTTGTTACCTGCCCAGACAACGCCGCGACTGTCGCATCCAGGTAGCAGGTCGCCATATGCCTCGAACGCAGTATCTGGCAACCGTATATAAAACCCTCCCACCCCAGTGGACCCTTGTTCGTCGATGATATGAAGAATGCGTGGTAGAGGTCTTCCCGGCTGCGGTTCCGGCTGGTTCCGCCCCTCTCCCACATTCACGACCTGAACATCGGAGCGTGTAACAACTTGGCGCTGACCGCCCTTTCTCACCACGCCAATATCATCCTTGAGCAATATCCACAGTTCCGAGCGTCGCTT
This sequence comes from Burkholderiales bacterium, assembly GCA_050741875.1. Taxonomy (GTDB): domain Bacteria; phylum Pseudomonadota; class Gammaproteobacteria; order Burkholderiales; family JBOIGA01; genus JBOIGA01. Next base: position 3,544 of record JBOIGA010000260.1, read on the forward strand.
GGCCAAAAGCTCAAGATTGAGGGCGCCGTCGCCGAAAAATCGCGGACTCCATTTCTTAAGGGACGGTCCTAGATACTCGCGGCAGAACGTTGCAACTAGGGAATAGAGAATGGGCGTATATCCGAGGTCTTTGAGCTTCGCAATTTCCTGATGTCGCACGTCTACGAAAATGTCTAACTGCTGGCTTCCGGTATGCTCCTTTAGAAACACGGGAATATCCTCGGTGAGCTTGCCGGGAATGAGACGGAAGTTCCGAACCTCATAGGACTTTGAGATGTTCAGCTCCAACTCGCTCAGGAAGACCTTCTCGAACCGGCTGAGCTCGCTGTAGTGCTCGACGCAATCGATCATCCCGTCGAACGGCTTGGCCGAACAATATTGTTCGAGGTAGCAGCGCTCGGCGTTTTGCCGGTGTCGGTCGGAAGACAGGAGTACTACTAAATGACCGCGCGCGTGCATAATCTGGTTCAAGGCTTGCTTTTGTGCCACACCGAAGAACACACCCACACCCCCATGTTCTGTTCTTCGGTGATGTCTTAGACTTGCTGGAAATTTGAGATGGGATGCATCCTTCGGTTTGAACGTTTGGCAGCGTTCGAATCGATCAACCGGAGAGGAGCATCCCGATGGCAAGAGTACCCGCATCGAAGCAG
>JBOIGA010000261.1:0-4130 GCA_050741875.1 Burkholderiales bacterium
CAGCTCGCCGGTCGCGCTATTTTGAATATAGCGAGTGAAATGCGGACGATAAGCGACGCCTTCGTTGGCGAGAATCGCCGTCGCTTGCGCGAGCTGAAGCGGGGTCGCCAGGTTGTAGCCCTGGCCGATTCCTACTGACACCGTATCTCCCGCGTACCATTTTTCCCGGTAGCGTTTCTGTTTCCACTCGGTGGACGGCAACAGTCCTGGCATTTCGCCCTCGATGTCGATTCCCGTGCGGCGCCCGAGCCCGAACTGGCTGATGTATCGGTGAATCGCGTCGACGCCCAATTCCGTCGCTAGCCCGTAGTAGTACACATCGCACGAGATGACGATCGATCGGTGCAAGTTGACGGCGCCGTGACCTTCCTTCTTCCAGTCGCGGTAGCGATGGCTCATTCCCGGCAGCGAATAGAAGCCGGGGTCGCTGATCGTGTAGTCGGGCCCGCGCTTGTTGTAGGCGAGGCCGGCCAAGGCCATGAACGGTTTGAAGGTCGAGCCGGGCGGATACTGCCCCTGCAGCGCGCGGTTGTTGAGCGGGCGGTCGGGAGAATTGTTGAGCGCATCCCAACTCTGCGCATCGATTCCGTCCACGAAAAGATTGGGGTCGTACCCGGGTTTGCTGACAAAAGCGAGTATGCCTCCGGTTGCCGGTTCGATCGCGACCAGCGCCCCGCGGTAAGCGCCGAAAACCTGATGCGCGACTTCCTGCAGTTTCGAGTCGAGCGAAAGGATGAGGTTGTCGCCGGAGACCGGCGCCGTGCGCTTCAAGGCGCGTACGACGCGGCCGCCTGCATCCACCTCGACTTGTTCGAACCCAGTGACGCCATGCAGATTTTCCTCGTATTTTTGTTCGAGCCCGCTCTTGCCGATATAGTCGGAGCCGCGATAGTTGGCCGCCTCATTCTTCTCTTCGAGCTTGGCGATCTCGCTATCGTTGATGCGGCTGATGTAACCGGTGACATGCGAAACCATCTCGCGCTGCGGGTAATGGCGGAAAAGCCGCGCTTTGATTTCTGCGCCCGGGAGACGGTACCGGTTGACCGCGAAGCGCGCCACTTCGTCGTCCGAGAGCAACGTCCGAATCGGAATGCTGGCGATGTATTTGCTCTCGTCCATGAGCCGGCGAAAACGCTTACGATCTTTCGCGGTGATCGAGACCACCTGCGAAAGTTCGTTGATCAGCTCGTTCAGACTGCGCGTTTCCTTGGGCTGGATTTCGAGGGTGTAGCCCGAGTAGTTGTGCGCGAGCGGCACGCCGTTGCGGTCGAGAATGAGGCCGCGATTCGGGACGATGGGAACGATCGAGATGCGATTGCTTTCAGCCAGCAGGTGATAGCGCTCGTAATCCCAGACTTGCAAGTAGAGAAACCGCAGCGCCAGAACGGCGAACGAGACGAGAACGAAGACTGCGATCACGCCAATGCGCAGCCTGAAACGATAGAGGTCATGGGCGCGGTTCCAGACTTCGACGCGTGTATTCATCCCTATAACTCGTGTTTAGGTCTTCCCGGCGCACGCAAGAGGTTCCGGAGAAGCGGCCATAGCGCCGCGCCGACGAGGGCGCCGGCGAAAAACTGGATGCCGGGAAACTCCGCTCCGCTGAACAGGCGAAGGCACAGGATAACGATCGCGGGCGCAAGCAGTATCGGAGCGACTTGCAGCATCTGAAATCCGAGGCCGAACATTTGCACGCGGCGGAAGAGCGTAACGCCAAGGTAAGCCAAAACCGTATACGCGAGAGCGTGTTCGCCGAGCAAGCGCCCCATCGCGACATCCATGAGCAGTCCCAAAACGAAGGCGCTGAAGAAGCCAACGCTGCGTGGAGCGTGCACGCACCAATAAAGCAAAATCAGCGCGACGAAATCAGGCTTCAGCCAAATGAGAACGCCGCTCCATGGCAGCACATTCAGAACCATCGCAATGGCGAGCGTAATGACGATAAAGCCGACAGAAGCCGGGCGCGTGATCTCCTGGGCTTTGGCCGGTTTCATCACGGCTTTGCCTTGCCTTTTTCGGCGGCTTGCTCTGTCCTCGGGTCGGACGGTAAATCGCGTTTGGCCGAAAGGATAATGACTTCTCTTTGCCGGTTTACTCCCGCGGTCGGCGCCGCCGTAATCGTGGCGAAAGGCAGCGCCGGGTCGCGCTCGACGCTCGTGACTTTGGCGACCGGCAACCCGGGAGGATAAGTGCCGTCTATTCCAGAGGTCACAAGCTCGTCGTCTTTCCTGACGTCGGCGTCGACGGACATGTACTTCAATTCGAGCCCATCGCGGCTGCCGGAACCGAACACCACCGCGCGCACGCCATTGCGCAGCACCTTGATCGGAACCGGCTGGTCTTTCTCTGTGATCAAAGTCACTTCAGAAACGAACGGATAGACCCGCGTTACCTGCCCGACGACGCCAATCTCGTCCACCACCGCGGAACCGGCGACGACGCCTTGCTGAGAACCTTTGTCGACGACGACGCTTTGCGATGTCGGGACGCGGTTGGCGTAGAGGATCTCGGCGAGCATCGCCGAGCCCTCGATGTTGCGCGTCGCTTCAAGCAATTTGCGCAGCCTGTCGTTCTCCGCTCGCAGTGCGGGAAGAGCCTGGACTTGCGCGGCATACTCGAGGTTCCTGGTCTTGAGCTCGGCGTTTTCCTGCTTCAATTCCAACTGGCTGGCAAAATAATCTTTGATATTCGCCGCGAGCGAGAACGGCGACGTCGCGAGCACCTGCAGCGGATAAAGGGCGACGGAAGCAACCTGACGCACCAGCTGCAGATAGTGATAGCGGCCGTCGGTCAGCAGAAGCAAAAAGCAAAGAAGGGAAAAGAACGTCAGCCGCGCCAGCGGCGAGGGGCCGCGCGCGAAGAAGGGAGGAGGCTGATGCGCCACGGAGGCCACGGATCAATTACGCGCCGCAACGGAGAATGGCTTCTCGGTTAACTGAACAACTTTTTCGGAACCGTCTCGCGCCATATCGGGCATCCTCGGCGCCAAGTTGGCGTTAGTCCGTTGTGAACATGCTTCCCAGTTCGTCCATTCGCTCAAGCGCTTTGCCCGAACCGCGGACGACACAGGTCAGCGGGTCTTCGGCGACGATGACGGGCAAGCCCGTCTCCTCGAGCAGCAGGCGGTCAATGTCGCGCAAGAGCGCGCCGCCGCCCGTCAACACCATGCCTTTCTCGACGATGTCGGCGCCTAACTCCGGCGGAGTCTGTTCGAGCGCGGTTTTGACCGAGCTCACGATCGAATTCAAGGGCTCGGTCAATGCTTCCAGAATTTCGTTACTGGAAATCGTGAAGCTCCGCGGAATTCCCTCGGCCAGATTGCGGCCCTTGACTTCGCGCTCCCTGACCTCCGAACCCGGAAAGGCCGAGCCGATGTCCTTTTTGATCTCCTCGGCGGTCGTCTCGCCGATCAACATCCCGTAGTTGCGGCGGATGTAGTTGATGATCGCTTCATCGAATTTGTCGCCGCCGACCCTCACCGAACCTCTGTAGACCATCCCGCCCAACGAGATCACCCCGACTTCGGTCGTGCCGCCGCCGACGTCAACGACGAGAGACCCCGTCGCTTCCTCGACCGGAAGTCCGGCGCCGATCGCCGCCGCCATGGGCTCCTCGATCAACTCGACTCGCCGCGCTCCCGCCTCGTTCGCCGCTTCGCGAATCGCCCGGCGCTCGACCTGAGTCGAGCCGCACGGTACACAGATCACAATGCGCGGGCTGGGAGAAAACAAACGCGAGTTGTGGGCTTTCTTGATGAACTGTTTGAGCATCTGCTCGGTCACGGTGAAATCGGCGATGACCCCATCTTTCATCGGCCTGATCGCGGTGATGTTGTGGGGAGTACGACCAAGCATCTGCTTGGCCGAGAGGCCAACACTCTGAATGATTTTCTTGCCGTTGGGCCCGCCTTCCTGGCGAATCGCCACGACCGAAGGCTCGTTCAGAACGATTCCCTTGCCGCGCATCCAGATGAGCGTGTTCGCGGTTCCGAGATCGATCGCGAGATCGTTCGAGAAATACGAGGTAAAAAATCCCAAGGTGCCCCTCCCCCAAATTAGAAGCGACGCAAACCGTCCTGCAAGGCCAAAGCAAACGTCATGCCCAAGCCGTTCAAAAGAGCGGTTTATGAT
>JBOIGA010000262.1:0-4128 GCA_050741875.1 Burkholderiales bacterium
GCCGGTTCTCGGGAGTAACTTGCAGGCTCGGATAAATAACCGGCCCGAACAGGCTGGCTTTGCTCAGATTAGCGCCGCTGAAATTCGCTTTCATCAACCACGCCGCATCGAGGTTCGCTCCGCTCAGATTCGCTTTGGAAAGGTTCGAGCCGGTGAGATTGGCGCCAAAGAGATTGGCTTTGCTCAAGTTCGCGCCCTTGAAATCGAGCTGGCTCAAATCGAGGTTAGATAAATCTTTTCCGGTGAAATCCGCCGGCTGCTGCGCGGTCGCTTTCTCGAGCGCGGCGCGCACCTGCTCGGCAGTGAGATCGGCGGCGAAGGTCAACTGCGGCAGGGCCAGCAAAAGAAAACCCACGACGAATTTTTTCAAGACTATTCCTTCTGCCCCTTGCGTATCTCCCTTTACAAGCGATTAGAAGACACGAGGAGGTCCGGCGTCTGTGATGGCGGTCACACTTGCCGCGCCACGTCGTCGAGGCCGTTCCGTCGCGTGATCGTGATGTTCGCTCGCCCGAGTTTGATCCAGCCTTTGCGCTCGAATTCCTTGAGCTGACGGCTTACCACTTCGCGCACGCTGCCGAGCTCGATAGCGAGCTGTTCGTGCGTCTTGTGAATGACGCCTTCGTGCGCGCCCGCGAGCAGACGGGCAAGGCGCATGTCCAGATGGCGGAACGCGACTTCTTCGACGAGCACAATGAGCTCGGCGATGAGATTGCCATAGTTGCTGAAGACGAACTGACGAAAGCGCGGCGACTCGGCGATCAGTTGATGAAACTCGCGCGCGGGGATTTCGACTTTGCGCACCGGAGTTTCGGCGAAGCTTTCCGCCGGATAGTTACTGCCCGAAAGGAGGCACGAAGTGGTGAGCACGCACGTTTCGCCCGCGCTCACTCTATAAAGCACGATTTCGCGGCCCGAGTCGGAGACGCGCTGCACCCGCGTTCGCCCTTCGACGACCAGAGCGTACGCCTGACAGGGACTGCCTACCCGGTAGGCAGCTTCTCCCGCAGCGAGCTCGCCCGGTCGGGTTGCCGCATGCAAGAGTTTCGCCGCGGCGGGTTCGAGATTCTTGAGCTCGGGATACGCGTCAATCCAGACCGCTCCGGCTTCGCTCATGGTAGGCATCCGCGCTTTTCATCGTTGCGATGGCTGAGTGTGAAACGCAATCCGCAAGGGTGTCAATTCGGCGCGGCGGCGGATTACAATGCGAAACCGTAAAAAGGACGAAGAAAAAATGGATCGCAACGGCTCAATTTTGCAAGATTGGCGCGAAAAAGCGCTCGCGCTCGAAAAAGAAATCGCCAAAGTCATCATCGGCCAGGAGCGCGTCGTGCGTCTGATCACGACCGCGATTTTCGCGCGCGGTCACGTGCTGCTCGAAGGCGACGTCGGCGTGGGCAAGACGACGTTGCTCCGCGCTTTCGCGCGCGCCATCGGCGGCGCTTATGAACGGATCGAAGGCACGATTGATCTGATGCCCAACGATCTCATCTATTACACCTACATCAGCGAAGAAGGAAAACCGCGCGTTGACCCCGGCCCCTTATTGAAAAACGGCGAAGAGCTGGCGGTGTTCTTTTTCAACGAGATCAATCGCGCGCGTCCGCAGGTTCATTCGCTGATGCTGCGGGTGATGGCGGAAAAAAGCGCCAACGCTTTCAACCGCGAATACCGTTTCCCGCATCTCATCGTTTTCGCCGATCGCAATCGTGTTGAAAAAGAAGAGACGTTCGAGATCTCTTCAGCCGCGCGCGATCGTTTCATGCTCGAAGTCTTGATGGAGACGCCTAAGGCAGACGAGGACCGGCGGCAGTTGGTCTTCGATCCGCGCTTTCACGATGTGGATTCGTTGATCGAGGCGATCGCACCAGGAATTTTTTCGTACGCCGATTTGAACCCCATCGCGGAACTTATTCAGCAGCAGGTCGCGGCGAGCGAAGCGCTGCAAACCTATGCGCTGAACCTGTGGAGCGCGACCAAAGATCCGGAAGCGTACGGAGTCGAAGTCGCGGGGGCGAATATGAAGCAACTGATTCTCGCCGGGGCGAGTCCGCGCGGAATGAGCATGATTCTGCGCGCGGCGCGGGTCACCGCGTGGCTCAGCGGCAGAAACTACCTGTTGCCAGAGGACATACAGTCGGTATTTTTTGAAGCCATCGCCCACCGAATTTTCTTCAATCCCATTTATGAGCTTCGTCGCGCGACGGTCGCACGCGAACTGGTCGCGAACATTCTCAACAAAATCGCCGCACCGTGACGCCGCAAGAGTTTCACTAAAAGGTTTCAAGGCGCGCCGCAGGGGTGAGGCCGGGACATCACAAGAGCGTCGAGGGAATGGGCGGATTGGAGCTTGCCGGGTATCTGCCGCTCATGCGCGCGCCGGATGGGAGACGCCTCGACATTCGCGCCAGCCTGCGGGATCCGTTCGGCGAGTGGTGGGTCAAGCGTTACAGCCAAAGAGCAAGCGTGCCCGTGATCGTGCTCGCCGATCTCTCGGCCTCGATGAGCTTCGTTGGCGACCGGCAAAAGCTTGAAGTGCTGAGTGACTTTACTGCCTCGGCTGCGTATTCAGCTTACCGGACCGGCGATCCATATTCGTTCATCGGCTGCGATGATGCGGTGTGCGAGTGGCTCCCATTGACGCATTCGAAAAGCGCGGGCGTCGAGCTCGCCGGGAGACTGAGGAGCCGAAAGCTTTCGGGCGGCGCCGAGGGCTTGGCCGAAATCGCGCAGTATTTGCCCAGGCAACGCGCGCTCGTTTTTTTGGTTTCTGACTTTCATTTTTCGTTTTCTCTCCTGCAAGACGTAGTCGGCGCGCTGAGTGCGCACGATGTCGTTCCGGTCGTGCTTTGGGATCCCGTGGAGTTTGAAAAGCTGCCGCGATTCGGTCTGGCGCAGTTAAACGACAGTGAGACCGGCAAGAAGCGAACGGTCTTCATGCGCGCGAGTTTGCGTGAACGAATGCTCGCCGAAATGCAAAAACGGCGGCAGGAGTTGAGCGATGTCTTTCTCACCCATCACGCCCGGCCGTTATTCCTGACCGGCGGTTTCAACTGCGATGTTATTACCGAGCACTTCTTTGGCAGCGTTAATTAGCGCTTTTGTGGCTTTAGGCCTGTTGACTAGTCTCGTGCATGCGCAAGAACTTGCCTTTGAGATCGTCAACCCTCGGCCTTTCGGCTATGTGATCGGCGATATGCTTGAAAGGCGAATCACCGTCGCGACGGTGCAAGCTCCGGAGGCTTTGCCAAAAACAGGCAAAGTGGACGGCTGGCTGGAGTTACGCGACATCGTCGTCGAGCGCGACGGGCGGACCGAATTGATTTTTACCTATCAGCTGATGAACGCGCCAAACGAAGTGAAAACGCTTGCGCTGCCGACGATGACTCTGAATTTTGGCGGTTTGCAGGTTTCGATTCCCGAATGGCCATTCACGGCCTCGCCCATTACGCCGGAGTTCGTGCTTGCGCGGGACGAATTAAGCGAAATGCGTCCCGATGCACCGCCACGACCGATTTCGACTCGCGCCGCGGAACGACGCCTTACCTTTTATGTTATCGCGGTGCTTTGCATCGTTCTTTGGTGGGCTTTGGCGAAGTTCGGTTGGCGTCTGTCAAAACGCCCCTTCAGCCGGGCGTACCGGCGGTTGCGTTCTCTGCGAACGAAGGATGCGTATCCGGAAGCGCTGAAGATTGTGCACCGCGCTTTCGATGAAACTGCTGGAGGCGTCGTCTTCGCGAATGAGCTGCCGAAGTTTTTTTCGACTCATCCGCGATTCGCCGCCGCGCGCGATGAGGCGCAAAAGTTTTTCTCGTTGTCGCGGCAGGAGTTCTTCGCTGACAACCGGCATGAAGGCTCTCTCGACTGGCTCATTTCCTTCTGCCGAAGTCTAAGCCGCCTGGAAGCGAAGTGACCTTTGCCCACCCCTGGCTGCTTTTGCTTTTGCCGCTCGCGCTGTTGCCGCTATGGCGCAGCGCGCAACCGGCGATCCGCTATTCATCGCTGTCGCTCATTCCCAAAGACCGCTTGTCGAGTTTCATCGGCGCCGGTGTTCGAGCCTTGGCCGCGCTTGCGATCGCGGCGATTGTCGTTGGCTTAGCGCACCCGCAGTTGTTGGAAGTGCCGGTC
>JBOIGA010000263.1:0-4116 GCA_050741875.1 Burkholderiales bacterium
CACGACTCTCCCCTGATGCAGGATGCAGACGCGGTCGCAGACCGATTCGACTTCGGGCAGGATGTGACTCGAAAGAATCACGCTGTGGTTGCCCTTGAGCTCGCGGATGAGATCGCGGATTTCGCGAATCTGATTGGGGTCGAGGCCGACAGTCGGTTCGTCGAGTATCACGACGTCGGGATTGTGCACGATCGCTTGAGCAATCCCGAGTCTTTGCTGATAGCCCTTCGACAAGTTCGCGATCAGGCGGCCGCCGACGTCACTGAGGCCGCATCTTTGTTTGATCGTATCGATCGCCGCCTTGCGCTCGCGCTTCGTCACGCGATGCAGCTTGGCGGCAAGATCGAGATACTGGTCAACGGTCAACTCGCGGTAAAGCGGCGGAGTCTCTGGCAGATATCCGAGCGCGCGCTTTGCCCGTACTGGCTCTTCGAGTAAATCAATCGCGCAGATCGAAATACTGCCCGCGGTCGGCGCCAGATTGCCGGTCAGCATTTGCAAAGTCGTCGTTTTGCCGGCGCCGTTTGGACCGAGAAGTCCCAGAATTTCACCGCGGCGAAGCTCGAGATCGATTCCACGCACGGCCTCTATCGGGCCGAAATCGCGGCTCAAATTCTCGATAGCGACAGTGATTTCCGGCGCGGTCATAAAGCGGGAGAGCGCCGGTTCTGGAAATTTTCCGGCGTACTTGTAGCGAGAGCTAAATATACCTAAACTGTCCTCAAACTAGAAGAAAAAACACCGACGCTGGGACCCTGTATGCGATTATTGTTTTTGCTTGTCACGTTTGCGCTTTGCGCGTGTGCGCAAAAGCCTGTCGTTAAAGAGCCCGGTTCGCCCGATGCCGGGCGCGCTAAAGCTGGAGCGCTGATTGCGCAGCCGCGGGAGCCGAAACCGGACAACCTGCCGAGACAAGAACTCGAGGCTGAAACGCTCTATCAATTTCTGCTGGCGGAAATCGCCGGGCAACGCGGAAATCTCGCGCTTTCATCGCAGGCGTATCTGGAAATCGCCAAAAGGACCCGCGATCCGCGCGTTGCGAAACGCGCTGCCGAGGTGGCGACGTTCTCGCGCGATTATGAGCTCGCGCTCGAAGCAGCGAGCCTCTGGCTCGAACTCGAGCCCGATTCGGTTGCGGCGCGCCAGTCGATCGCCTCGGTGCTGGTTAACTCCGATGATCTGAAAAGCGCTGTGCCGCATTTGGCCAAGCTGCTCGCGGTCGAGGGAAACAATAGCGGTCACGGATTTTTGCAGCTCAATAACATCCTCGCCAAGCACGCCGACAAGACCGCCGTCCTGAACGCGGTCAAGGAACTCGCGCAGCCTTACCGCGAACTTGCCGAAGCGCAGTTCGCGATCGCGCAGGCGGCGCATAACGCCGGGCAACACGACGCCGCGCTCGCCGCGATTCGCCAAGCGGCGAAGCTCAAGCCGGACTGGGAACTCGCCGCGGTCTATGAAGCTCAGCTGCTCTCGCGCACGTCCAACACGCTGGCGATCGAGCATCTCGCCAAGTTTCTCGCAGCGCACCCGAAGGCGCAGGAAGCGCGGCTCAACTTCGCCCGCCTCCTCGTCGCCGACCGCAATTACAACGCCGCGCGCGCCGAATTTCAAAAGCTGATGGCCGACTTTCCCGACAATGCCGACGTCGTTTTCGCGGTCGCGCTTCTCTCCGTTCAGCTCAAGGATTACGACGCCGCCGACATGCAATTCAAACAGGCGATGGAACTCGGCTTCAAGGACGCGGACAGCATTCGGCTCTACCTTGGACAAGTCGCCGAAGAGCGGCAGCGCTTTGGCGAAGCGAAGCAATGGTATTCAGCCGTGCTTCCGGGGAAACACTTTCTCGAGGCCAATACGCGCTACGCCGGAATCGTCGCCAAACAGGATGGACTTCCCGCGGGCCGTATGTACCTGCGCTCGCTGCCTTCGAGCAGTGAGCAGGAAAAGGTGCAGTACATACAGGCCGAAGCGCAGTTGTTGCGCGACAACGACGCCGATCAGGAGGCTTTTCAGATGCTGGCGCACGCGCTCGAGGCGACGCCGAATCATCCCGATCTCCTGTACGACCATGCGATGGCGGCGGAACGCATTGATCGCCTCGATGTGCTCGAAACGAACCTACGTAGGTTGATCGAGTTGAAGCCGGACTACGCACACGCCTTCAACGCGCTCGGCTACACCCTTGCTGATCGCACCGGCCGGCTCGATGAAGCGCAGCAACTGATCGAGACGGCGCTGAAGCTCGCGCCCGAAGATCCTTTCATCATGGACAGCATGGGCTGGGTGCAGTACCGGCGGGGAAATTTTGACGAAGGTTTGCAGTACCTCCAGCGCGCATTTTCTTCGCGGCCCGATCCAGAGATCGCGGCGCATCTGGGAGAAGTGTTGTGGGTCTCCGGCAAGCGCCAGGAAGCGCAAAAGATCTGGCGCGAAGCGCTCAGGGAAAGTCCGAAGAACGAACTATTGCTCAACACGATCAAGAGATTCGTCGCTGAGCGTCTGTGAGCCTTGTCCCGCTTTAATTGGCGAACCGGGGTGAGAAGTAACCCCCTGCTCGGCATCCGACTCATCCTCGTAGTATTTCTTGCCGCTTGCGCGGCGCCGGAAATCAAGACTCCCTTGCCACGAGCGGCTGGCGCATTCGAGCTCCTTGGAAGGGTCGCAGTGAATTCCCCAGAGCAGAAATTTTCCGGCAGCTTGCGCTGGACGCACGGCCAAGACCAGGATGAGCTTTGGTTTCTGACGCCACTAGGGGCCAGCGTCGCACATCTGCGCAAGAACCCGGCCGGCGTGACGCTCAAGACCCGGGAGCAAACTTACCAAGCCGCGGACGTCGAAAGCTTGACTCGGCAGGTGTTGGGTTGGGGCCTGCCGTTGACCGGGCTCGAATCCTGGGTGCGAGGAGTTTCGGTTCCTGGTGTTCCGGCGGAGATTGAGCGTGATGACGAAGGCAGACTTGCGCGCGTCAAACAGGATGGCTGGGAAATCTCCTATTTGCGCTATTCGGAAAAACAAGGATTGCCCGAGAAGCTCAAAGTCTCGGGCCGCGGCCTCGAAATCACTTTGGTGGTTGACGATTGGCTGCTACCCGCTTAGACGCCGTACCTGCTCCCGCCAAGCTCAATCTTTTTCTGCGTGTCCTTGGGCGCCGAGCCGACGGCTACCATTTACTGCAGACGCTTTTTCGTTTTATTGACTACGGCGATACGCTTGATTTCGTCGCTACCGAGGACGGCGAAATCACCCGGCTGGGCGATTCCCCGGCGTCGGTCGAAGAGGATTTGTGTCTTCGCGCCGCGCGCCTTTTGCAGCAGACGGCGCGCGTTCGGGCCGGCGCTCAAATTCATCTCACCAAGCGGATTCCCATCGGCGGCGGCTTGGGCGGAGGAAGCTCGGACGCGGCGACGACGTTGATCGCGCTCAACCGCTTGTGGCAAGTCAATTATTCTCGCCTCGAGTTGCAACAGCTCGCTTTGCAGTTCGGTGCCGATGTGCCCGTGTTTATTTTTGGCGAGAACGCCTTGGCCGAAGGCATCGGCGAGCGTTTGCACACGGTCTCGCTTCCGCGCAAATGGTACGTCGTGCTCGCTCCAAACGCCTTCGTTTCCACTCGCGAAGTGTTCAACGACGCTGAATTGACACGAAATTCGAATCCGCTCAAACTAGGCGCCTTTTCGCTCGGCGAGTCGGGCAACGATCTTGAATCAGTCGTGTGCCGAAGATACCCGGCGGTCGCGGAAGCCCTGAACTGGTTGCGAAAGAACGCCGAAAGGGCCGGCATGACGGGCTCGGGAGCGTGCGTATTTGCCGAGTTCGACAGCAAGAGCGAAGCGCGCCGCATATTGGCGGCGGCGCCGATCGATGGTTTCGTGGCGAAGGGACTGGACTGTCATCCCCTTAAAGAGTGGCTATGAACTGGGGAGTCGCCAAGCGGTAAGGCACCGGATTTTGATTCCGGCATTCGTAGGTTCGATCCCTACCTCCCCAGCCAGATAATGGAACCTCTGATCAAGTCGCACACGGATCGCGTTTCGACGAGAATGGGTTGGCTACGAGACGAGCGGCTGAGGATCAGTAGTGGGCCTACGGCCTCAGACGCTCGGCGACGTAGAC
>JBOIGA010000264.1:0-4031 GCA_050741875.1 Burkholderiales bacterium
TAACATCGCGCAGCCGTCTAGCATCGTATCTTCTTCGATGATGATGCTGTTCGTCGTGATCGCTCCATAAAAAACGAAAAGCCGGCACGGTCATCAGCAGATAACCGCCGGGTGCTAGCAGTCCATGTAGTGTCGCGAGGCTCGCAACATCATCATCAATATGCTCGATGACGTCGAACGCTGTGATCAGATCAAACTGAGACGGAACAAACGGTACCGCGCCGGGCAAACTCCCCTGGATCACTTCGACGCCATTTCTTCCGCGAGCAATCGTCGCCGCGATCTGGTCGCATTCCATGCCGGTAACATGTCCAAACTCGGCCAACACTTTGAAATTTCCCCCCGTCCCGCATCCCACGTCGAGTATTCGAGCGGAACCTGGGAGCCGCAGCGAGGACAGAATGTGCCGGCCAATTTGCCGCCGCCCTACGAACCACCAATGGTTGTCCTCGACCTGCCGCATCTTAAGATATAGCTCGCTCTCCATCAGCGTGGTCCTTTGCTCGATACACTGCGGTGCCGCTTATAAGCCATACTTCGCGATCACCTGGGCATATCCCGGCGCATCCTTGAGCAGCACGGAGCTTTTGTCGTCGTCGTAGACTAACTTATAGTCTCCGCGCAACAGCAAGAGCTGCCGCAGCGGCGAATCGCGGTGGCAGATTACATAGTCAATCTTATAGCCGTCAAAAGCCTTTTCCCACCCAGGCTCTCCGTACACAATTGCCATGTAAGACTTCAAGAACTCATCGCCGTAAACGTCCGCCCGTCCATCTATGAAGACCTGCTGCCGCGGATAGAGCCGATATATCAGGTAACCGCCGTGGTTGTAGCTGTTGAACATGCGCCCGGTGATTCCTGTTTGTTCGATGAAATTCGTTGCGTTAACCGGTAATAGTGAGTTCGCTTTTTTAATCTCCCTCGCCTCGCGCTCCGGTTGGTATGCGACAGCCATAAGCACAACTGCCACGAGAATTGCCCAGTTAAGCCGGGCCTCGATTTCCCTGCTAACGCGCCGCGATGCCAAAGCACGCTGTGTGAATCTCGCCAAAAGTACGCCATTTCGCGAGGCGCCTTGAATATTCAGGCCATCCTTGATGGCCGCTGCGGCAAACGGCACCAATGCCAGTCCCGCGAGCGGGATGTGGCGTAAGGACACGAAGCCAGCGAAGAGAAAGATCGAAGGCAACAACAGCTCAGTCAAGTCAGGCTTGCTCTTCCGGTATATCAAAATCGCGAAGAACCCCATAGCCATCAGAAGGTAGTATTGATACTGAAGAAGATGAAAGTCCGGGCTGCGCCACTCCTGAATCGTGTTGATCGCGGTTTCCATACCCGCCACGTTGAACGGATAAAGCCAATGCATAATGAAGTCGGGATTGGCCAGCGATGCCAACACAGTCAATGCTGCCCACGCTCCCAAACGCCAAAGCATCTGTCGCTGATGGTCGGGTCGTTCAAACCAATACACGACCAGCTCACTTGCCAAGAACAGGAATAACAAAAAGAGCCCAACGATGTATCCCCCATGGAAATTGACCCAGAACACCATGAGCATAGGAAGCAGCCATAGCCGACGCGCGTTCTGGTGATATTTGAAATCGACGATCACGTGCAGGAACGCCGCAAAAAACACATAGGTGATGAGTTGCGGCCGTGGCGCCATTCCCGCCGCGATCGGAATGAACGCGACAAAGGTCAGCAGTATTACGGGACCTGTGCTATTCAACACTTTTTTCGCAGTCGAGTAAGCAATGAACAACGCAGAAGACGCAAGCAGCACGGTAAGCAACTTCACCCCGGATGAACCGAATGCGTTGTGGACTAAGTAAAGAACGGCTTGAAACAGCCACTCATGCGGAACCCAAGGCACTCCGTAATTGGTATAGGAAAAAATATCGCTGCGCGGCAACGCGAGATGCGTGACGATGTACTCACCAGTCTTCAGGTGCCAGAAGTAATCAAGATCCCATAATCCGGCAGTGGACAGCAGCACAACTACCAGAAGGGCAAAGAGCAACCTCGGCAAAGTCAAAACGAGGAAAAAACGGTCAACACTGCTCATTATCGAAAGGCCTGCTTCAGCTTAGGCTTAATCTGCAAAATCCAGGCGCCACGAGAGCATTCAAGTAATCGTCGCTCCAGGCGCCCCGAGTAGCTTCATGCCCAAGTCCCGATTTCGGGAAGCGCTCGTTTACCCTTCTCCTTGCATAGCATTGCGCTATGCAGCTATCGTTGAGACGCGACTTTTTGTTCTCCATCGAACAACGCCACGTCGCCGCCCAAGTCACGACCAAGCACTAAGCGAAGATCGATTCCTTCGCGTAGCTTTTCACTTGCAACCAGGTTAGCGGGCTTCGGCAGTTTCGAATTCAAACTCTTTGCCTGCAGTTTGAATCCCTCGCGATATTCAATTTGCGTTGTCAGTTGGTCAAACGATTTGTGGTTGGTGATTCTGGATGTTGGAACGCCGTTAATGCCGAGATATGTCGCAACTTTCCTCGCCATACGCGTGACACCGTTACCATTCGAGACCTCAACCTTCGCTTTCTTGAGCGGTACAAGCAACGATTCCTTGACCGGCTGGGCGACGATTGCGACTTGATGGGGTACCGTCTGGCGCAACTCGTAGATATTGGATTCGGTCTCTACGAGCTTAAGGCCTTCAGCTTCCGTCTCTCGCTTGATTTGTTGCTCGACGACCGGCTCGCTGTATTGAATCGGACGTATTTCGACACCCGCAAGATTGGGGTTCTCGGCGTTGATGCGCTCACGCGCGACTGTCATATTCGCGCGAGCACGAGGATTCTCGGGGTCGAGTCTCTGCGCTTCCGATAATGCAACCACCGCCTCTTCCTCTTTACTCGAGAGTAAATACACGTAACCCAAATTGTTGTGGAAGTGCGCCGAATCGGGCGCAAGCGCGATCGCCGCATTGAATTCCTTTACCGCCAGATCGTACTTACCCTCGGACGCATAGATCACACCCAAGGCGTTATGCGCATCAGCGAGCTTTGGGTTTTTCGCGAGAGCCCTCTGATAAGCATCCTTCGCCTCTTTGTTTCGAAGCTGTCCCTGATAGAAACGCCCGAGCTGATACAGCGCCTGGGGGTGATGCGTATTGTTTTGAGCAAATCCCGCAACAGGTTCGACTCGCAGCGGGTGGGCCTCGGGTCCCTTGAGCGATGCGCAACTACCGAGCGCCCAAGCGCTGCATATGGCTAATACGATCGCTTTCAAATTCGGCATGATGACCTCCTCTTCAATTTCCGCTCAAAGTCGGGAGCAGGATCCGATAGATTTGGATAAACGCAGGTCCCAGCAGCACCAGCAGCAACGATGGGAAGATAAAGAGCACGAGTGGGAATAGCAGCTTCAGCGGTATTTTGGCCGCCAGTTCCTCAGCTCGTAACTGCCGCTTCGTGCGTAACTCATCGGAAAATACACGCAGCGAGTCGCCGATGCTGGTGCCGAATCGATCCGCCTGCACGAGCATGGTGACAAAAGTCTCAACTTCCGCGACACCCGTTCTCGCGGCGAGATTGCGCAACGCTTTCTCGCGCGTCGCACCCGCGCGCAACTCCAGATTAACTAGGTGCAGCTCTTGCGCGAGTGCTGTGCTTTTCAAGCGTATCTCTTCGGCGACCTTGGCCAGTGCCGAATCAAGCCCGAGCCCCGATTCAACACATACCAGCATCAGATCGGCCGCATCCGGAAAGCTCTCGAAAATTTCGCGCTGACGGTAGAAAATTTTTCGTTTGAGTACGAAATACGGGAGGTAATAACCAATCGCCGCCGCGGTAAGTAGAAGCAGGAGGAGAATATTCGCACTCAGTTGCGTGCCGCTGATTCCGATGTACACCCATAGCAAAGCCGGAAGACAAATAGCAAGCAGCGTCTTCGAAGCAAAGTAAAGTACGATCGGCGCTTCACTGCGATACCCGGCGTGCATGAATTGCCGGCGCAACGGCGAATTTTGCCAGCCGTCCTTTGGAAGCGAGAGCTTCGCAAACGGCCCGGCCAGTTTGACC
>JBOIGA010000265.1:0-3980 GCA_050741875.1 Burkholderiales bacterium
ACTAGTGTTCCCCACACGCGTGGGGATGAACCGACATACAGCTATAGCGCAAGCGGCACCATACAGTGTTCCCCACACGCGTGGGGATGAACCGGCATTTTCAGCAATGCGAATTTCGTCGCCAGCGTGTTCCCCACACGCGTGGGGATGAACCGGCGACGATCACCTTCCCGACGCCGACCGCGAAGTGTTCCCCACACGCGTGGGGATGAACCGACTCTATCATTGGCTTGGCGAGCATCGGATCAGTGTTCCCCACACGCGTGGGGATGAACCGGCAACTACAACGCCGCCGCGACGCACATCCCGGTGTTCCCCACACGCGTGGGGATGAACCGGAATCGGTTACCAGAGTGAACACACCAGCGTCGCGTTCCCCACACGCGTGGGGATGAACCGTTGGAGTACTGGCATCGAGGTACAGATTGCGGGCGTTCCCCACACGCGTGGGGATGAAAAGTCGTGCCGCTTGCGAAATTGCAATTGCAGTGAAAAGCGTATATTGAACGCGTAGTGCAGGCACTTTAGTTCGCGTGCGATTGAGCGGGTGTGGGGCATCGCTGGTCTTTTGCTATCGACCAGCGACTGACGCTAGCCGCCAACAACTGTTCGTCGATCGCGGCAAAGAACGATCGGCATGACGCTCCTGTCATAGCCTCGGAGGGGCCGCAATGAATCGCATGGGTCTAATGTCATGGCCTCGGAGGGACCGCGATGAATCGCATGGGAACCGACGGTTTCGAATTTGTCGAGTACACGGCGTCCGATACTCGCGAGCTGGCGAGGTTGTTCGAGCAGTTGGGTTTCGCCGCCGTCGCACGTCACCGCTCGAAAGATGTCGTCCTCTACCGCCAGGGCGAGATCAATTTTATTGTTAATCACGAGCCTGACAGCTTCGCGCACGCTTTCGCGCGAGTGCACGGACCTTCGGTTTGCGCTTTTGCCGTTCGCGTGAAAGACGCGGGCTTCGCGTACAAGCGCGCACTCGAACTCGGCGCCAAAGCGAAACCCGGAAAAGTCGGTCCGATGGAGCTCAACATTCCGGCGATTGAAGGCATCGGCGGGAGTTTGATCTACCTAATTGACCGCTATGGCGAACGCTCGATTTACGACGTCGATTTCACTTCGCTCGCGAGCATGGAAGCGAAAGGCGTGGGGCTCACTTACATTGATCATCTGACCCACAACGTCCATCAGGGCCGGATGAACAAGTGGGCGAGTTTCTACGAGCGGCTTTTCGATTTCAGCGAGATTCGCTATTTCGATATTCATGGGGAAAAGACGGGTTTGAAATCGCGCGCGCTCGCGAGTCCGTGCGGCAAGATCAGAATTCCGATCAACGAACCTTCCGACGACAAAAGCCAGATCAAGGAGTATCTCGAAGCATATCGCGGCGAAGGCATTCAACACATCGCACTTGCCTGCGCCGACATCTATGCGACGGTCGAAGCGCTGAAAAAAAACGGCGTGCGTTTCATGGCGACTCCAAGGACTTATTACGAAAAAGTGGAATCGCGTTTTCCCAATCACGGCGAGGACCTGGCGCGCCTCGCCGAAAATGGCATCCTCATTGACGGCGTGCCTGGTCAGGGATTGCTTTTGCAGATCTTTACCGAGACCGTGATCGGTCCGATTTTCTTCGAGATCATCGAACGCAAAGGCGACGAAGGTTTCGGCGAAGGCAATTTCCAGGCGCTGTTCGAAGCCATCGAGCGCGACCAGATCGCGCGAGGAGTGTTATGAACAAGTGGATCATGCTGCCGCGAGTCGAAGGCGAAGCTTCGCGCCAGGCGCACGCCGATTTGCCCGCCGGAACCTACGAGCGCGAACTAGGAAGAGAAGGTTTCCAGGGACCTTCGACGCAGATGCATCATCGCCATCCGCCGACCGCGTGGAAAACTTTTTCCGGTCCGCTCAAGCCTCGCGCTTTCGACACCGTCAAGCTTTCCGAAACCGCCGCATCGCCTTTTCAGGCAGCGAAGCTTTTTGCCAACGCGCACGTGCAGTTTCGTTTCTGGCGAATAGGGCAAAAAATGGATCATCTGGCGCGCAACAGCGACGGCGACGAGCTTATTTTCGTGCACGCGGGAAGCGCGCGGCTTTTTTGCGATTACGGCCATCTCGCGATCGGCGAAGGCGATTACGTGATGCTGCCGCGAGGAACAATGTGGCGAATCGAGCCTGAATCGCCGATGGCGCTATTGCTCATCGAGGCGACGAACGATGCGTACAAGCTTCCGGAAAAAGGCATCGTGGGTAGCCACGCGGTTTTTGATCCGGCGGTTCTCGACGTGCCGAAGATTGACGAGGCGTATCTGGCGCAGCAAAAAGACGAAGAGTGGCGAATCGTCGTGAAGCGGCTCGAGTCTTTGTCCGAGATCGTCTATCCATTCAACCCGCTTGACGCCACCGGATGGCACGGAACGTTGATGCCGGTGAAAATAAACTGGCGGGCGATTCGGCCGCTCATGAGCCATCGCGCGCATATTCCGCCTTCGGCGCACACGACTTTCGCCGCTTCACGTTTCATGGTCAGCACTTTTGTTCCGCGGCCGCTCGAGTCCGATCCCGGCGCGCTCAAGGTTCCTTTCTTCCACAACAACGACGATTACGACGAAGTCATCTTCTACCATCGCGGCAGCTTTTTCTCGCGCGACAACATTCATCCGGGGATGATCACTTTTCATCCCGCGGGATTCACGCACGGCCCGCATCCCAAAGCGCTGGCAAATCAGGGAAGCCGCACGGAGACGGACGAAGTGGCGGTCATGCTCGACGCCCGCGACGCTCTCGAGGTCGCGGCGCTTCCCGAAGGGGTCGAGTGGCCGGGCTACGTCGACTCTTGGAAATGAAACTTGGAAGTCTAAAACGCGGACGCGACGGAACTCTCATCGTCGTTGATCGTTCGCTTTCGCGCGCGGTGCGAGTTGCGCAGATCGCTCCGACCTTGCAAGCCGCGCTCGACGATTGGGGCGAGCTCGCGCCCGAGCTCGAAGAAGTCTCCGCTGCGCTCAATCGAGGCGAAGCGGAAAATTCCTTCGCTTTCGATATCGCCGCTCTCGCCGCCCCGCTCCCGCGAGCGTATCAATGGCTCGACGGCAGCGCGTATCTCTCGCACGTCGAACTCGCGCGCAAAGCGCGGGGCGCCGAAATGCCCGAAGAGCTTTACTCCGATCCTCTGATGTACCAGGGCGGTTCCGATCACTTTCTTGGCGCACGGGAGCCGATACTCGTTGCGAACGAAGAATGGGGCGCCGATTTCGAGGCGGAAGTCGCGGTCATCACCGACGATGTGCCCATGGGGACGAGCCGCGAAGCAGCAAAAGGTCACATCCGGCTTTTTATGCTCGTCAACGACGTTTCCTTGCGCGGGCTCATCCCGGCGGAGTTGGCCAAGGGTTTCGGTTTCCTGCACGGCAAGCCCGCTTCGGCGTGCTCGCCGGTCGTGGTTACTCCAGATGAGTTGGGAGACGCCTGGGACGGAGCACGCGTGCATCTTCACCTCGAATCGAGTTTGAACGGCGAGCTTTGCGGCAGGCCCAACGCGGGAACCGACATGCATTTCGACTTTCCGGCGCTGATTTCGCACGCGGCGAAAACGCGGGCTTTGGGCGCGGGAACGATCGTCGGTTCTGGGACGGTGTCGAATCATGACCGCTCTCTCGGCGTATCGTGCCTGGTCGAGAAGCGCATGCTCGAGACGCTCGAGCACGGCAAAGCGACGACGCCTTTTCTCCGCTTCGGCGATCGAGTAAAAATCGAGATGCTCGACCAGAGCCGCCGCACGATCTTCGGTGCGATCGAACAGATTGTCGCGCCTTACCAGACGAAGCTATGACGGTCATTGCGAGCGGAGCGAAGCAATCTTGGTTCTCTCGGTGCGAGATTGCTTCGTCGCTGCGCTCCTCGCAATGACAAGTTATGCAAACGATCCCTAAAATGAAGCTCTATACCTATTTTCGCAGCTCGGCTGCGTATCG
>JBOIGA010000266.1:0-3978 GCA_050741875.1 Burkholderiales bacterium
CGGGCGGCCTGGTGTTGCGCGGCGCCGACGGCGCAGTGCGAATCTTCAATCACACGGCTTCGGTGCAATTCCCGAAACTTCCCGGCGGACTCTTGACCAAGCCGACGCTCGTGTGGGATGTGATCTCGCAGCAGCCGGGGACACATCGCACGAAAGTCGGGTATCAAACCGGTGGCGTGACGTGGTGGACGGACTACAACCTCGTCTACTCAGACGGCAAGGACGCGAACTCGTGCAGGCTCGATGTCGGCGCGTGGGTGAGCATCTTGAACCAGTCCGGCGCGAACTATGCCGACGCGAAATTGAAGTTGATCGCGGGAGATGTACATCGCGCTCCAGCTTCTGCCGCCGCGCCAATGGCCTCAAAGCGCGCGATGGCGGATATGGCGTTGAGCGCCGAAGAAAAAGGCTTTGCCGAGAAAACTTTCTTTGAGTACCACCTCTACACGCTGGGGCGGCCAACTACACTCCCCGACAATTCGACCAAACAGATCGAGCTTTTTCCGGTCGCGCGCGCCGTGCCCTGCGAGAAGACGCTTGTGTACTATGGACTTGCTCCTGGCTATCGTGGTTTTTCTCCGAACCCGATCACCGACCGCAACTACGGCCTGGACAGCAACAAGAAAGTCGACGTCTATCTCGGCTTCAAGAATGCGAGCGAGAACTCGATGGGAATTCCGCTGCCTTCCGGCGGAATTCGGGTCTCCAAACTCGATTCCGCCGATCAGTCGCTCGAATTCATCGGCGAAGACACAATTGACCACACGCCGAAAAACGAGAAAGTGCTGATCAAGATGGGATCGGCTTTCGATGTGGTCGGCGAACGGCGACAGGTTGACTACCAGCTCGATACGAAAGCGCGCACATTGACCGAGGAAATCGAAATCAAACTGCGTAACCACAAAGCCGAGCCGGTCACGGTCATCGTCAAGGAAAATCTCTATCGCTGGATCAACTGGAAGCTCACGAGCAAGACTCACGACTACGAGAAAGCCGATTCGCGCACGGTCCATTTCCCAGTCAAAATCGCCAAGGACGGCGAGGCCGTCGTGAAATACCGCGTGCAGTATTCGTGGTAACGGCGTTTAGTGTTGCAGCTGGCGCCGGGCCCGCAGGAGTCGCCTCACGTTCACGAAGAGTCTTTCGAATGACACGAGGCGGCTTATCTTGCGGGCCTGCCGTTTGTAGATCTGGTCAACGAGCGCGATCTGATCGCACAGCGCTTCCTGTCCGAGACTCGCGAAACTTCCTGTCGCGATCGGTTTCGTGGCGGCGGCTTCGATGCCCTCGGGTACGACGTTGAAGCCGGCCTTGCGCGCAAGACGCATGATCGCTTCGTTCTCTCGCAAGCAGTACATGTGGATCACCCGAATACCGAGATTGGAAGCGTGCAGCGCCGCACGGCGCAGCAGCGACTCCCCGTGCCCCTGCCTGCGGCTTTCCGACAGGACGCTCAAGCCCAATTCCGCGAAACTCGCGTCGCTGCTCAAGGCGAGATGCGCAAAACCGATGAGCGTCATGTCTGCGTCAAAGACTCCGAAGGCCCGGTCGGCGTCGAAGTGAATGCTGCTCAAGTAACGCTTCAGCGCGAGCGGGTTCATGCTGCGGCCGAACCGAAGCCGGCGGTCTTCCGGCGGCAACCGCGTCAGATGACGCAGCACCGCCGGCCTGTCAGCCTCGGTCAGCGTTCGAACGATCGCGCTCATTGGGACACCTTCGTCCTTTGCAACTCGGAACGTCAGCGCCAAAGCGCAGGATGCAGCCCGACGACCGGTGCAAGCGAAGGTCGGGCGCGCTTCGTAATCGTCACTGCCGGATGGTCGTACAGGCGCCGGTCTTCAGAGCGCGCGACCGCAAGATCCGCCGGATGCGGATAGATGACCCTGCTTTGCTCGCGCACGCCGGTGTAGTTGCCGATCGGCGGTGTAATTTCATCTGCCGCGCCCGCGAGGTTTGCGCCGAGCGCGATGAGGATTGAGCTGTAAAGCAAGAGCTTTTTCATATGTTTCTCCTTAAAAACTAATTGGTTGCTTAACCAACACCGGTTTTCGACTTCGCGAGCCAACTCTGAACTGGCTTGGCGACCAGTCCGGCCGCTTGTTTCAAGCCGTTGGCCAGCCTCACCAGAAGCTCCGCGATGAATTCCGCGCGTAGCATTTGAGCCTTGGCTCGGGCCCGGTCTGACGGGCTCATTTGAATCCGGTCAATCTCTTGGCTGAGGCTTGATCGAGATTTGCTTTGATGACTGTTTTGTTGCATTGCGCCACCTCATAAGTTGAATGTGTCGGAGGTGAATATAGGGACTATATTGCGGTGCAACAAACGACATTTTGTGGTCTAATGAGTTAGAAAAACTTATTTGTCCGGTTAAAATGACCTTGCGCTTACCACCTTTGAACTCGTTACGCGCCTTCGAAGCGGCGGCGCGAAACATGAGTTTTAAGAAGGCTGCACAGGAACTGAATGTCACCCCCGCGGCGATCAGCCACCAGATAAAGGCGCTCGAAGACCACCTCGAAGTGTCGCTCTTCCGGCGCGTTACCCGGGGACTCGAGCTGACCGAGGCAGGCGCGAAATGCCTGCCCAAATTGCGTGAGGGGTTCGACAGCCTTGCCGAAGCGGTGGAAAGCATTCGCGTGCGCAAGGAAGCCAAAATCCTGAAAGTGAACGTGCCGCCTTCGCTGGCAGCGAAATGGCTGGCGCCAAAGCTTTACCGCTTTATGAATGCGCACCCAGAGATGGACGTCCGCATTGCCGCGAGCATGAGTCTCATAGACGGACAGGACGCGCCCAATGACGGCGAGGAAGAAAGCGACATCGAAATCCGGTTCGGGTTAGGAAACTATCCCGGCTTCCGAGTGGATAAACTTTTTCCGATTTGTCTCGTTCCGCTGTGCAGCCCCAAGCTGCTCGAAGGCGAGCACCCGCTGCGAGCGCCCGAAGATTTGCGCCATCACGTGCTGCTGCACGATGACACTCTCGCGCTCGCTCCCCAGCACCCCGGTTGGGAAATGTGGCTGGAGGCGGCAGGAGTAAGCGGTGTAGATCCCACTCGCGGTTCCCATTTCAGCCACGCCTCTCTGGCGCTCGCCGCTGCCGTGGACGGTCTGGGCGTGGCGGTGAACCTCTCGGTGCTCGCGGCGGAACATATCGCGGCGGGCCACCTCTTGGTCCCCTTCGAGCCTGGCATTCCTTTGACTTCTGCGTACTACCTTCTCACTCCGGAGACGAAGGAAAGTGATCCAAAGCTGGCGGCGTTTCGCCAATGGCTGCTCAACGAGGCGCAAGCGCATGAGATGATCTGCCGCGACGCCGGGCTCTCAGCGATCAAACCGTCGGGCCGGACTCGAGACGTTGCTGCCTAAGCGATACGCAAGGGACTATTCGTCGCTGACATGGGCCCGCGACGAGCGCGAGTGCGCGAACCTTCACTATCGCGGCGATTCCAAACGTCAACGGCGTGCTCATGGCCAGCGTTCTTGCAAGTCAATGCCGAAGCGGTCGCTCCGGCTATCAACCAACGAAGGAGAAAGGATCATGAATAAGAAACTGTTTGCAGTTCCCGCTCTGCTCGCGGCTGCTCTCACCGTCACTGCGTGCGGCACCTTGGGCGGCGCGGCGGTAGGGGCGGGTGCGGGCGCCGCGATTGGCGCGGGCACCGACACAGGCGCGGGAGACGGCGCCTTGATCGGCGCGGGCGTGGGCGCGGCCGCGGGCGCAATCTATGACATCGTGAAGGACTAGAACAATGAAAAAGCGAACCCTATCGGCCCTCATCGCCGGTCCGGCTTTACTCGCCGCAATCGCGCTAAATCAAGGCAACGCGGCGGAATGCAAACCCGGGACGCCACAGGACATCGCCGGCAAGGTGGTGAAAATCGATCCGAACGCGGGAAAAATTACCGTGCAGGATTCGAGCGGCGCAACGCACGAATTCGAAGCGACGAAGAACACGCTGGCTGAATAAAAGGTCGGCGA
>JBOIGA010000267.1:0-3959 GCA_050741875.1 Burkholderiales bacterium
GCCAAGGGCCGTTGCCAGCGTTGAAACCCGTAGGGACGGGACTTTCCGGGGGTATCGCGTTGTTGCTCGTCGCTTGTTTGGGTCAACCAAACGGCGACTCCTCGCGCCTAGCGCTGCCGCCTGGAAAGCCGCCGTCGCGACCACGCGGGACTTAATCAGAGGTTCCCAACAAATCGGGAGGATTCATGAAGTATCTCGGAATCACTGCCGCGCTCTGTTTGATCTCCGCGACTTCCGCATTAGCGCAGGGGAACGCCGCGGAAGGCGCCAGGAAAAAATCAATGTGCGAGGGCTGTCACGGCATCCCGGGTTATCGCACCGCCTACCCCGAAGTTTTTTCAGCGCCCAAGCTCGGCGGCCAGGATGCGGCGTACATCGTCAAGGCCTTGAAAGGGTATCAGTCGGGCACGCGCGAGCATCCGACGATGACGGCGATCGCGGCGAGCTTGAGTGAGCAGGACATGGCCGATTTGGCCGCTTACTATTCGCAAACCAACGCTACCGCGAGCGCCGATGCCAAATGAATAAAACTTCTTTCTTCGTCTTCCTATCGCTGTTCGCTGCGATTCCCGCTTATGGCGGGGACGCTGAAGCGGGCAAAACCAAAGCCGCTTTGTGTGCCGCTTGTCATGGGCCGGAAGGCAATAAACCCCTGCCCGCGACCCCTCGTCTCGCCGGCCAGCATTACGACTATCTCGTCCATTCGCTCAAGGACTACAAGACGGGCGAGCGCAAGGACCCGATCATGGCGCCGATGGCGGCGAACTTGAGCCAGCAGGACATGGAAGATCTCGCGGCGTACTTCTCCGAGCAAAAGGGACTGGTCGTTAAGTACTAGGAATCAGGGATCAGGGCTAGTAATCCAGAGCGTGACTTAGCCTGGCGTCTGGGCCCTGACCCCTGGCCCCTTCGTTTTCGCCCGGTATTCGCACAGGTCGTTGATCAAACACTCCGGACACTTCGGTTTCCGCGCGACGCAGATGTAACGCCCGTGCAGGATGAGCCAGTGGTGTGCGTTCTTGCGATGCTCCTCGGGAACGAACTTCATCAGCCTCTGCTCGACTTCGCGCGGATCTTTTCCGACGGCGATCCGCGTTCGGTTGGCAACGCGAAAAACATGTGTGTCTACCGCGATCACGGGCTCACCGTAAGCTGTGTTCAAGACGACATTTGCGGTTTTTCTCCCAATTCCCGGCAACGCCTCTAACTCCTCGCGCACGCGGGGAATCTCGCCGCGATAGCGCTCGAGCAACACCCGCGAGAGCGCGAGAATGTTCTTGGTCTTGTTTCGATAAAGCCCGATGCTTTTGACGTAGTCCATCAAACCCGCTTCGCCAAGAGCGAGAATTTTCTTTGGCGTATTCGCCGCCGCGAATAATCGCCGCGTCGCGATATTGACGCTTCTGTCGGTCGCTTGCGCCGAAAGGATGACCGCGAGCAGAAGCTCAAAGGGACTTGAATATTCGAGCTCGGTCTTGGGATTCGGATTCGCTTTCCGGAACCGGGAAAAAATCTCGTGGCGTTTGCCGGCGTTCATGTTCGGTCGAAGAATACTTAAACTGCCTGAGCACGACAACGCGAGGACAATCTGAAAACCGAAGAATCCGCACGCGGCTGCCTTTCGCGCGACACGCCATGGCTCATGGCATTCTGCGCAAGCCGCGTCGGTTTCGCGCTCATATTCACGACGTATTCCGCCGCGTTGCCGCTGTTGCAATCGGATTGGGGAATGTCCGCGAGCCAGGCCGGACTGATTCAATCGGCATGGCATATCGGCTTTCTGATTTCGTTGTTCGCGGTCGGTTTTCTCGCCGACCGTTATGGGGCAAAACGCATTTTCCTGATCACCAGCATCAGCGCGAGTGTCTCCGCCATGCTGTTTGCTTTCTTCGCCGACAGCTTCATCTCGGGGCTGCTGCTCCACGGCCTCACGGGAATTTGCTCCGGCGGCTCGTACACGCCAGGGCTCACGCTGATTGCCGAGCGCTTTCAGACCGCTGGCAGGGGACGCGCAATGGGGTTTTACCTCGCCGCCGCATCGCTCGGCTATGCGCTATCGCTATTCTTGAGCAGCACGCTGATTCCAATCGCCGGCTGGCGCGGCGCTTTTATCGCCACGGCGTGCGGGCCGCTGCTCGGCAGTTTGCTTGCCTTTCGCGTGCTGCGGCGTTCGCCCAATATCGTGCATGCCGTGCACGCAAAGGCCTTTAACTTAAGGGCATTGCTCGTCGTCTGGAGAAACCGGCCGGCGATGCTCGCGATCTGGGCCTACGTGTTTCACGCCTGGGAAGTCCTCGGTTTGTGGGCGTGGCTGCCGGCGTATCTCGCGATTGCCGCTGGCCGGGGCAGCGTGAGTGTGCAGGCAGCGAGCGTGGGAATCGTGTTTACCGCGCTCACTTATCTTGTCGCTGTCGGCGGCAGCATCGTGGGAGGCGCGCTGTCCGACCACTGGGGCAGGACCGCGGTCATCATGCTGATGGCATCGAGCAGCCTAGTCTGCTCGTTTCTCTTCGGCTGGCTGCTGGCGACGCCGCTCGCGCTGATCGTTGTTGTCGCGGTCGTTTACAACTTTACCGCGGTCGCCGATTCCTCGATTCATTCCACGGCACTGTCCGAACTCGTCCCGCCGCGTTACATCGGCGCCGCATATTCGTTGCGTTCGGTGCTCGGCTTCGGCGCGGGCGCAGTCAGTCCGTGGGTGTTCGGGCTCGTGCTCGATTGGGGCCAGGCCGCACAATCGCCGACGATGGCGTGGGGATTGGCGTGGAGCGCGCTGGGACTGGGCGCGGTGCTCGGGCCATGGGTCACCTGGAAGCTGCGTCGAATGCCCGAGGCTGCACGGCTTGCGCACGGCAAGCGCTGATCAACTTTACGGGGAGCAAAGAACCGCGGGCGATTTTCGTTTCAGCCGCAACGCGCGTTCTCGTTTTTCCCGCTCGAGCCGAAACTGCCTGAATTCGTAGCGCTCGCGCGCATGATCCGCGAGCTGCTTTTTCTGCTCGCGCGAGATCTCGGGAGCGGGAGTCATGTGGATGCAGTCCACGGGGCAGACGGGCAAACACAGTTCGCAGCCCGTGCATTGATCGGCGATGACAGTGTGCATCCTCTTCGCCGCGCCGACGATGGCGTCCACCGGGCAAGCGGCGAGACAGAGCGCGCAGCCGATGCACTGCGGCTCATCAATGAGCGCGAGCATTGCCGGCTTGTGCACGCCACGCGTAGCATCGAGCGGCAAGATTTCACGGCTGAGCAATGTTGCAAGCTCACGAATCGTTTCGTCTCCACCGGGCGGACAGCGATTGATCTTTACCTCGCCCGCCGCGATCGCCTGCGCGTACGGCTTGCACGCGCCGTACCCGCACTGTCCACATTGCGTCTGCGGAAGCAGCGCGTCAATCGCCTCAGGCGTGATTGCCGTCATGGAGGTCGAATTATACTAGGGTGCATGAAGGTCATCGGCCATCGCGGCGCCGCGGCTCACGCGCCGGAGAACACTCTGGAAAGTTTCGCCGTCGCGATTGATCTCGGAGTCGACGCGATCGAAACCGATGTTCAGGAAACGGACGACGGCGAGCTCGTGCTCATCCACGACAAAACGCTCGATCGCACCACGAACGGCAAAGGGCTTGTTCGCAAAACACCGTGGGCGGTCATCGAATCGCTCGACGCCGGATCGTGGTTCGCGTCACGATTTCGCGGCGCGAAAGTACCGCTTTTGCGCGACGCTTTACAGCAGTACGGGAGCCGCACAAAGCTCGTGCTCGAAATCAAGCGCGTGAAAAGCGGACTCAAGGCGCTCGACATGGTGCGCGAATTCGGGCTGGTGGATCGCCTCACTTTTACTTCGTTCGAGCTCAAGGTTCTGAAGAAAATCAGGAAGCGCGAACCCGCCGCGAAAGCAGGTTTTATTTCTTCCAAAGTGGACGACGCCAGGCTCGCGCTCGAAGCCGGAGTGAATC
>JBOIGA010000268.1:0-3948 GCA_050741875.1 Burkholderiales bacterium
AAGCTAGGCTATCTCAAAGCCAATCTCGGCCTCGCGCTTAAGCATCCGGAAATCGGAAAAGATTTCAAAAGCTACCTGCAATCTCTCGGCTGCCGCCTTGACTAAGGAACCTCTGATTAAGTCCCGCGTGGTCGCGACGGCGGCTTTCCGGGCGGCAGCGCTAGGCGCGAGGAGTCGCCGTTTGGTTGACCCAAACAAGCGACGAGCAACAACGCGATACCCCCGGAAAGTCCCGTCCCTACGGGTTTCAACGAAAAGGTATCGTCTGCGTCCCCGCGCACCGCAGGCCGTATATCAAATACTGTCCTGCGCTGCGCGTCTAGCATCCAATACCTTTTCGTTGAAACGCGATTCACGTGGGGCTTAATCAGAGGTTCCATCGTTTCGGACACGTCGCGCTGGCCGGAAAGCCCAACGCGGGCAAGTCCACTTTGTTCAATCGCTTGATCGGACAAAAAGTCAGCATCACCGCACCGCGCGCGCAAACGACTCGCGACGCGATTTACGGCATCGCAACCGGCGGCAACGCGCAGATCATCTACATCGATACTCCCGGCTTTCAGACGAGGTTCGGCGGCGCGCTCAATCGCGCGCTCAATCGAAAAGTCGAGAAAAGCCTTCAGCAGAGCGATGCGATCATTTTCGTCGTTGCGGGTGTCGAGTTTGAGAACGCCGACCGTGAAGTGCTCGATCGGATTCCGGAAGGAAAGCCCGTCGTTCTCGCAATCAACAAAATCGATCGCGTGCCGAAGCGCGAACTGCTCTTGCCTTTCATTCAGGAAATGGCCGAGATGAACCCTTTCAGCGAGATTGTTCCCGTAAGCGCAAGAACGGGCGAGCAGCTAGAGGATCTCGCGCTCGCGCTCGCTCGGCATCTACCTGTAGGCGAGCGCGTGTTCGGCGATGACGAACTGACTTTGCAAAGCGAAAGATCGCTCGCTGCGGAGCTTTTGCGCGAAAAACTTGTGCGCGAACTTTCCGATGAGTTGCCGTACGCGATTGCGGTGGCGATTGATGTTTTCAAAGTGGCCGGCGGCGTACGCACCATCCATGCGAGCATCATCGTCGACAAAGTCTCGCAAAAAGCCATCGTCATCGGCGAAGACGGAAAACGATTGAAGGCGATCGCGAGCCACGCGCGCGCCGACATGGAGCGCTTGTTTCAAGGCAAGGTCTACTTGCGGGTCTGGGTAAAAGTGAAGAAAGCCTGGATGGAGGATGAAAAACAGTTGCGAGCGCTGGGGTATGGTTGAAATGAGCGATGAGGCATTTCCTGCCGCGATGAAAGAAGGGCACATGCGAACGGAGAAAGGGGCTGCAAGCAGCCCCGTCCAGCCACAGGCACGAGCCGCTATTAGTTGTTCTCTTAATCGTTCTCTTAGTCGTTCTCATGAAACGCAAACTGCGTATGTCCTGCATGGACGCGCGTACCGCGAGACGAGCCTCATCGTCGAGCTTTTTGGCGCCGAATGCGGGCGCGTTTCGGTCGTCGCGCGTGGCGCCAAACGCCCGAAGTCGCCCTTGCGCGGCGCGCTTTTGCCTTTTCAACCGCTTTTTGCCGCCTGGATAGGTAAGTCCGAGTTGCGCACCTTGACTCGCGCTGAAGCCGCCGGCGCTCCGCACGATCTGAAAGGCGCCGGACTTTTGTGCGGGTTTTATTTGAACGAGCTTCTGTTGAAGCTCCTGCCGAAAGACGACCCCCACGACGTTCTGTTCGTGTGTTACAGCGAAACTTTGCGCGCGCTTAGGTTCGATCCCGACCCCGCTCCGGCTCTGCGCAAGTTCGAAACCCGCCTTCTGCGCGAGACCGGCTACGCGCTCAATCTCAGCAACGACACCGAATCGGGGCGGGAAATCGATCCTGACTTGAGCTATACCTACCTTCCCGAGCGCGGACCCGTCGCGCTCGCGCGCGATGATGAAGGACCGGCGATCAAAGGCAAGACTTTGCTCGACATGCGGCAAGACGATTACCGCGACCCTGTCACCCTGAGCCAGGCCAAGCTTCTCATGCGGTTTTTGATCACGCATCATTTGAGCGGTAGGACGCTTAACACCCGTAATTTATTCAAGTGACGTGGACGAGGTAAGGCCTCAAAAATCCTGCAAGAATGATTAAGCTTGTGGCTTTTTCTTCGAGTATTTTGTGTTCAAAACCGCCTGGCTTTGCCAGCGTTTGAACTGACTTGCCCATGGAACTCGGCGTCAACATCGACCACGTCGCGACCTTGCGCCAGGCGCGCGGAACGCAGTATCCGAGCCCGATCGAAGCGGCGCTGATTGCGCAAACCGCCGGCGCGGATGCGATTACTTTGCACCTGCGCGAAGACCGCCGCCATATTCAGGATGCCGACGTGTTCGCGCTGCGCGAGCTTTTGCGCGTACGCATGAATCTCGAATCGGCGGTGACCGATGAGATGCTCGAGATCGCGTTGCGCGTGCTTCCGCACGATGTTTGCCTCGTACCTGAGCGCCGTGAAGAGCTGACCACCGAAGGCGGCCTCGACGTCGTGAACAACTTGCAGCGGGTGCGCGAAGCGGTGATAAAGCTGGGCGAAGCGGGAATTCGCGTGTCGCTTTTCATCGCCCCGTACGAGGACCAGTTGCATGCCGCCGTCAATGCCGGCGCGCCGGTCGTTGAACTCCACACAGGAACGTACGCCGATGCTGAAACCGATGAAGCGCGAAATGCCGAGTTCGCCAAAATCGTTGATGCCATTCGCCTGGGAAAACAGTTGGGCCTCAAAGTCAATGCGGGCCACGGCCTAAACTACGACAACGTTCATGCGATCGCGGCGATCGGCGAGATATCCGAGCTCAACATCGGGCATGCAATCGTCGCTCGCGCGCTTTTTGTCGGGATGGAGAAAGCGGTGAAGGAAATGAAAGAGCTCATGGCCGCGGGGGGTATAGGGAGCAAACGATGAGTGCGCGCCTGGGACCGCTCATGTGCGGAATCACCGGGTTGCAATTGACCGAGACCGAGCGCGAAGTCCTGCTCCATCCATTGATCGGCGGGGTCGTCTTCTTCACTCGCAACTACGAATCGCCGCCGCAACTCCTGACGCTCACCCGCGAGATCCGTTCCGTTCGCCCGTTGTTGATCGCGGTGGACCACGAAGGCGGTCGCGTCCAGCGCTTTCGCCACGACTTCACGCTCTTGCCGCCGATGCGCGAGATCGGAAAAGTCTGGGATGTCGATGCAGGTAAAGCACGCGAACTCGCTTCAGCGGCGGGGTTTATTCTCGCTTCGGAACTCCGCGCCGTGGAAGTTGATTTGAGCTTCGCTCCGGTGCTCGACGTGGATCACGGGCAAAGTACCGTGATTCGCGACCGCGCTTTGCACGGCAATCCGCAAGCGATCGCGGAACTCGCGCAAGCACTCATACTCGGACTCAAAAAAGGGGGGATGGCCGCGGTCGGCAAACATTTTCCCGGCCACGGTTTCATTGCCGCCGATTCGCATTTGGAGTTGCCCGTGGATGAGCGGAGCTTTGCCGAGATCGAGGCCGCCGACCTCGTTCCTTTCGCGCGAATGATCGAGCGCGGGCTGCCCGCGATCATGCCCGCGCACGTCGTTTATCCGGCGGTGGATTCGCTTCCGGCGGGATTTTCCAAACGCTGGCTGACCGGGATTCTGCGCGGTCAGATGGGTTTCGACGGCGCGATTATAAGCGACGATCTCGGCATGGCCGCGGCTTGCCGGGGCGGCGACGTTCTCGACCGAACCGAGCTTGCGCTCGAAGCCGGTTGCGACATGGTGCTTCTGTGCAACGACGCCGAGGGAATTGCCACCCTGCTCGATCATTTTCATTGGCGCCCGAAAGCCGCAAGCTCGGCACGACTCGCGAAGCTCAAGGGTGCTCGGCGTTCGCCGGGGCGGGACCATCCGGATTACGCCGCGGCTGCGACACGGTTAGCCCAGTTTGTGCCCCGAGACGTACTCGC
>JBOIGA010000269.1:0-3938 GCA_050741875.1 Burkholderiales bacterium
GCGGGAGCGGTAGACAGTGTCAACAACTGATCCTTCCTGGGGACACGGAAGGCAATTGGCGAGACCGACCGCACAAAACGGTGCCCGTATTGTCTAATACTGGCTAATGACGCGAACAGCGGCACTCCGAGTTAGGAGGAGGGACCATGGGCAAATTCGTCAAAGTCGCGGCAAAATCCGAACTTTCCGATCAGTCAGCGAAGCTTCTCAAAATCGGGGACAAACGCATTGCCTTGTTTAACCTTGGGGGACAGTTCTACGCCATTGACGACACCTGCCCCCACGCTGACGGTCCACTGAGCGAAGGCTCCATCGAGGGCGAAGAGGTCGAATGCCCCTGGCATGGTTCGCGGTTCAATATCAAAACAGGCGAAGTAACTGCTGAACCTGCCGGCGAAAACGTGGGCAGATACAACGTTCGCGTGACAGGTGATGACATAGAAGTCGAAGTCTAGGGCACTTTGAGTCCGGGCCGGTCGATTCGCCGTGCTCGAGTATCTCCTCTCGCCCGTGCAGAAGGTCGCCTATCGAGCTTTGCGAAAGTGCTTGACGCCGCTCGATCCTCACCCCTGCGCCCGCGGAGGGCGGAGCAGGTTCCAAGCGTATTGTGCTTGGATACGACCCCGAAGCGGGATGTAGCGCCGCGATTGCCCGCGTGCTTATGTGCGCCTCCACGGTCGCATCCCCAAATTCGGGGCCCCTGCTCAACGTTTCGGCGCACCCTCTCCCGGGAGGCGAGGGGAAAAGTACGGTGCGAAACTGGCTTGTCACCCCATTCCGCAAGAATCGATTGGAGGCGGGGCGGGAACGCTAGAAAACGAACCGATATTTCAAGACCTTGTATCTCTCCCAAATGCTAAAGTGAAGTCGTTCGCGCAAGCGAACTCGATACGGCAGCACGAAAAGACATTGAGCGTATCAGCTCGGGGGTCAGCGGGTGCGCCGCATCGATCTTTTGACAGTCCGAACAGTTGCCCGGACCGGGATACCCACGAGTCCGCATCCTGCAAGGTTGGATCACAAGGGAGACAAACCATGTTTGTGGGAATTGATGTCGCATCCGAAAGACTCGATGTCGCATTCGGAGAGGCCGGACCAGCGCGTACTTACGCGAACGACATTCCGGGCCTGGAGGCCGCTAAACCAAACGTTGATTGATGAGCGCGAGACGATCGAGTTGATTGTCCTTGAAGCCACCGACGGCTACGAGTCGCTCCTCGTCGCGAATCTCGCAAAAGCCAGGCTTCCGGTCATCGTCGTAAACCCGCGGCAAGTACGCGACTTCGCGAAAAGCCTGGGACGGTTGGCTAAGACCGATGAGATTGACGCCAAGCTCCTCGCTTTGTTCGGGGAGCGGGTGCGTCCTCAAGTACGAGTGCTCAAAGACGAACAGACGATAGTGCTGGAAGCGTTGCTCTCGCGCCGTCGCCAGCTCATCGAAATGATGGTGGCTGAACAAAATCGCCTGACGCATGCGCGCGGGAAGGTTCGCAAAAGCATCGAACAGACAATTTCCTTTTTGCGAAAACAGCTCAAGAAGCTCGATGAAGACTTGAACGATGCCATCCAGCAGTCACCGATCTGGCGGGAAAAGGAGGCCTTGTTTCGCAGCGTTCCAGGTGTGGGCCCGCAGATGGTGGCGACGCTCTTTGCAAGCTTGCCGGAACTCGGGCAGTTGAATCGTCGCGAGGTGAGCGCACTCGTGGGCGTTGCGCCTTTCAATCGAGACAGTGGCGCCCTCCGTGGCCGGCGCACGATTTACGGAGGACGAGCAAACGTGCGCGCGACGCTCTACATGGCGACTCTCGTGGCCACCCGCCACAATCGCTCAATTCGGACGTTCTACGAGCGACTGCTTGCGCAGAACAAACCGAAGAAACTTGCGCTTGTTGCCTGCATGCGAAAGCTCCTTGTCATCCTCAACACGATGGCCAGGACGAATGAGCCTTGGCGACAGCCGCTGGTGCGAGCATGAAAACAAGACAGTTGCTGACCCTTTGCTCGTGCGACGGCTAGTGCGTCCGAATCAAATTTGCACCAGAACCTTCAGTCTCCCATCGCATGACTTAGTGATTCGCCAGGGATATCGCAAAGCTCAGTTCATGGCCGTCCGGGTCGGTAATGTGGAAATAGTGCTCGCCCCATTCCGCATCGCGCGGGGAAAACTGAGGTTGAAGGCCTTGCGCCAAGGCGTGCCGGTACATGCCGTCCACGTCCGATACGTAAAAGATCACCCGGCCCTACCACGACCAGCGCTGATCCCTGGGCGCAGCGATGAGGTTGAGATAGCCCCTGCCTGCATGGAAACTGGTGAACGCAGCCGACGTTCCGCCGTATCGAATGGAAAAGCCTAGCGCCGAGTAAAACCGCACCGCGCGCGCCATGTCATGGGTCGCGAGGGTCACTGCGCTAATCGATCCGATCTTCGGTGCGGTGGGGACTCTGGTCTCGCCGGTACTCATGTTCGGCGGATTCCATTTGAGGGTTTGATCATCGGCGTTGAGCGCTGGATGCATGGGGGCGTGCGGGAGCGCATGTCGGGCGACTCATGATAAGGAAACCCATGATGCGTCCTCGCCCCAAACCCGCCGCGCAGTCTCTACGACCAATCTGAGCTTTCGTTCCTGGTCTGCCGGTGTGATGGCGTTTCCAATCACCGAGCTGGAAAAGCCGCATTGCGGGCTTACCGCCAAACGCTCCAGCGGCATGAAGCGGTTCGCTTCGCGGATGCGGCTTACGAGCTCGTCCATCGGCTCGAGGTGAGGACGCTTGGTGGTGATCAGCCCAAGCACCACCAACTTGTCTTCCGGTACCTCCTTGAGGGGCTCGAACGATCCCGAACGCGCATCGTCGTATTCGAGCAGAAGCCGCTGCGCCCGGACGCGCCGGAAGATGGTCCGCGCGATCCGCTCGTACCCGCCGCTCGCAAGCCAGCGGCTGCCTTGGTTTCCCCGGCACAGGTGAAAGCCGAATGTGACGCCAGGAAAATCCCCGATGACCGCGTTGTCCATCTCGATGCCGCGTTCCAGGTATCGCTCCGTACTCCAGCCTTGGGATTCGTAGAAGCTGCATGTCGCCGGATCGAGCAGCAGCGCATAGTGGGGCGCGTCGAGCTGGATATAGGTCGCTCCGAGCCGCACCAGCTCCGCGACTTCCTCGCGCAGGATATCCACCACGTCGGCGAGGAAGGTTTCCAAAGTGGGGTAGGCTGCCCGGGAACACTGCGGAGACCAGAAGTTCGCCCAAAGGCTGGGGCTAGGCAGTGCGATCTTCCGGATGCGTGTCGTGCGCGCACGCAGAAACACGAAATCTTCGACCGACAAATAACGACTGCGTTGGAGCTTCTGCACGACGCCGAGCCCTGCGGGGCGCTCAATCGTCCGATTGCCGACTATAGAAGAATCTCCGCGCCAATCCCCCCACAGAAACGCGTTCAGGTCCCAGTTGCCCAGGCCGCTCACGGATTCCGCGAATTGGCTTTGGAAGGAGAGCCGCCGCTGCTCGCCGTCGGTGATTACCGGCAGGCCCACGCGCTCCTGGAGCCTGATTGCGTCCTCCACGGCCCGGTCTTCGATGGCCTTGAACCGGGCACGCGAGATCCGGCCCGCGGCGGCGTCTTCCCGCGCCGAAATGAGTTCGGACGGGCGGAGCAGGCTGCCGATGTGGTCTGCGTGGCAAGCGATCATGGGGCTCGATGGGAGAGTCAACGCTGGGATAGGCCGCCCGGTACACCGCCGACACAGGCAAAGGCGGTAGTCAAGGCGACGATCCGAGCACTCATGCGGTTATTGGGCCCAACGTGTGTCGACGTAAACATCGCTGCTGGGCTCTCAATGATCAAGCCCATAAGGCGGCAAGGTGGTCAGGCGAGGGTCCTCCACGTGGCCTCCGGTCGTGAAGTGATAGAGCGACTGAAACTTCGCGTCCTTGAATCCAAG
>JBOIGA010000270.1:0-3921 GCA_050741875.1 Burkholderiales bacterium
GAAAATGCGGGTCCACGGTGACGATGACTTCCGGGTCCCAGCGCAGCACTTGTTCGAGCGGAACAGTGACGAGACCGCCGCGTCGTCCCGATTCGGCGGCAACATTGCGCACGCCTAAGAATTTCAACGCTTCGACATTGATCGAGCCGTCCAATCCGGTCTGCAACCCATCCGGCCCGCGCCCGTAATAGACTCGCGGACGCTTTTCGAGCGGAGCGGCGGAGATTTTCTGTTCGATCTCGGACAGCGTCTTTTCCACGTAGCCGGCCAACAATTCGGCGCGCGCTTGCTCTCCCAGCAACTTTCCCAATGCACGAAATGCTTGGGCAGTGTTCGCCAGCGTTCCGTCGAGCAGAACGTAGGGAATCCCAGTCTGCTGCTGCACACGATCGGCGAGTGAGGAATAAGTCGCCGCAACCGAGCCCACGTCTACGATCACATCGGGCCGGTGCTGCAAAACAACTTCGACGTTGGCGGTGTTACCGCGTCCGGTTAAACGCCCAAGTTCGGGAAGTCCGGCGTAGTGCTCGGGAAGAAACGTTCGTTCGTCATCTTTGAGCGCACGAGTCCAGCCGATCAATTTGTCCGGCGCGAGCGCGAACACCATGACGCTTGCGGGAGGGCCCGCCGCATACACTCGTTCAATCTTTACGGGAACAGCGACATTGCGATCGGCGGAGTCGGTGAACTGAGAAGTCTCGGCCCGGGCGGCGCTCAGGATAAGCAAGCTTGCGGCGCACGCCGCGCACGCAACAAGCGACGAGCTTTTCATTTCCGCGGAAGAGTGAAGCCAAGAAATAGCGTGGCCACGGCCCCAGAATTCTTGGGGATGGCAATCTCGTTCACAACCTTCGAGATTGCTTCCCCGCCTTCGCGGGGACCGCGTAAATCCGCTTCTCGCAAAGACGCAACTTTTGACTTTATACAGCGTTGAAAGCGGAATCTCACTCTTGCATTCGAGGTGGTCTCACTTTCCGATCATCACATCGGACGCCTTGATCACCGCTGAGACTTTGTCGCCGACCGCAAGCTTCAGATCTTCGGTTGCTTCGGTGGTGATGGAAGACGTGATGGTCGCGCCGCCGTCGAGTTGAATTTTGATTCGGGCGGTTGTCGGGCCGCGTGAGACTTCGGTGACTTTTCCAGCCAATATGTTTCTTGCGCTCAGTTTCATGCCGATACTCCTCTTTTGGGTGAAGTCTTCCTTTCATCGCGCGACGCGTACCAAGGCATTGCCTCTCGTATGCTCACCGTTTCCCCGGCCTGCGCCGCATCGTAGCCGGGGAGACTAGCGACGATCGCTTTGAATTCCGCCCCTCGCAAGAGCGCGACAAAATTTTCGACGCTTCGTTTCTTCAGCGATTCGGTCTTGCACAGCAGAAAATAATCTTCATTCGCCATGGGGACGAAATCGAGACCGAAACGCGCGGCCGCGGCCTTGATGCCGAATCCCGCGTCGGCCATTCCGCTCGCCACGGTGGCGGCGACAGCAAGGTGAGTAAACTCTTCTTGCGAGTAACCGGCGACCTGATGTTTTTCGATTCCGGCTTCCCATAGCAATTGGTCGAATTGAAGCCGCGTTCCCGAGCCCGGCTGCCGGTTGACGAAGCGCGCTTTGGACTCGACAAGATCGTGCAGGTTGCGAATCTTGCGTGGATTGCCCGCCGGCAGAATCAGCCCCTGCTGCCGGCTGACGAAATGGATCAGCCGCTGCGTGCGCGGCTTCAAATGTTGGCGATACGACAAGTGCAAGAGCGTCGCTTCGGCGCGGTTCTCAGCGATGTGAAATCCGGCGAGATCGCAATCGGCACGCCCGAGTGACGCCATCGCGTCCAGGCTGCCGCGAAATCGGAGATCGAGCCACGTTCCATTCCGCTGCGAGAGCAGATCGCGCAAAGCCGAAAGTGCAAGATCGTGGCTCGCGTGAATGCGTAAGCTCGGCCGGACGACCTCGAACACTTGGTTCAACTCGCGTTCGACTTCGGCGGCGAGGCTCTCGAGTTGAGGCGAGAGCCGCGCGCGAACTCGCTGTTCGGCCCACAGCAATTTTTCTCCGAACGAAGTCAGAAATGTGCCGCGCCCGCGCTGCATCTCGACCAGCGGGCGGCCGAAAATTTCTTGCCACTTGCCGACCACGCCCCAAACGTGGCGATACGACAAGCCGATCTCGCGCGCCGCTTTGTTGATCGAACCAGTGCGGTGAATCGCATAGAGCAGATTGAACAACAATTGATCGAGCGCCTGCGTGCTCTCGCTGCCGGCGAGCCAGGAATACTTGAGCTTGATCTCGATCATATGTAGCGCGCTACATATTTTGAATTGTTCGACGCGACGATAGCATACCACTTGCCAATGCCATCACATCCCGACCGAACGAGAAAAGTGTGAAGAGAAAACTGCTTGCCGCGCTCGTCGCAAGTCTATTCGCCGCCGCTAGCGCATTCGCGCAAGGCAGCAGCGTCACGATCTATGGAACGCTGAATGCCGATTTCGAAAACATTGAAGCCGAAGGCGCCGATGGCGCGGGCTCCGACCTCGATAGCCGCAATCGCGTGCAATCGAATTCATCGAACATCGGCTTTCGCGGAACCGAAGATCTGGGCAACGGATTGAAGGCGATTTTTCAAATTGAATCGTCGATCAATCTCGACACCGGTGGTGGCAACTTGGGCGGTCGCAACTCGAACGTCGGCTTAACCGGGCCTTGGGGCACGGCCTTTTACGGCAACTGGGACACGCCTTATAAATCCATCGGCAGCCGTCTCGATTCCTGGTACTCGACCGGTATTGGCTCGCATATCGGACTCTTTGGCAACACCGGTGGGCGCGCGAAAGCGGGGCAGGCGAGTCCCACCGGACCCAATAACACCAATCCAGATTCGTTCGACCGCCGCCAGAACAACTCGGTGCAGTACTGGACACCCAATTTCAACGGTCTCGCCGCGCGGCTAGCTTATAGCGCGAACGAGGAAAAGGTTGATACCGCCGCAGGGGAACTCGACCCGAGTCTATGGTCGGGCGCGGTCACCTATCTGAATGGCCCGCTGTATATCGCCTTCGCTTATGAACGTCATGAAGACTACGGCGGCGTCGATCTCGAAGATGACGGAATCGTCGCGGGAATCGGCTACACGTTCGGCAACACCACGGTCAATCTGATCGCTGAGCGCCTCGACTACGAACTTGCGGGCGGCAGCGACGCCGATCGCGATGCTTATCACGTCGGCGCGTTGCACAAAATCGGGGCGATCACGCTGCGCGGGTCTTTCACAATCGCCGACGATGTTGACGGATTCGATGAGTCGGGCGCGACCATGGTGACCGCGGGCGCCTCGTACAGCTTTTCCAAACGCACCGATGTTTACTTCGTGTTCAGCCAGATCTCCAACGACGATAACGCGACCTACGATTTCTTCAGCCCGACCGGGACGTTCAACACCAACAACGTTGCCGCTCCAGCCACGGCGGGGCGCGATCCGCGCGGATTTGGTCTCGGTATCAGGCACTCCTACTAATGCGGATCACGCCCCGCAAGTTTGCCTGCGTTCCTTTGAACGATAATGGCACGCCGCAAAGTCAATTGCTTCGCGGCGTAGCCTTTTATGAACACTCTGTCGGAAAGTTTTTTTACCGCGCTGAATCTGATGTGGCAGCTCGATCCCAGGCTGCTGGATATCATTTTGCTCAGTCTGCGAGTGAGCCTCACCGCTTTGCTGATTGCCTCGCTCATTGGCCTACCGCTGGGGGCGGCCACCGCGGTTGCGCGCTTTCCCGGACGGAAAACGCTGATCGTCGTGTTGAACGCCTTCATGGGCCTGCCGCCGGTAGTCGTGGGTCTTTTGGTTTATCTGCTACTTTCCCGCGCGGGGCCGCTTGGCTCGTGGGGCCTGTTGTTCACGCCGCGCGCGATGATCATCGCGC
>JBOIGA010000271.1:0-3913 GCA_050741875.1 Burkholderiales bacterium
CAATAAGTCCGTGCATTCCTTTTGCAAGGTCTGTTAACGCAAGATCGGCGAGTGTGTTCCGCAGGACACATAGAAGCATGGTGATTGTGGTCAGGCGTTGCTGACCATCGACAACGCCGTACCGCTGTTGTCCGTCCTTATAGACGACCATCGAACCGATGAAATAATCCGTGGGATTGTCGCGTACGATATCGTCCCAAAATTCCTGAATATTCTCCCGGTCCCAAGAGTACGGTCGTTGGAAGCGTGGAATTTTGTAGTAGGCAGAGGACAGCATCGTACGGATATCTTGGTCCGTAGATTCAATCTTCATGGAAAGTAGCTCCTAGCAGCCAACGCCATTAGGTCAAAAAAGCGGCATTCTGCCAGATAAGCGACAGAGAGCGCATGTCTGCCACGTGTCTAGAGACCTGGCATGACAGTTAAGTGCTTCGCGCTGCGCCTCATGTGTAATTGGGTGGGGAAAAGTAAGGCTACTTGTGGAGGATTCTTTTTCCGTCATCATCCTGGCGGCAGGCAACGGAGTACGGATGAACATCGCATCGCGCGTAAGCTGCTGCTCGAATGCATTGTGCGAGCGGTTGCGATCTCGAACAACCCAAACCCCCGAAGCGAAGAATAGATTTCGTGTTCAAAAAAAAGGCGGCCTCGGCCGCCTTTTCTATTCAACGCGCACTATGTGCCGACAACGCCACCATCTTCGCGGCGGATTGCAATTGTCGCCGATCTCGGTCTCCCGCCTTTCTCCCCATCGGGCCATGAGCTAATCGCTTTCGGTTTTTTTGGATCGTTTCTTCCGGGGTGCGGCAGCGGTGCTTCGCCAGGATGCTGGATGTTGACGAACATCGTGCGCATGTCCGGCGTGAACTGGGTCGCCGTGACCTCGCAGCCCACGGGCCCAGTCAGAAAACGACGCACCTCACCAGTTTGTGGATCGGCTGCAAGCATCTGGTTGTTGCCGATACCCTCCCAATCCTTGCTCGCCATGTTTTGCGCCGACGAATCGGTTTGAATCCACAGCACGCCGCGCTGGTCGCAATAAAGCCCATCGGGCTGGGCGAACGCAAGCTCGCCTTTAACGTTGCCGCGTTTCAATTCATCTGAATGTTTCGGATCGCCCGCAAGCAGAAAAACGTCCCATTCGAACCGCGTTGATGCGGGATCTGAATTGGCTTCGCGCCAACGCACGACGTGTCCCATCAGATTCGGCGCGCGGGGATTGGCGGCATCCGCGCCGACCGGGTTTTTCTGATGCAAGGGACTGCCTTTGCCGCGCGCGGTGTTGTTGCTCAACGTGACGTATACCTCTTTCGTTTTCGGATTGACCGCGATCCATTCCGGACGATCCATGTAAGTCGCGCCGGCTACGTCGCCCGCCGTGCGCGCATCGATCACGACCTCCGCCTGCGAGTTGAAGCCGTTGGCGGCAGTCAAACCGTTCTTGCCGTGCGTCAACTCGATCCATTCACCGCTGCCGTCGGCGTTGAATTTTGCCGCGTACAAGGTCCCTTCATCGAGGATCGCGCTGTTGGCCGCATAGCCACCACCTTTTGTGATAGGACGGGCGCTCACGAATTTGTAGAGGTGCTCGAACTTCGAGCGGTAATCGTCGTCGCCCATGTAGTACACGACTCGCCCATCGGGCGCGAGCGAAAGCATTGCGCCCTCGTGCGCCATGCGCCCCATCGCCGTGTGTTTAACCGGCAAACTTTTTGGATCGTAAGGATCGAATTCGACGATCCAGCCGAAACGGTTGCATTCGTTGGGATGCTTCACCGCATCGAAGCGTTCGTCGAATTCCTGCCAGCGGAATCCCCAACTGTTTTTCGTAGTGGGAATGCCGTAGCGGTCCTGCATTCGCGGAATCTGCCCCGAGTCGTTGACAAAGTAAGCTGTGAAATTCTCTTCGCACGAGAGATACGTTCCCCACGGCGTGTACCCGTTCGCGCAGTTCTGAAACGTTCCGTTCACCTTTTTCCCTTCGGGGTCGGCTGCGGTTCGCATCCATTCGTGGCCTGCCGCGGGTCCGCGGATAGCGAATGGCGTGTCTGCGGTGATTCGCCGTCCATACTGAGAGTCTTTCACGGTCTTCCAAGTCTTTCCGTCG
Source organism: Burkholderiales bacterium (assembly GCA_050741875.1). Taxonomy (GTDB): domain Bacteria; phylum Pseudomonadota; class Gammaproteobacteria; order Burkholderiales; family JBOIGA01; genus JBOIGA01. The sequence continues at coordinate 2,108 of JBOIGA010000271.1, forward strand.
AAGCGGACTTCGTAAACACCAAGACCGTGTGCGTTCTTGGATTTCTGCACCTTGTCCGCGGACCAGTCGGTCATGCCTTCAGTCGTGAGCAGATTATCGTCGGTGTATTCGTAGTTGATGGCGATCAGCCCATGCGTCGAGGAATTCGAGCCTTTGGGCAAAGGAAAATAGTGCATTCCGTCATGGAACATGCCTGACTGCATCGCCTGCTCGGCCGCGGTTTGGCTTGCGTCCGGCTTGAAGTCCGGCGCGCCAGACATGATCGGGTCGCCCCACGCGTTGACAACTTGCCACGTGTATCCCGGTGGGACGACCACGGCATCGGCCTTCGATATCGGCGCCGAGGTAAATCCGATCAGGGGACCGGTTTCGGTCTTAAGCGCCTCGCGTACCGATTGGCAAGATCCAAACAGTGAAACCGCGGCCAAGCCTAAAGAACCTTTAAGGATGGTACGGCGCGATACGCGCGCGGCTAGCACTTCATCGAATGTCTTACTGGATGACATGGGTCACTCCTCCTGTAGGGTGGACCTCCGCGGGGAGGCGGAAGCAATTCTAGACTAGCACACCAAACTGAATGGCCCTCTCTCATGGAACATTCCAAAGTGCTCCACGGGCGCGCCAACCCGCTACTTTAGTATTTCTGTCAGCGCCCTCCCTTTTCTATATTTGCCGCCTTCGCCGGGCCATGTGGATGGCATCTGGAGCCCGAGTAACTGTGCGATGGTAGGCGCTAAGTCGCGAACGGTCACATCGGTAAGTTGGACACCCCCCTTAATTCCCGGGCCCGCTGCGATCAGCGTCCCTTTCATCCACGGTTTCGCCGGATCGTGGCCATGGGTCGCGACATACGTCACCTTGCCCAATGGACTAATACCATCATGTTCATTGACGATGTAATAGCCCTCCTTCGCCTCAAGGATCAGATCCGCCATGTAGGGATCCTTCGTGCTAGGCAGTCCGAGCCGGTTAAAATCATTCTCGCCATAGACATTCTCAATACCTTCCAGCGCAGCGAGCTTGGGCTTTATCTCCCGCACGATCTCGTCCTTTCTCGCTTTGTTCAAGACGTATACATGTGCGGCTCCGTGATTCATAACTGTATAGGCCTCTTTACTCACAATGTTTTCGTTCTTATCAATCTTGAGTAAACCTAGCGTTTTCAACAGAACATTCGGCTTAACGGCTTTTGTGATGTTCGTCCATCCATGATCCGAAACGATGAAGATGTTCGTTTTTTCAAATATTCCCTCTGCCTTGAGTGTATCAACGATACTTCGAACCCTGTCGTCCACGTACTCATGCGCCCATTTTGCTTCTTCAGAACCGGCGCCATAGAGGTGCGAAAAGCTGTCCGTGACCAGGAAGTGAACCAGCATAAGATGCGGCTTCTCGTGGCGTATTAGATAATTCGCCGTCTCGGCAGTGAGCCAATCCTCTCGGTCGCTGACTTCAAGCGCACTCCAAGGCCCAAAGCGATCTGCAGCTATGGCGTTTTCTTCAAGCTTCTCGAGAAAGCCACTAGGTTTGGTGGTTTTTATGTACGTGGACTGGTTATAGGATTCGGCAATAATAAAATCGAGATTCTTCGATCCCCTGGTTAGCGGCCAAGACACCGCCGCAGTCTTTAGCCCTCTCTGTTTTTTTGCTAGATCGTAAATTGTGTCTACCTTGACAACGTCATCTTTGTTGAAGATGTCATCGCCGATTAGATTCTCTATTTGCTCGGTGCGTCTGTTAAGCACGCTGTTACCAGAGACGCCGGTCTCGCGCGGAAACGCCCCGGTCATCATGGAGGTGTGAGAC
>JBOIGA010000272.1:0-3884 GCA_050741875.1 Burkholderiales bacterium
GTGTAGCAGCGCGTTGTCAGGTGCAATACATGTCTGGCCGGCACTGAGGAGCTTGCCGAAGGCGATGCGGGATGCCGCATGCTCCAGCGAGTGACCTTTGGCAACGAGGACCGGAGACTTGCCGCCGAGCTCCAGTGTCACGGGGACAAGATTGGCGCTCGCGGCCTTCATTACGACGCGCCCGACTGGCGTGCTGCCCGTAAAGACGAGGTGGTCAAAAGGCAAGGCGGAGAACGCCGCCCCGACAGTCGCATCACCGTTAACGACCGCGACCTGCTCCTCGGCGAAGATCTCACCCAGCATCGTCGCGAGCACCGCGTTCGTGACGGGGGTGAACTCTGAGGGCTTGAGCATGACTCGGTTTCCGGACGCGATCGCCGTGACAAGTGGCATCAGTGAAAGGTTGACTGGATAATTCCACGGCGACATGATGCCGACCACACCCAGAGGCTGGTATTCGATGCGAGCTGTCCCGAAACGCATGTGAAGCGCGACGCGGCGTCGGGTGGGGCGCATGAATCTGCGAAGATTGCGATCGAGATACTTGATGCCTTCAATCACGCCCAACACCTCTATGATCGCTGTTTCGTGTCGCGAGCGATGACCAAAATCAGCATCAACCGCGTCTTCGATTGCTTTCCGCCGCGCGATCATTGCCAATTTGAGTTTCTTCAGATCGGCCCGGCGCTGTGCAAGCGAGGGCGACCCATGGCGCAGAAACGCGGTGCGCTGAACGGCGAGAACGTTACCGAGCCGATCCGCGTCTGTGAATTTCGATACGGCATTCATAGCCCACCCCTATGTAGGCAATAGCAACGGCGATCTCCGCCACGCCGTCATCGAGACCGCGATGGAAACATCTCCGGGCATGAGATCTTGCTCATTCATTTCGAGGACGCGGGTCGAAACCGTTTCACCTGTCTTTGCTGCGAGCAGTGCTTTGACTGTCATCGTTCTCTCCTAAATAGACTACTTTTCTACTGGGGTGCGAGGCAGCATCGCTGTCTACGCGTCGAGCTGCAGGTCCTTTCGAACCCCGGCGTCCACCAGGCCTGCCGGCGCAAATCTACGAAGCAATAGCGCATCGAGTTCCTCAATGCGTAATGGTCGTAGCGCAACCCGACACTTACGCCGCGAAAGTCAACAGTCCTGCTCCGACTCCGCGATCGGGCGTACATTGTTTTGAGCATTTTCCGATCACGATTCCTTTCCGACTATCATTGCCGCCAGTGTCCAACGAATTCGACGAGTGGCTTCTGCCTTCTAGGTCTCTTCAACGATCGCTTCGACGAATCTCGATACAAGAGGAGCAATTACCAAGATCACAATAAAAACGATAGGCCAGGCCACGAAAAACCCTTTCATCCAACGATCGACATATTGAGTATCCATGCCCGCCTGCGATGCAGTAATGACGCCCGATACGATCAGCGTCGTGACGAAGGACATGACCCCCGCAAACAAAACGTGCTGGTATCTTCTGGAGACTGGAAGTCGCATATGTATTCCGGGGTGAAAAGGGCGGTTCAGTTGGTTCCTGCCGTGCGCGGCTTTTATTCCTGACGTACCCAGGTCTGCGAACGGCCCAGCATCGGCACGCCGATGTAGCCGCGCACGCTGAGCTTCTTGCCGCCGTCGGTCAGGTGGACTTTGCTGCGATAGACCTTGCCGTTGTCCGGATCGAGGATTTGGCCGTCGACGTATTCGTCGCCGTCCTTTTTCAGGCGGGTTATGATGACCAAGCCGATCACCGGCGCATTCTTGAGCGCACCTTCGCATTTTTCGCACTTCGGGTTCTGGTCTTCGTTCGGGGCGCGGAACACGTTTACGATCTTGCCCTGCAGGGTGCCATTCGATTCGGTGATGCGGATCAGCGCCCTCGGCTTGCCGCTGACATCGTCAATGTTTTCCCACAGGCCAACGGGCGAGGCATGGTCCGCCCAGGCTGCCGAGGACATGAGTGCTGGGGCCAGGGTGAGCGCGAGGACGCCCGCTTGTTTCAAAGTACGCATTGCGATGGTCTCCAGGGTTGGGAGCCTATTGCCGTTTGGGTGTAGGAAACACTCTGTGCTGGTGGTCGCAAACGCAGACCTGCGCTATGAGCATGCCAAAAAGCGCGGGCCTCTGACTGCGCTTTTTGCTAGCTCACAATTGGTTCGGCGACAGCTTCTTTGAGGCCAGCTGCCGCTTGCGCCAGGGTGAAAGCTTGTGCCATGGCTTCCACCGCCGACAGGATCAGGAAATTGCCGGCGAGCTTCACCACATTGGCTCCGGCAGGATCCTCGCCGAGGTCATACACGGCTTGCCCGAGCGCCTCCAACACCGGCCGAACACGTTCTTTCGCGGCTTGCGCTCCCGCAACGCAGACCCAAAGCTTCTTGGCCGCGGCGGCTTCCGGTCTGCCAAACACCGGCGCAGCGACATAAGTGCTGCCGTGACGGCGATGAAACTCCGCGAGCCTGCGCGCAGTCGCGGGTGAGACCGTGCTCATGGACACATGGACCCCGCCTTGGCCCAGCGCTGCACCAAAGCCGCCATTGCCGGCGACGACTTCCTCAAGCGCCTCATCGTTCGCCACCATGCTAACCGCGATTCCGCCCGGCTCGACCGCGTCGGTGGGGCGCGTCACTGCGGATGCGCCCTCGGCTGCCAAGGCAGCAGCCTTTTCCGGCGTGCGGTTATAGATGCGCAGCTTGAAGCCCGCCCGCATCAGGTTGCGGGCCATGGGTTCACCCATCTGGCCCAGGCCAATGAAGCCGATCGTGTCGCTCATATGCGTCTCCTCGTGTCAGTTCGTCTAGTGAGCCCGAATTCTTCGCGCCTACGCTCGCAGCGGTAACTGCGGTGCCATGAACTGAGGACCAACAGGATCTTTGATGTATCTGGCAAGAATGACATCGATCTGCCGCAGGTCGTCCTCGTCGAGCTTCCAATTCATGACATCGTCAATCGGATCCAGCTGCTCGGGCCGCCGCGCTCCCCATAGCGCCACGCCCACGTCGGGCTGATCGAGCAACCAGCGCATCGCGAGGTGCAGCACGCTCTTGCCGTGCCTGTCGCGGGCGAAACGCTCAAGCGCGGCCACGGCATTCAGGTAATTGGCAAAACGCGGCGCCTTGAACTTGGGATCGGCTTTGCGTAGATCATCGCCAGTGAATTGAGTCTCGAGCCGCATCTTGCCGGATAGTAGACCGCGACACAGCGCGCCATAGGTGAGCGTGACAATCCGACGATGGTGACAGCAAGGCAGAACGTCCTCCTCGATCTCGCGCTCGAACAGGTTGTACGGCGGTTGGTGCACATGCAAGAGCGCGACTTCGCGGAATCGTTCCGCCTGTCCGGGTGAAAAATTGCTCACGCCTATCGCGCGGATTTTGCCCTGCCTGTACAGCAGATCCATGACCAGAGCCGTGTCCTCGATCAATGTTGCCGGATCCGGCCAGTGCACCTGGTAGATATCGATGTAGTCGGTGTTGAGGCGCCGCAGCGAGTCCTCGATCTCGTGCAGGATGCGCTGGCGGGTGGCGTTGCGGGATACCTGTCCATCCTTCCATTCCAGCCCCACCTTGGTGGCGAGTATGACCTGGTCGCGCCGTCCGTATCTGCCGAGCGCCTTGCCGACGATTTCCTCGGAGCGGCCGAAGCCATAGACCGGCGCGGTGTCGATCAGGTTGACGCCGCGGTCGAGCGCCGCGTGGATGGTGCAGATAGACTGCTCCTCATCGCTGGCGCCCCACATCCAGCCACCGATGGCCCAAGTTCCCAGGCCGATGCGGGAGGGGTTGAGGTTTGTGCCGTGGATATTTACGAATTCCATATTCTTTCTCTCCGATCCAAGCTTAAAAGTTGACAGGTTCGGAGCCTCAAAACGCGCTCTTTATGAC
>JBOIGA010000273.1:0-3866 GCA_050741875.1 Burkholderiales bacterium
GCGACCCTCCGAGGGTCGCCTGCGCTTTGTTGCGTTTCGTCGCAGTCGTTCCGCAAAGGCGGCGCGATCCGCCCGTCGGGCGGGGCCGCAAACGGCGGGTCGCCGGAGGCGGCCCCACCGAAGACGTTCTCCTGTGGCCACGAAGCGGCCGAACGATCTGAGCGGTCGGCTCGTTCTCAATTCTATTCGATGGGAACGACAATCCACTTCTCACGATGGAGGAGGCTCTCGTACGTCGAATGCAGGATCCCGGGGGATTGAACACCATCGTATCCGACTGCCGCAGCCAAATTGACGCAAGGGCATGAAACTCGAACCTTGGTCAGTGCCCACGTCGAGCGGTGCCAGAACCTAACAGCGCGTTGTTGACCACGCCTACACCTCGCCGCTTCGTGCTCGGCGCGGCGCGGCAAAACGCGAACGTCAGGCGCTTCGCTTCACAAATGATCCCTGGCGGCTTGACCTTTCTATTGCTAGCTCGAGCCCAGCATCACATTGGAGACACGATCATGCGAACATCGTACAAACAGTACCGCGTACCGGTCCGCCATCGGCGTTGCGCTCGCGGCAGCAGTCATCCTCGTCTGGCTGAGTCTTGGCGTTGGCATCATCGGGAAGGACGGCGATCCCGCCAACCTGATGTATTTCGGGGTGCTCGCTGTTGGAATCTTCGGTGCCATCATCGCGCGCCTCCAACCCCATGGGATGGCACGCGCGTTGTTCGCGACGGCGCTCGCTCAGGCGTTGGTCACCGCGATCGCGCTCATCGCAGGGCTCGGTCTCCCGTGGAGCGGACCGGCAGAGATCCTGCTACTAAATGGGTTCTTCGTCGCACTGTTTGTCGGATCGGCTTGGCTGTTTCGGCGTGCTGCGAGTGGGCGACCCGAACGGGTGACCGGCCGGGAACATAGGTAACAAAAAAGTCCGGAGACATAGGTAACAGTCACCGGTGCCGTTGCAGACGCCCATAAGCATCTTCGATGCGCATGTGGCGTTCATGCAAGCGGCCAAGCTTGAGCGGTCCGAAGTAGATGTTCCAGACGCCATCGTCGATTTCCTCGAGGCCAACGTATTCGCCGGCGCAGCAGACGCTGACGTTGACCCAATGGTGATTCCAGCGGATGCCGCCGTTTTCGCTGACGTAGCGTTTCTCAAAGCGGTCGGGATACTCCAGCGGTGGGATCTTCTCCGGCATGCGCCGCGCTGAGGTCGTGTAGCAGCTCGCTGGGGTGTGCTGGTCTAGTGCTTCATGCGGGCGCTCGTGATTGAACTCGTCGCGGAAGCGGTTGAACTTGCACTGCTGCGCGGGGAGATTGGCCGCCGGCGGGCGCGTGGTTTCGGCTTTCAGCGTGCGGTGCATACGCTCGTGGCGGCCATTCTGCTGCAGCTTTCCCGGCTCGATGAATTCCGGCAGCACGCCCAGGCGCACCCACCACGCGGAAAGCGTGGACAGCCGCGCGAGACTGACCGTGGCGAACGGCACACCGTTGTCGGTGCGGATGCGCTGCGGCAGTCCGAATTCCTTGAAGATGCGCGTGAACACCGGCTTGGCTTGCCGCACCGCCGTGGTATGCAGAGCCTGGCACTCCAGCAAGAAGCGGCTGTAGCCATCGGTGACGGTGAGCGGATAGCAGTACTTGCCATCGCCGGTTTTGAAGTGGCCCTTGAAGTCAGCGCTCCACACCTGGTTGGGGGCGTCGACAGGGCTGTTAGGTTTCCTAAGGATGGCCGATCGGGCGTCGGCGCCGCTTGAGTGCGACCAAGCCGTGCCGCTTGAGGATGTCGTAGATCGTCGATCGGTGCGGCCAGGGCCAGTTAGGATGCCGCGTGCTCACAATCGTCAGCAGCTTCTTGGCACCCCAGAATGGATGCCGCCGCCTCACTTCCAGCATTGCCTCAACCACATGCTCGGGCGTCTGCCGAGGGCACTCCCGCGGACGCCGCGAGCGCTCGTCAAGCCCCGTAGGGCCCAGCGTCAGATACCGCTCAATCCACTTGTAGCCGGTCTTGCGGCTGACTCCGTAGTGATCGCACAGTTCGCTGATCGAAAAGGTCTCGCGCAAATAGTCTGCGATAAACTGCGTTCTTTGGTCCATGGGCGATGTTTGACTCCAAGGCATGGGGCTTCCTCCGCAAAGCGCCCCGTTATCATCAAACTGTTACCCATGTCTGCCGACTAAACTGTTACCCATGTGTCTGGACCGTACCCAACAACAGTCTAACAAAAGCTTTAACTCGGACCGGCTTTTCCGCTGGCGCTTCAAAGCCGGCCGCTTAAGCTGAGCGTTGGGCGTCGAAACAAGCGGTAGGTGAAGTGCCGTAACCACGAAAGGAGCAGCATATGAAACCCGAAGTCATCGAACAATCGATCCAGCTGTGGACGAAGGAACCCGAGAAGGCCAAGGTAACTCCTCTAGTCAAGGCCCGATCCGAAGGGGCGCAAGCTGTCCTGGAAACCGGTCCGTTTTCCTGGCAAACGGATCTACCCCCCACCTTGGGTGGCGAGAACAAGGCTGCAAGCCCGACAGCGCTGCTGTTGGCCGCACTCAGCGGTTGCGCCGTAGTGTTCATTCGCGACACGCTTGCCCCTCAGCTTGGCGTGCGCGTTGATTCTGTGCAGGCTGAAGTCCGGTGCAAAGCAGACTTTCGGGGCCTGCTTGCGATGCCTGGCAGTGTTCCAGATATCCAAGATCTTGAAGTCAATATTCAGATCAAGTCCCCAGAAAGTGAAGAGAAGGTTCAGGGCCTGTATCAAGCGTGGCTCGAGCGCTGTCCCGTCTACTTGGCTCTCACGAAACCATTGACGGTCAAGACCACGCTGGCCAGAGCGGCTTAGCGAGTTCGACGGCCAACCATCCGATGCAGCGGCTGCTTCACAGCGTGCTTGCGTCCGCTGTTTCGTGGCCGCTGATCGGAAGCGTTGCGCGGCAACAAAGCGAATGGAAGCCGAATGAATGAACAAGTAATACGATCGCCTGCCGAAGTGTTCGACGAGTTCTTTGTCCCGGCGTTGTTCCAGCACTGGGGGAATATCGTAGCGGACGCGGCAGGAATAGGACCGGGCCAACGTGTGCTCGATGTGGCCTGCGGCACTGGGGTGCTGGCCTGCGCCGCGGCCGAGCGTGTCGGGAGCGCTGGAACCGTTGTGGGCCTCGATCCCAACGAAGACATGCTCACCGTAGCTGGGCGAAAAACTTCAAGTGTCGCATTGGCTGGGCCGACTCGTTGCCATTCCAGACGAAAGCTTGGATGCGGTATTGAGCCAGTTCGGCTTCATGTTATTCGACGACCGGTGCGCTGCGCTGCGGGAGATGATGCGTGTCGTGCGTTCGGGTGGACGACTGGCCGTAGCCGTGTGCGATGCGCTCGATCATTCCCAGGCTATGCTGTACTCACCGAGTTGCTGCATCGGCTCTTTGGAGAACAGGTGGCGCAGGCATTCCGCGGCCCTTTTGTATATGGAGACCCGGAGCAGCTGGATCGCGAGGAGGAAAACATGCAGACGGCGGACATCCGTAAACAGTGGGAAAGCGCCGCCCCTGGTTGGGCACGCTGGGAAGCGAACATGGCCGCCTGGATGGAGCCGGCCACCGAGGCCATGCTCGCCATGGCGGGTATTGACGCCGGTGGCCAAGTGCTCGACCTTGCCAGTGGCGCAGGGAGCCAGACGTTGCGTGCGGCCCAGCGGGTGGGCGCACAGGGGCACGTGGTCGCAAGTGACATTGCCGACACTATGCTCTACCACGTGCGGGAGAACGCGCGCGCCGCTGGACTGGCCAATGTCACGACGCTGGCTGGCGCGGCCGAAGACATCGACTTGGCTGCTGAGAGCTTCGATGCGGTCATCTGTCGTCTCGGCCTGATGC
>JBOIGA010000274.1:0-3808 GCA_050741875.1 Burkholderiales bacterium
TTACGAAGAGACTCCTCAATCTGACGGTTCATCCCCACGCGTGTGGGGAACACGATAGCCTGAGGGTCATGTTTAAAAGTTTTCCCGGTTCATCCCCACGCGTGTGGGGAACACATTCAAATGGCTGATGTCGAAAATGGATGCCACGGTTCATCCCCACGCGTGTGGGGAACACTTCTGATTAACAGAAACCAACAGAAAGGAGTGCGGTTCATCCCCACGCGTGTGGGGAACACACTTCTTCCATCCCGCTGAAAGCTCAGCGATATTGATAGTGAGGCAAATCTACCGAACCTTTGAGCGGATATTGCCTTTACAGATTGTTAAAGAGCATCACTGTTGCCGGGAGTTTCCGGTAAGAACGAGACAAGCTTCGCACCGTCCAGCTCGACCGGTATACGGCGGTTACTACCCAACGTCATAAAATCGAATCCGGCTTCGTTGTTGGTACGCCAAGCCATAACCGCATTGCCATCTTCGATTCCCGTCTCAACGTGGCTCCAGATATGGTCTCGCACTTTGGCGGAATAATTACCGACGTATACGCCAGCGCGTATTTCCAGCAGCCAAATCGCCAATCGGCCGCGCAGCCTTGGCGGCGCGTTCTCAAGCACGATGACCAGCATCACCGATACTTTCCGGATTGGGAATCGCTGGAAGAACAGCGTCTTCGGGGGTCGCGGCCGGCTCGATCTCGCCAGCCGACAAAACCTCTTCGATTCCCGGAATAATCCGCTCTAGTAAATTCGTTTGCCGGAAAATGTCCCGGCAGCCGAGGCGCACCTGCTGCTCCGGATTGGCCGGCGTCTGCGCGGCGATGCGAAAAGCCACAGGAACGACCGTCTCGAACTTGTACACGTCAGCGATATCGTAAACAAACGAAAGCGGCTTGCCCGTGTGTATGAAACCAACGGCGGGCGCGTAACCCGCCGCAAGAACCGCCGCTTCGGTGACGCCGTACAAACACGCTGTCGCCGAAGACAAACATCGATTGGGCACGTCACCCCGATCCCAATCCTCCGTATCGTAGTTACGTGCCTTCCACTCGATTCCATACTTGCGGGCGATGCGTTTGTATAGCTCGCGCACACGGACTCCTTCGATACCGCGCAACTGCTCGACGCTGCGCCGCGCGGGGGGATCTTCGCCGAAACGCATCGCATACATTTTGCGCACAACCTTGAGACGGAGCGCGGGATCGAGCGCGAGCCTTGCCTGGTAAAGGAGACGGTCTGCGCGTGCACCGCCAGGCTGACCGGCGGAATAAAGCCGTACGCCAGCCTCGCCTATCCAAACGAGCAACGTTCCGGCGCGAGCGGCAAGCGCACACGCAGCATGCGAGACACGCGTACCCACTTCCAGCATGAGGCACGCAACTCCACCCACGGGTATGTGTGTACGAACACCGTTCTTGTCCACTACGACGAACGCGCCATCGAGCACATCGAGCTGTCCTTTCTCAATAAACAGGATGGACAAGCGTTCCTTGATCGGCAGTGGTTTGACGGGCGGGAGTAGATTGGAAGTCATGCGCGGCTTGGGAAAGCGCGTTTGCGAACACCATCTCGACTCCAGACAACGAAATGCCCATCCACCTCACCGGCACTGCCATTGAGCAGGGCTTCGATGACACCGGACATTTCCTCAGGCGACTCGGGAAACGACCGAAGGAAAATCACAGAGCGCGGATAAGGATGCCCGTCTTTGAAAATCAATTCACCGTAGTCGCGGTCAAAGGTCAGAAGTATCGCGCTAAGTGCGCAGCCTCGTGCGAGAACTTCCGCGTCGCTGAGACCAGGCGATTCTTCGGCCACTGCGATGACCTGATAGCCGGCCTTGCGCAACGCGTGTATCGCACCTAACGCAATGTTCTCGTCAGCGAGAAGAACCTTTCCGCTCACGCCGCAGGAAGAAACGATTCATCCTGCATAATGGCCTGGGCATAGCCATATACCGCGTGCAAGTCCTCGGGCTTCAGAGAGGGGTAATTCTCCAGAATCTGTTGCTCACTCCAACCCGCCGCTTTTAGCCCGAGCAAAAACTCCACCGTCAACCGGGTGTTCTTTACGCGCGGACGGCCACCGCACACGTCAGCGTCCGTAACGATTATCTGTTTCCAGTCCATGTCCACACCTCTACGCGAAAAATAACACGGCGCAAAAACCGTCGCGCCTTCGGCGATAGCTTAACCCGCCACGCGCCGAACCAACAGCAGGCCACAGCCGAAGGCTTTGGCCGGGCCGATACCGTTCTGGAGAGCTGCGCCAAATGCAGTCGGATCTACCACAGTCAACTCGCCGTTGATATCGACCGTACTGAAGCGGAGACGCCCTTTTAATTCGATGTGTTGTTGATAGCCCACGACCGATAGGCTTTCTTCCTCAACAGTAAAACCAAATCTACGCGCGCGGGCCTGCAACCAGACAGTACCGCCAGTCTGGACCAACGAGTGAAGTGATGGCTTGTCGCCGTCCTGCCAGTCTTCCCATCGGGCAATACCTCGCTCCTTGAGTAGTCTCTTCTTTTCATTCATCACCACATCGTCACGCTTGGGTTTACCAGCGCGGGTCTGCGTCACCACCGGATTGACACGTAAATCAAAACGCAGGCGCGCACCACTCTCCAGCTTGGGGGCATATTCGCGCGTCTGAATGCTCCATGCCTTGCTTTGAGTCTGTGGCGGTCGCTTCGAAACAACATAAAACCTAGGCATACTCTGCTCGTCCCAACGCCGGAACAGGAAATCGCGCTGCGTTCCCTCCGGAGCCGGGAACCATCGCCATAACCATTTGTGTTCCGTATACGGACCATCCGCCCATTCATGCGCAGCCTCCCGCTCGCGGCCTAGCTCTGGAGCAATAAGACTGAAATACATGATCAATCCTTCCGCTGTAGCAGTGCGACGTGTTCTGTACGGTCGCCGAATTGCCAGCCGAGTCGCCGAATCAGCCTGTCTTTGCGCGGTGTACTGAGGTCCGCCGCAATACCAGGATCGACTCCATCGCTCCACATCAGACGTATCACATCGCCGATCGGCTCAAGTGGTAAGCGACCGCGTTTGTCCTTATGCGCTTCACGCTGCCCTTGAAGCAGAACTCGGTAGGCCTGGAATGCATCCAGTGCTGACTCGGCATCGATTACTAGAGGATGCAGTGGCGCTGCGGGCGGGCACGCCTTCCGGCCCAGGTAAAGCACGAAGCGTGGTTGCCGCAATGCATCGCTCAATGCATGGAGAGTGTGTGGCGGATTCGCGCGTTGCCGAACCGCGATGAGGCTGGCAGCGTCCTGCCGATAGTCACGCGTCGAAGGGATCGTTTTAAGGTGATCTTTCCGTTTGTGCGCGGGCACATTTAACTCGTCGCGACGTATAAAGTGAGGCTGTTCCTGAAGAATCATCTGCGTCGCTACCTGCGCAGTGTGGTAGTCCCGCAACAGTCTGCCGCCGGACTGCATGCCCACGGCAAATCCGTAACCCTCCCGCAAAGCTGCGTGCGCAGCCTCGTGTTGGCGACGTAGCCCCAACGCGGCCCCGAGCAGGCCAATCAGTGCAGACTCGCCCGGATACTCATAACTGCCGCGATACTCGCCCACCGCCGTATCTCCCCATGACGACAGCGGCGCCTGGAGTTGAAAGACAAGGAACTCCATGGCTAGCAATCCTGGACGAACGTAACGAGTTCAGCTAGCGACCCCTCGCCTGTCTCGACATTGATCTGATACCGCGAGTCCGCGCAGGCGCCGTAAACCTTGTCGAAGTTCTCGCAACGCTTGTTCAGAGCCTTTGCCGCTTTTTCGAGCATGTCTTCGC
>JBOIGA010000275.1:0-3805 GCA_050741875.1 Burkholderiales bacterium
GTTAAACCAGCGTATCGAGGGATCGTCCCGAGTAGGCCGTCCGCTCATCCCGAGCAGGCGCGCTAGCCGTATCGAGGGAATGGTTCGATACGCGTCTTCGGCGCTACTCACCATGATCGGAGATCTGGACCCGTTCGTCCCGAGTAGGCGTAGCCGTATCGAGGGAGCAAAATCAATGGATGAGTTTCTGCACTTACATGCTGCGCTGTTCTGACGGAGCTTACTACGTGGGGCACACCGAAGATTTGGAAAAGCGTGCGGGCGAAACATAAGCTCGGAAGAATTCCGGGATTTACTTCAACGAGGCGCCCTAGTTTGGTCGCAAGCGTTTACAACTCGTGAGGAAGCGCTCGCCACGGAACAGCAGGTCAAGCGTTGGAGCCACAAGAAAAAAGGAAGCCTTGATCAGCCAAGATTGGACGGCGCTCAAGCACGCGAGGCGCTCCCCATGCGCATCCCGTTCCCGGTTCGGTCATACTGAGCTCTCTGAGTCCGACACATCGATGAATCCGCAACCCTCAAGCGCGCAGGACTCGCGCATCGAGCTCGTCGAACGGTTCTTCGACGGCACCGGAACAACGTACGACGCGATGGTGCACTGGGCGACGTTCGGCCTCGACCGACTGTGGAAGAAGCGCATGCTCGAGCGCGTACCGGACGGGAATGGGCCGGTGCTCGACCTCGCGTGCGGCACCGGCATCTCGACGCTGTCGATCGCACGGCGCTTCCCGCATCGCAAAGTGATCGGCGTCGAGCTGCGAGACGAATATCTGCGCATCGCGCGCGAGAAGGTCGCGCGCGAAGGCGTGCGCAACGTCGAGCTCGTGCTCTGCCGCGCGGAGGATTTCGATTCCACGTGCGAGTTCGACTGCATCACTTCGTCATATCTTGCGAAGTACGCGGACCTGCCGCGGCTCGTCGGCAACTGCCGCGGGATGCTCAAGCCCGGCGGTCTTTTCATGATGCACGACTTCACCTTCCCGCCCCAGCCGTGGCTCGTGATGATCTGGCGTTTCTATTTCATGGCGATGCGCAACACGGTCGCGCGCGCGTTTCCGGCGTGGAAAGAGATCTATCGCGGCCTGCCACAGCTCATCGAAGAGACCCGCTGGCTGACGACACTTCAGGCGGAACTCGCGCGGCACGGCTTCAGCCGGCTAACGCTAGAGTACCTGACGCTTTACGGCTCGGCGATCGTGAGCGGTGTGCGCGCGTAGTCGGCGAGTATCGCTTCGGGGAGCGTGGCCAGGCGCCCGCGCGCGGGCTCCGGAAATCTGGCGACCGCTTGAAGCGCGAGCGCGACACGCCGCCTGATATCCGCTCGCATCGCGTGCCGCAGGCACTCGATCGTTTCAACGTCGACAGGGCCGGCTGTCGGCGGCACGACGCCGAAGCACGCGAGCAGCCGCTCGAGCTTCGCGATTTCGACAGGCGATAGAAATCCGTTCAGCCGCTCGACCACGTCGCGCAGGTCGTCCGCGATCTGGTACGCCTCTCCGACACGTGCCCCGAAATCGGCGGCGGCACGGCGCACTGGCGGCGGGGCTGCCGCGGCGATCGCGCCGAGCTCGGCCGCCGCCGCAAACAGCGCGCCGGTCTTCAGAAACAACACGCGCTCGTAAAAAGATCGTTCGTCTGCTTCATGCGCGCGCTCGTGCACAGATTCGCGGTACGCGCCCGCGGCGATCTGTGCGATCGCGCGCGCCAGCGTACGCACTTCTTCAGCGCCGCTCTCGGCTGTTCGCTGCAACGCCGTCGCGAAAATGACGTCACCCAACAGGACCGCGCCACGCCTGCCATGCACCGTCCACGTCGCCGGCCGGTTGCGGCGCGTGCGGTCGCCGTCGACGACATCGTCGTGGATCAGCGTAGCAGCCTGCACGCACTCGATGGCGACGGCGGCCAGCTGCGCTCTGTCCTTCGCGCCCTCGAGTGCATCGCACACGGCGAGCACCATGCCCCCACGCAGTTTCTTGCCGTCGCGGATGAGGTTCTCCAGCATGTGCGCGTCGGCGGCGGGCACGTCGCGAAAGAACGCCGGCAGTAAGCGATCGAGTTGCGCCGCGACGTCGGCCCACAGCTCCGCCCAGTGCTGCGCGAATCCGGCCGCTAGGCGTTCCATCGCAGAGCCACGAAACTCGCCGCAAGCAGCACGACCGCACCGCTCACGCATTTCAGGATCGATTCGAGCACGCGTGCCTGAGCCGCAGTGCCGGTTTGCGCCGAACGCTGGAGCTGCTTGTACGGTCGCGAAGCCTTGATCTCGAGCAAACTGAGCATCGCTGTCGCAGCTGCGAGCACCGCCGCGGATAGCGCGAGGGCGTTCGTCTGCATCACGTAACCGGCGATAACCGGCAGCGCACCCCACGAAAACGCAAACCAGCGGTCCGTGTGAAAGCGCCCGCCGAACCATTCGAGGTTGTAAGCGAACAGAAAGAAACCTTCGGCGATCGCGATCGGCCACAGGAGTGGCGCGTACTCGATCATGTAGTACGCGCCGATCGCGTACGCCGCGATGACCGCCGTCATGCCAAGCAACCACAACTGCCTCACGGTGAAGACGTCACCCCACGGCTTAACGCCGCGGCTTCCCAGCGCATCGAATGCGTGAGCGCCGATCCCGAGCCCGAGAAAGTAGATGATCAGCATCGCGCCCACGCGTTCCCAGTCGATCTGCGGAGCGAGCATGGCACCCATGACGGTAAAGGCCAGCACCATGGCGGTATATGGCAGGAACAGCAGACCGACGAATGCGCGAAAGCGCGGCGGTCCGAAACGCGGCACGAACCATTCCGCCGTGCGGTCGGACGGGCGCTCACCGCGATCGCTCTCTGGCATGTAGGCAGTGTAAACGCAGAGCGGGCGCTCGTGTCCAGCGCTCTCGCGCGAGACT
Source organism: Burkholderiales bacterium (assembly GCA_050741875.1). GTDB lineage: Bacteria > Pseudomonadota > Gammaproteobacteria > Burkholderiales > JBOIGA01 > JBOIGA01. Next base: position 2,894 of record JBOIGA010000275.1, read on the forward strand.
GGCTCGTCTCGAACAGGTCGCGACGGTCTTCAGCGGAATCGCTCCCGACCTCCGCGCTGATGAACGAACTTCGCCGAGAAGCGATCGCTATGAGGTTGCAGCTTCAGGAAGTCCGGAACCGGAGCCGAGATACCGCCGCGGGCGGTCGCAATCGCCTGCACAAGACTGTCGCGAGTGGCCGCTCTTGGCCATAGCCGAAACTCAAACTGACACACCACTAAGCGTCTAACGCGAGGTGATTCCGGGCTCTCTCGCTAATACAGCACTTCCACCAGCACGCTGAAAATGTACCCGGCGCCGCTTTCGGCGTGATGAATTGGGACTTGGAAAGATTAGCTTCGACCTTGCGGCGCAATCTTAAGATCTGTACATCAATTGAGCGGTCGTAGACTCGTCGTCATGCAGGTTGCTCATCTCCAGCAATTGATCACGCGAGAGGACTCGCTGCGGCACGCCAAATAACGCCGTGAGCAGGCTGTATTCGCCTTCGTTAGCCAGCTAGCGACTCGATGCTTCGGAAGCGATCCGCGCCGCGGAAGCGAGCGCGCCATTGGCCTCGAGTTCGATCATCGGCCATACCGCGATGCCCATCGCGCTCAAGGCTTCTTCCAGCGGGTGGAATTGCGCGAGCAGTGCTGGCTCGATGCCACTGGTGGTCTTATAACCCGACCAGATGCGGTTGCGAAACGACTCGATGACGTGATCGGTGGCAACGCCGACGTGAGTGGCTCCCTGCTCGATCATCTGCAGCATCGTTTGCAGCACGCCGATCACGGCGCCGAAAGGTCGATCCCTGCCTTTGCTGAAGCGACGCAGGCCATAGAAGTGCCGGAACAGCTCGCAGGTGCCGTCGACAAAATGAACGATCATGTGTGGATTATGCCGTTGCGCGAGGCGCGATCGGGCGAGAAT
>JBOIGA010000276.1:0-3754 GCA_050741875.1 Burkholderiales bacterium
GAAAAATCTTAACATCCGCGAAATGCGGCAGGAACTTGGCCGCATTGACGAGGTGCTTGCCAGGGAAGGTGAAGTCATCATTACCCGGCGTGGCGAGCCGATCGCTCGGGTGCTTCCCATCGGTGGGCGCAAGCCTTTCCGCAGCCATGCAAAGTTGCGCGCGAGCATGCCGCGTCAGGAGGTACCGAGCGCGGTATACATACGCGAGGATCGTGATTCGCGGTGAGCGTGTACGTTGACACGAGCGCGCTCGCAAAATGGTATGTCTCCGAGGTGTTTTCGGAAGAGTTTGAGACCTTCATCAATCAAACCGGCCAGAGTTTGATCTCGCGACTCGCCGTCGTCGAGTTCCGCTGCCTGCTGGCTCGAAAGCGCAGAGCTGAGGAAATCACGCGCGTTTACGAAAGTCGCGCCTACAGAGACTTTGAGCGGGACGTTAAGGATGGCTACTGGGAAATCGAGCCCGTCAACGACGGGCATCTGCTTACCGCCGTTGACCTTATCGAAAACCTCAAACAAAGTCCCTTGCGGACGCTTGATGCTATTCACCTCGCGATCGCGGTTACGCTCGAGACCCGGACGCTTGCGACTGCTGATCGCGTGATGGCGGACGCGGCGTCCGCTCTTGGTATCGAGACAAAGACTTTTTTTTGAATATGTCGGATCGCGATTTAAAAGCACGGCTTGGTCAAGAGGAAAATCAGGTCATCGCCGAGCGCCGCGCAAAGCTTAAAGCCCTGCGCGAAAGCGGCATTGCTTTTCCCAACGATTTTCGCCGCGAGCATTTCGCGGCCCAACTGCATGAGCAGTACGACCCGCCAAGCCGCGAGGAGCTGGAAGGAAAGCCTATCGCCGTGAGCATCGCGGGGCGGATGATGCTGAAGCGCGTGATGGGAAAGTTGAGTTTCGCAACGCTGCAAGATATGAGCGGGCGTATTCAACTTTACGTTTCCGACGCCGACTGCGGGGCGGATGCGCATGAGCGATTCAAGTCGTGGGATCTCGGCGACATCGTTGGCGCACGCGGCACGCTTTTCAAGACCAAGACCGGCGAGCTCAGCGTGCGGGTAACCGAGCTCAAGCTTCTCACTAAAGCATTGCGTCCCCTGCCGGAAAAATTCCATGGCCTCGCCGACCAGGAAGCCAAGTATCGGCAACGCTATCTCGACCTCATCACCAACGAGGAAACACGCGGGATTTTCGCGAAACGTTCACGAATGATTCAAGCGCTGCGCGAGTTCCTCGTTCGCGACGGCTACATCGAGGTCGAAACGCCGATGATGCAGCCGATTCCGGGAGGCGCGGCGGCGCGGCCTTTCGTTACTCACCACAACGCCCTCGATACGGACTTGTATCTACGTATCGCGCCTGAGCTTTACTTGAAGCGACTGGTCGTCGGCGGATTCGAAAAAGTTTTCGAGATCAACCGCAGCTTTCGTAACGAGGGAATTTCCACTCGCCACAATCCCGAGTTCACCATGCTCGAATTCTATGCGGGGTACCAAGATCACCGTTATCTCATGAACTTTATCGAGAGCATGTTGCGCGAAGTTGCGATGAATGCGCTTGGAAGCACGACTTTCAACTACCAGGACAACGAGATTGATCTATCGAAGCCATTCCCACGAATCTCCATCGTTGGGGTGATCGAACAATTCCATCCTGATTGGAGCAGGGAAAGACTCAATGATCGGGAATTCTTACTTCGGACTTTGAAGGAGCGCGGAATCAAGTTCGAACCGCGCGACGGCATCGGCGGTTTGCAGCTCTCACTCTTCGAAAATACCACCGAGCAGAACCTGATCCGACCAACCTTCATCGTTGACTATCCCGCCGAGGTCTCCCCGCTTGCGCGGCGCAGCGACAAGAATCGAGAAATTGCCGAGCGCTTCGAGCTTTATATCGCCGGGCGCGAAATCGCCAACGGCTTTTCAGAATTGAACGATCCAGAAGATCAGGCCGCGCGCTTCATGGAACAGGCAAAACAAAAACAGGCAGGAAACGAAGAAGCGATGCACTACGACGCGGATTATATTCGGGCGCTCGAACACGGCTTGCCGCCAACCGCGGGCGCGGGGATCGGAATAGACCGTCTGGCGATGTTATTTACCGATAGCCCGAGCATAAGGGATGTGATTCTGTTCCCACAGATGCGTTCTGAAGGTTGATGAGCGTTTTGGGCGGAAGTTGAAAGCTTTATCTCAATCACGGATTCCCAGAGATAGCTTGCTGTGCTGGATCACCGATGGGAGTCTCGCAAGTCGAGATCGCAGGCTTATATCCCTGTACCAAGTACAACGGCCTCGCCTTCGTTTCGTTGAACATGCGTCCGAGATATTCGCCGATTACTCCCAAGGTCATCAGCTGAACTCCGCCGAGGGAGAGAACGATTACGAGCAGTGAAGGATACCCGGCCACTGGATTTCCGTACACGATGGTGTCGTAGATGATGTAACCCGCATAAGCGAATGCCGCCAGGGCGACAAACATTCCGAGATAGGTCGCAATTTTGAGCGGCGCGATGGTGAAAGAAGTAATCCCTTCGATGGCGAAATTCCAGAGGCCCCAGTACCTCCATTTTGTCTCTCCGGCAAAGCGCGAATCACGCTGATAGGGGACCGCTGCCTGCGGATACCCTATCCAGGCAAATAAACCTTTCATGAAGCGGTGCCTCTCGCGCAGCTGTTTCAGCGAGTCGACGGCGCGGCGGCTAAGTAGCCTGAAATCGCCGGTATCGCGGGGAATCCTGACGTTGCTCACTTTATGGATCAGGCGGTAAAACGCGAATGCGGTCAACTTTTTGAAGGTGGTTTCACCGCTTCTGCTCATGCGCTTGGCGTACACGACGTCAAAGCCCTCGCGCCACCGTTTGATCAGCTCAGGGATCAGTTCAGGAGGGTCTTGCAAGTCGGCATCAATGATGACGACTGCCGCGCCGCGCGTGTGATCCAATCCCGCAGTCATCGCAATTTCCTTGCCGAAATTGCGGCTTAGATCAACGATGGCAATCCGCTGATCGCTGCGTCTCAGTTCTTCCATAAGCGCGAGCGTCCCGTCAGTGCTGCCGTCGTTTACGAATACGATTTCCGCACTCATGCCGGCGCTTTTCAGCACTGCGGTCAGGCGCAGATAGAACTTTCGAAGCCCCTCAGCCTCATTGTGGGCTGGAACCACGATCGAAAGTACTGCATTCTCGACTGAAGTTTCGGCTCGCATCTCAAGTCCTAGTTCACAAACGCTCGTCAGGCAGCGGCATCAAAGGTCCAGCCCCGGTTGAGCAGAAAGGTAATGACGGGAACGATGGAGATGACTATTGCCAGCGCGATTCCGTACCATAAATTAAGCAGGTCCACCACGATAAACGTGATCAAGACATTCAGGCTCAATCCCATCACCGCCACAACGGCGTACTTCGGGAGTTGCAAATGGGAATTGCCAAGAGCCGCGAATGTGTAAGTCCTGTTGGCAGCGTAGGAGCACATCATGGCGCTTAAAAAGGCGGGGACTGAAGCTGCGACCGGAGTAACTCCGAAAGCTTCGACCAAAACAGAAAAAACACCGAGATGAACGATCGTTGCTCCGAGACCGGCAAGCGCAAAAATGAAGAATCGGGAATCGAGCGTCATCATGGCTTGTTCTTTTGAGCGAGAGCCAGCAGGGAGACACCAAACGGCATTTTGTGACGTCGTACCCAATGCCGTTCACTGCTGAAAATCGTATGCAAGGCACTATTGGTGAGACTGCCGGGTAACCT
>JBOIGA010000277.1:0-3734 GCA_050741875.1 Burkholderiales bacterium
GTGTGCGGGAGTGGTACTGTGCTCGCGAATCAATTCGTAGTCGTGCGCGGCAGCGACGAGCCGGGCCAGGTCATGAGCGGTCGAAACGTTTTCACTGCGTAAGCCTGTCGGATCGACGAAGCGGGTGTCGTCCATCGCCAACAACTTCGCCTTGGCATTCATCGCCTCGATGAACCCTCCTGTTCCACCGGGGTAGCTTCTGGCGAGCGCTGCGGCGGCGCGATTCTCGGAAGCCATCAGCGCGATCAGCAGCAACTCTTCGCGCGAAAGCTTCGTTCCCACGCGAAGCTTGGAACCTGAGTTCCTGACCGTATCCACGTCGGCGCTGTCGATCGCGATCATCTCATCAAGCGGTAGCTTGGAATCGAGCACGACGATCGCAGTCATTAATTTGGTGATTGAGGCGATCGGCATCACGGTGTCAACGTTCTTTCCGTAGATCTGACCGCCCTGCTCGTGATCGAGAACGAGCGCCGCGGCCGAACGCAGTCCCGGATCGGTAGCCGAAGTATTTGTGGATGCGCTGCGCTTCACCACTCTCTTCTGCACCTTCTTCGCTTTGATCGAGCTTGTCTTGGCTTTCGTCGATGGGCTGGCGGCATAAGCGGGGTCCATGCCCCAAAAAAGCGCCAAGCCCAAGAGCACCGCTAGCAGCTTCAAACTAGTCACCCCAGCTCCCCGAATAATGGGTGCTAATCTATAGAAAAAATAGGCAGTTGTAAATACTTCTTAAAGTTATTTTTTAAGTTCGAAGACGCTGGCGGCGGCTTGCTTCAAAAGCGGCTGCTTCGCGATTCTACGCGCCTCTTCCTGTTGTTGCAGCGCCCACATGTGCGCGTAAACCCCGCCCCGCGCAAGCAAATCGGCGTGAGTACCGCGCTCGACCACACGCCCATTTTCCATGACGAGTATCTGGTCGGCGTCCACGATCGTCGAGAGCCGATGCGCGATGGTCAGCGCCGTGCGCTCGGCGGCGATGCGTTTCAACTCAGCCTGAATCGCTTTCTCCGATTTCGAATCCAGCGCCGAAGTCGCTTCGTCAAAAATCAGAATGCGCGGATTTTTCAAAATCGCGCGCGCGATCGCGACGCGCTGCTTCTCGCCGCCTGAAAGTTTGAGTCCGCGTTCGCCGACGAGCGAATCGTAGCCTAAAGGCAGGCTCACGATGAAGTCGTGAATGTGCGCCGCGTGCGCCGCCGCGACCACTTCGTCGCGAGTGGCTTTCGTATCACCGTAAGCGATGTTGTAGTAGATCGTGTCGTTGAAGAGAACAGTGTCCTGCGGCACGATGCCGATGGCCGCGCGCAGACTCTCTTGCGTCACCGCTCGAATATCCCGTCCATTCACCAGAATTCTTCCGGAGCTCACCTCATAGAAGCGAAACAAAAGCCGCGCCAAAGTGGATTTGCCTGAGCCGCTCGCTCCCACCACGGCGACGGTGTGTCCCGGCGGGATGTCGAAACTCACATCGAAGAGAATCTGGCGCGCCGGCTCGTAATGGAAACTGACATGCTCGAAGCGAATCGGCGGATTGCCGGCGACAAGTTGCCGCGCTCCCGGGCTGTCTTTGACTTCGAGATTTTCTTCGAGCAGACCGAACATCTTTTCCATGTCGGCGAGCGAATGCCGGATCTCCCGGTAGACGAATCCAAGAAAGTTGAGCGGCATGTAAAGCTGCAGCATGAAGGCGTTGACCAGCACGAGATCGCCCAGCGTCATTGCTCCCGACACAACGCCGCGCGCCGCGAGAAACATCAAAAGCGTCATCCCGATGGCGATGATTGCAGCTTGGCCGGCATTCAAACCCGCGAGCGAGGTCTGATTGCGCACGGCGGCTTTTTCCCAAACCTGCATCCCCTCGTCGTAGCGCCGCGCTTCGAATTGCTCGTTGCCGAAATACTTGACCGTTTCATAGTTGAGCAGGCTGTCGATCGCGCGCGTGTTGGCTTTCGAATCGGAGTCGTTCATCGTGCGCCTGAACACCATGCGCCACTCCGTGATCAGCAACGTGAAAACGATGTAGATCGCGAGCGTGACGAAAGTCACCAGAGCGAATGAAATGTCGTATTGCACAAGCAGGATCACCGCGACCAGAACGATTTCCACCAGCGTCGGCAGAATGTTGAACAGCATGAACTGCAAGAGAAAGCTGATGCCGCGGCTGCCGCGCTCGATGTCGCGCGACACGCCACCCGTCTGCCGCTCGAGATGAAAGCGCAAGGAAAGCGCGTGCAGATGATTGAACACTTTCAATGCGACACGGCGGATGGCGCGCTGAGTCACTTTGGCGAAAACGGCGTCGCGCAGCTCGCCGAAAAGCGTGCTCGATAAACGCAGCAGTCCGTATCCAAACAGAAGCGCTATCGGAACCGCGAGCGCAGCTTCTCCTGGGGAAAGCGCGTCAACGATTTCCTTGAGCGCCAGCGGAACGGCGACGTTCGCGAGCTTAGCGAAAATGAGCAGCGACACCGCGAGCGCAACGCGGCCTTTGAACTCCCACAGGTAAGGAAGCAGGGTTCCGATCGTTTTCCAATCGTTGCGATTGGACGGCGGCTTGCCGGTGTGAGTGATGCGCATGAAGGTTTAAATTCCGCTCGGCTCGCAATTATTGAGCTTTGCCAAACTCGTTAACAATCTATCACCGTCATTCCGGACAAGGGCGCGTACTGCCCGCGATCCGGAATCCAGACTGACCGCCGTATTCCTGGACTCCGGTTTTCGCCGGAGTGACGGCTGCGGTATCCAATCCTGCTGATAATTATTCAAGTCTCAAATATATCTCCCCTCCCATGCACCTTATATATTTCTCCCTCCCATCGCGGGAGGGCTAGCAATGTTTCCCTACCCTCGTAGGGGCTGGCAATGTTCGCCCCTCCCCCTCGTGGGAGGGGCCAGGGGAAGAGAGCTAAACGGAATTGCCCGCGCGAACACAACTTTTACACGTCAAGCGGGCTCACCACACCGCGCCCGCCGCGATTCAGCACGTGCGTGTAAATCATCGTCGTGCTCACGTCCTTGTGGCCCAAAAGTTCCTGCACCGTGCGAATGTCATATCCGCTCTGCAGCAGATGTGTTGCAAACGAATGCCGCAGCGTATGCGGCGTGGCCGGCTTGACGATTCTCGCGTCGCGCACCGCCTGTTTCATTGCGCGCTGGATGCATTTTTCGTCAATGTGGTGGCGGCGCGTCTTGCGCGAACGTGGATCGGTAGACAGGTTCTGGGAGGGAAAGACATACTGCCAACCCCACTCGCGCGCCGCATTCGGATACTTTTTGGCCAGCGCGAAAGCCAGATAAACTTCGCCGAAGCCCGAGGCCAAATCCTCGCGATGCAACGCCCTCACCTTCGCGAGGTGCAGCTTCAAAGGCTCGATCACCGTTTCAGGGAGCATGGTCACGCGGTCTTTGAATCCCTTGCCCTCGCGCACAATAATTTCGTGACGGGAAAATTCCACGTCTTTGACGCGCAGTCGCACTGCTTCCATGAGCCGCATCCCTGCCCCGTACAGCAGACTCGCGATCAGCCAGTGGGTCCCTTTAAGCCTCGTCAGCACCGCGCGAATTTCCGCCACAGTCAGCACCACCGGCAGCCGCTCCGGCGCCCTTGCGCTGGTCACGTTTTCCAACCATGCAAGTTCTTTTTGCAGCACTTCCCGATAAAGGAAAAGGATGGCGCTCTTCGCCTGATTCTGCGTCGAAGCGGATACCTTGCGTGAAACCGCGAGATCGGTAAG
>JBOIGA010000278.1:0-3712 GCA_050741875.1 Burkholderiales bacterium
ATACGGAAGCAGACCGAATTTCGCGCCATCAGGCCGTCACGTCTTGCAAAACGGGATGGGTCCATATACGCAATGACAAAGATAGCAGTATCGCATCAGCTTGCTAATGCAGTTGGTGATAAATCTTCCGTGCGAGATCGCGGCTGATGCCTTCGACCGAGCTCAATTCTTCGACACTTGCCGACACCACGCCGCGCAAACCGCCAAATTGGGTCAGCAAAGTCTGCCTGCGCTTGGCGCCAATTCCGGCAATGTCTTCCAGGGTGGAATGCGTACGCGCTTTGCCCCGCCGGGCGCGATGCCCGGTGATGGCGAAGCGGTGCGCTTCGTCGCGAATTTTTTGCAACAGATGCAAGCCCTGATGCTCGGCGGGCAGCTTGAACACAATCCCCTCGGCGGACACGAGCTGATCGAATGCCGGCTTGCGGTCTTCTCCCTTGACGATACCGATGAGACAGACGTCGTTCAAACCAAGATCGGCGAGCACGCCTTTGGCTACCGCGACCTGGCCTTTACCGCCGTCGATCAGAATAAGATCGGGAAGCTTGCCCTCCCCTCCCGCGAGTTTCTTGTAGCGTCTGGTCAGTACGTCACGCATCGCGGCGTAATCGTCTCCCGGAGTGATTCCCGAAATGTTGTAGCGGCGGTATTCCGAAGGCTGCATATTCAGTTTGTCGTAGACGACGCACGAAGCGACACTCGCTTCACCCATTGTGTGGCTGATGTCGAAGCACTCGATCCGCTGCGCGGAAGACGGGAGATCGAGCGCGTTTTGCAACGCCTCGAGCCGCGACTCTTGGGTCGCGTGGGCGTTGAATTTCTGCGCGATGGCGACTCTGGCATTCTGTTCGGCCATTGCCACCCATTGCTTGCGCGTTCGCGCCTGTCTCGAATTGATGCGAATCGTTCTGCCGCTTTTTTCGGACAGAGAAGATTCGAGCGCCGCTTTCGCAATGTCGTGGTTGACGACGATTAGGGGCGGCGGCTCGTGTTTCAAATAGTGCTGCGCAATAAAAGCTTCGAGCACCGCGGGAGCGTTGGCGTGTTTGGCGTTTTCGGGAAAGAAGCTGCGGTCTCCGAGATGCCTGCCGTTCCTGAACATGACGAGATTGACCGAGGTCAGCCCTTCGTCGGCAACGCACGCGACCACATCGGCGTCAATCGCTTGTCTTCCGGAGACCGACTGGGTTTCGCGCACTTTGGTAAGCGATCTGATTTGATCGCGATAAAGCGCGGCTTCTTCGTAGCGTGTGTTGGCGGCGGCGCTTTCCATTCTTTTCGCTAGTCGTGAAACGACCTGATCTTCCTTGCCCTGCAAGAAAGCGATCGCTTCGGCGACATCTTCAGCGTAACGCGCTTGGTCAATCAGTTTCACACACGGCGCGGTGCAGCGGGCGATCTGATAGAGCAGGCACGGCCGCGAGCGATAGTTGTACACCGAGTCTTCGCACGTGCGAATGCGAAAAACTTTTTGCATGAGCTGGATGCTTTCGCGCACCGCGCCGGCGTTGGGGAACGGTCCGAAATATTTGTTGCTCTTATCGAGCGGGCCGCGATGAAATCCCAAGCGCGGAAAAGCGTGGCCGCTCAAAAGGAGATAGGGGTACGACTTATCGTCGCGAAAGAAAATGTTGTAGCGTGGATGATGCGCTTTGATGAGATTATTTTCGAGGAGCAGCGCTTCTGATTCCGAACGCGTGACGGTGATTTCGACATCGGCGATCTGCGGAACCATGCTCTGGATTCGCGGATCGGCGTGGGTCTTGTGAAAATAAGAAGCGACGCGCTTTCTGAGGTCGCGCGCCTTGCCGACATACAAGACTTCGCCCGCAGCGTTCAGCATGCGGTAAACACCCGGCAGGTGCGGCAGCGTGGCAACGTCAGTCTTCATCGAGCAATTTACCGGCGATCGCCCAGTCTTCGTAAGGCGATTCGTCGAAACAGACGTAGGTGTACGACCTGGGTTTGTCGGCAATGCGCTCAAGCGTGTCAGTTATTTCTTCAGCGATCTTTTTCTTCTGCTCGCGGCTCAAAGTCCCGGCGAGGCGAACGTTTACGTACGGCATAGTTGGGCGACGATGGATTGGAAAACTTGCGCGAACATCTCGGTGGTCAAGCGTTTGGTCTGAGTATTATATCGGCTGCAATGGTATGAAGCTTTAAGGGTGAGTCCGCGCGGCAGCGAATAAACAGCGCCGTGGGCGAAAGGAAAATTTCGCACGCGCAAGTCCAGGGCCATGAGAACCGCGCGATGAGCCGTGGCGCCTAAAGTCAATGTGACCGAACCTTGCGCGAGTACCGCGAGTTCGGCCCGTAGATAGCCATTGCAGTTTCTAACTTCGGAAGGCAGAGGTTTGTTCTTCGGCGGCAGACATTTGACTGCATTGGTGATACGGCAACGATGCAAGATGAGACCATCGTTGGAGGCAGCCGACTCTGGACGGCTGGCGAAGCCAAAGCGATGCAGAGTCGAGTACAGAAGAATACCGGCATGGTCGCCCGTAAAAGGCCGTCCCGTTCGGTTGGCACCGTGCAATCCGGGCGCGAGGCCGACGATGAGCAGGTTCGGCTCTTCATCGCCAAACGCCGGAACCGGCCGCGCATGATACTCGGGGAAAGACTCGCGCACGCTATCGAGATGCGCGGCAAGCCGCGGACAGTCTCGGCACCCCAAATTCAACTTCATTGCGGTAGAATTCGCCACTCGAAAAAGAGGAGACACGTGGAGAAGATAAGCGAAAGGCGGATGTTGGCTTTTACAGTCCTCAGTCCTCTGCAATCCGTCCTCAGTCCTCAGCCCTCAGTCCTCTGATATGGCCAAGGTTTTGGCGACCGAAATTCGCGCGGGAAATCTGATCGAGTTTGAAAAGCGCGTTTGGCGCGTGCTCAAATGCTATCACGTCCACGTCGGCGGCCGCGGCGGCGCTTTCATGCAAGTCGAGATGAAAGACATCGAGTCGGGCACCAAAACCAATCAGCGTTTCCGTACCGAGGACAAGGTCGAGCGCGCGTTTGTCGAGGGGCGCGAGATGACTTACCTCTACAACGATGGCTCTGGTCTCGTCTTCATGGACAAGGAAAACTACGAACAGCTTTCGCTATCACCCGAATTCCTCGAGGGCCAGGTCGAGTACCTGCTGCCCAACACCGACGTGCTGGTCAATTTTCACAACAATCGCGCGATTGGATTGCAGCTTCCGCCGAGCGTGATTCTGACGGTGACCGAGACCGAGCCCAATTTAAAAGGCTCGACCGCAACCGGCTCGTATAAACCGGCAAAGACCGAAACTGGCTTGACCGTCATGGTTCCTCCGTTCGTCGTCGAAGGCGAAAGGATCAAAGTCGGCACCGATTCAGGGGAATACATCGAAAGAATCTAGGATTGAGGACTGAGGGCTGAGTAAAAACCCCAATCGAAGCGATCCGAATAGGTTTTTCACTCAGTCCTCCGTCCTCAGTCCTATTTCAATCCTGAGTCCTCAGTCCTGAGTCCTTCCTTGCAGGAATAATCCGGACTTTAGGCTCATAAGGTTGCTTGAGCGCGATCTCGGGTTGCAAGGTCACATGCGCAATCCCGAAGCGCTCGCGCATTTTCATTTTCGCCGCTTCGAGGATTGCGGGCCACGACTTCATTTCGTCGAGCTCGAGATGCGCCGAGAGAGCGACCTGCCCCGAAGAGATGGTCCAGACGTGCAGATCGTGGACGGCGCCG
>JBOIGA010000279.1:0-3702 GCA_050741875.1 Burkholderiales bacterium
TCCGGCATCCGCGATGTCATATGTAATTCGTGTTTAGCTGCGGTTTGCCACCACTTCAAGATATTCAGCGTCAACCTGTGTCGAACCGTCGCTCGCGCGGTTGTTGTTCGTCCAGAGCTGTTCAAGGTCTTGGCGCAACGCGGTCTGTACGGCGGCATCGAGCGCTGCTAGCGCACGATTTGTCGGACCGTAATAGGTAAAGAAGAACCCAACCACCTCGGCCGGCGGGAAGGGATATCGCATCGGATACATTCGTTTCGTGGTGTTCACGCTGGCCGTGCCTTCTCGCAGCCGCTCGCGGACTGTCGCTTCGTCACCCCATTTTATGGGTGACACCATCAGCGGCGGCGGCGGGACGTGCTTGCCTATGATCTTGAACATCTGGCCGACATGACCCTCGGGCGTCCAGTTCGCCATGACGATACGACCGCCGGGCCGACACACACGCAGCAATTCGGCCGCGACGCACTCGGGGCGCGGCGCGAACATGGCGCCGATGAGACTCACCACCAGATCGAACGCGGCATCCTCATAGGGAAGCATCTCGGCGTCGCCTTCGTCAAACTGCGCTTCCACGCCCTCGGCCTTGGCGCGCGCCTTCGCCTGCTCGATCAAATTGGAAGCAAGGTCAACACCAGTCACCCGGACACCGGCACGGGCGGCCGGAATCGCGATCTGGCCCGCCCCACAGGCCACATCCAGCATCCGTGTGCCGGGCGCGACAGCGAGGCGCGCAAGGAATTCCAAAGCGCCCGGCTCCAGATACGTGGCGAAATGCCCGTAGTCGCCGGCCATCCACGTCGCCTTGAGACGGGCCTTGAGCGCTTCCATTTCAGGGGTCATGGTAGTCATGGGTCTCTTCTCCTTAGATTGACGAACGTGAACCTACCTACTTCAGGTGCAGCCGAACGTTTGACATGAGGCGACCCCGACAGGCGCAGCCTGTTGGTGGTTGCCTCGATGGAAGGGTTGGGCGTCATTGGTCGCGAGGCCGGGCATATGACGGTGGCAAATGTAACGGACGCTGCCTCGCGACTGTGGTTGGAACTATGCACTGTACTGCGACAGTTCAATGAGATTCTCGTCTGGGTCGCGGATATAGACGGACGTGATCGGGCCAAGAGCGCCAGTTCGCCGAACCGGACCGTCTTCTATGGCGACACCACAGACGTTCAGGTGTTGGACGACTTCGTCGATGGCTGTCGCCACGATGAAGCACAGATCCGCAGTGCCCGGCTCCGCGCGTTTGGCGTGCGGTTTTATCGGGTTGCTCGCCTCGTGCAAGTTGATCTTCGACTGGCCAAACTCGAGGGCCTTTCGGCCCCGTACCGAATGTGACCAGCCGCATACCGAGAACTCTCTCGTAGAAGCCGACTGTTGCGTCCACATCGCGAACCGTGAGGACGAGATGATCGAGGCGTTCGATTTGCAACGGTGACTCCTTCTATGACGCCCAACGGGGCGCGAGTTGTCCCTGCAGAGCGTTAATCCGACGCCGTTTCGTTTCATGGTGGGAAAGTTTTTTGGTGTCTGACCCTCGACTCACAGGTCCTTCTCCTCCCAGTGAAGCCGGTGGAGAATCCGGTGCACGACTGGCGCAAGCAGTAGACCCGCCACGATCAGGAAGACAAGTCCCGCATAGAGGGCGTAAAGCCCGGCGAACAGCTTGCCGCGAGGCGTCGCTGGTGCATTCACCGGTCCCATACCTCCCAGCAGCATGGCCGCATTCAAAAAGGCATCGCGCCACGCCAACTGCTCGTAGTACTCATAGCCCGCCATCCCGATACCCAACGAGAGCCCCATGAGTAGCAGCGCTACTGCGGCGTGGCGCACGAGTCGCCAGGCGAACGCTGCGCGAGAGAGGGGCGGATGACGGCGACGCTCGTACATGTGATGGCCTCCTTGTGCGCATCTATCAATTGCGGCCTAACGAGGATGTAGAAAAAGTCCTTCCGCATCTTGCCTCGGGCAAACGACTTCCGCAATATCGAACCATGACAAATCAATAGAGAGAACCCCTCGATGGCCCGCTACAAAGAGATCGATACCAGCCCGAGATTTCTAGCCGTTGATCTATCGAGGCAGTTTCTTACCGGCACCTTCGAGCATGCACTCAACGAGCTGCTCGATCATGACATCGATCTATCTGATTTCGACTCCCGTTATTGCAATGACGAGACCGGCGCCACGGCGTACCCACCGGCGATGCTGCTCAAGGTGACCCTGTTCGCCTATTCGCAGGGCATTGTCAGCAGCCGGGGCATCGAACGTGCCTGCCGCGAGCACGTCACCTTTATCGCGTTGTCCGGGGACAGTGCACCGCACTTCACCACCATCGCCGGCTTCGTGAGCGCGCTGGGCGAAGACATCACCCATATCTTCACCCAGGTCCTGTTCATCTGCGACTGCCAGGGCCTGATCGGCCGCGAGATGTTCGCCATCGACGGGGTGAAACTCCCAAGCAACGCCGCCAAGGGCAAAAGCGGCACCCGCGCCGACTTCGAACGTCAGGCTGGCAAGCTCGAAGCTGCCGTGCAGACGATGCTCGCGCGCCACCGCGCCGAAGACGAACGAGGAGTCGAACCCGATCTGACCACCAAGGAGACGAAGCGCATCGAGCGCCTAAAGCGCGATGCCGCACAGATTCGCAAATGGCTTAGCCTTCACCCCGACGACCGGCGTGGATCGAAAGGTGGCGTGCGCAAGAGCAACCGCACCGACAATGAGAGCGCCAAGATGGCCACCGGCAAGGGGGTGATCCAGGGCTACACTGGAGTGGCTGCGGTAGGCGGAAAGCACCAGATCATCGTCGAAGCCCAGGCGCACGGCACAGGCTCGGAGCAAGAGCTCCTCGTGCCAGTAGTGCAGGCGATGAAGGATGTACTGGCGGACAGTTCGATCATCACGGCCGACGCGGGGTATCACAGCGAAGAGAACTTGAAGAAGCTCGCCGCGCTGGAGGTGCAGGCGCTCATTGCCGACAACGGCATGCGTAGCCGTGACGAGCGGTTCGCAACCCAAGGCCGCCACAAGGAAACGCCCGATCCACTGTACGACAAGTCCACCCCCGAGAAGAAGGCCACGACCTATCAGCCGAACGATTTCACCTACGATCCTGAGGGCCAGACTTGCGTGTGCCCAGCGGGCAAGTCGCTCTACGGCAATGGCAGCCACTGCCTCACCCATGGCTTCGTCTCTGTCCGATTCCGGGGCGCCGAGCGTGACTGCGTGCCCTGCGCGCATCGCGATCGGTGCTTACGAACCCCCGCGAAGACCAAGACGCGCCAAGTTGCCTTCTTCCAAGGCAAAGCCGCGACCACGCCCGAGTCCCATACCGACCGGATGAAGAAGCGCATCGATGCGCCCGCGGGCCGTGCGCTTTACGGCGAGCGCTTCGCGACGGTGGAGCCGGTGTTCGGAAACATCCGATACAACAAGAGGCTCGATCGCTTCACGTTGCGAGGAAAGATCAAAATCGATGCGCAGTGGAAGTTGTTCTGTCTGGTCCACAACATCGAGAAGCTGGCGCACCATGGCTACGCGAGTTGATCCAGCAGGCGGGTGAGCTCTCGTTTGTGGCGATTCTCGCGCTTTGCAGGGCCTCGACCGCTCGATCAGATTTGATTGACGGAAAAACGCCGCTGCGACGCGTGCGGCGAGGCGCCGCCGTGCGCCAAAAGAGGTTTTCCTACAGCCTCAACG
>JBOIGA010000280.1:0-3688 GCA_050741875.1 Burkholderiales bacterium
TTGCGCGTGACGGCGTGACCGTAGCATTCGAGTTTGACGTCGTTACGCTTTTTCCCGAGATGTTCGATGCGCTCACAAGGCACGGCATCTCCGGCCGGGCGCGGGAAAAAGGGGCTTATCGCCTCAAGCTGTGGAACCCAAGGGACTTTGCCGAGGACAATTACCGCACCGTCGACGACCGGCCTTATGGTGGCGGACCTGGGATGGTCATGCTTGCCGGGCCTTTGGACCGTGCTATCGGCGCCGCGGTGAAGCGGCAGCAACAAAACGGGATTGCGAAGAGCCGGGTGCTTTACCTTTCGCCGCAAGGCCGACCGCTCGATCAATCCAAGGTCGTCGAACTCACGCGTGAAAAAGGTCTTGTGCTCGTCGCCGGCCGTTACGAAGGTGTGGACGAAAGGCTTCTGTCGCGCTCGGTTGGCGAAGAAGTCTCGATCGGCGACTACGTGCTCTCCGGCGGTGAGCTTCCGGCGATGGTGTTGATGGATTGCATCATCCGGCGCCTGCCCGGCGCGCTGGGTGACGCCGAATCGGCCGCGCAGGATTCGTTTGAGAACGGCCTTCTCGACTGCCCGCACTACACCCGGCCGGAAGTTTATGAAGGGTTGAGCGTTCCCGATGTGCTGCTGTCGGGTAACCATCGAGATATCAGGCGTTGGCGATTGAAACGGGCGCTTGGAAAAACCTTCCTGCGCCGTCCCGATTTACTTATGCTACGCGCTTTGAACGCCGAGGAGCAGGAACTGCTCGACGAATTCAAGAAGGAGTCTATTAGCCATGAACGTCATTAGCATTCTCGAACAGGACGAAATAAAACGGCTAAAGAAGAAGCTGCCCCAGTTCGCCGCGGGTGACACCGTCGTCGTCGAAGTGAAGGTGCGCGAAGGCAACCGCGAACGCTTGCAGGCGTTCGAAGGCATCGTCATCGCCAAGCGCAACCGCGGCATCAATTCTTCCTTTGTCGTGCGCAAAATATCGTCGGGAGAGGGTGTCGAGCGAACCTTTCAAACGTACTCACCTCGCCTGGCGAAGATTGAGGTCAAGCGGCGCGGCGATGTGCGGCGGGCGAAGTTGTACTACCTGCGCGCACGGTCGGGCAAAGCGGCGCGCATTCGCGAAAAGCTTGTAGCCCAGACGGAGCAGCCCGAGCAGTCCGAGCACACCGGGCAGCAATGAGTACCGGAGCTGTTCCGAGACTCCGTCATAAACGACGCGACGCGACGCCATTTTTTTTTGAAGCGTACAGCGGCTATCAGGCGAAGTTGGCGGCGGGATTTGCGACCCTCGGCGTTCGCACCGATGGCGAGTTCTTGACCGGCATCGAATATCTTCCAGCAAGCGCGGGCGCCCTCGATCCCCAAAATCGCCTCGCCGAAGAAGTCGTCGCCCAGCTTAAGGCTTATCTGGACGATCCGCGATTCAGCTTTGATTTGCCGATCAGACTTTCAGGCACGCCTTTTCAGCGCGAGGTCTGGGCCGCGATCCAAAGCATTGCTTCCGGTGGCACGCTAACTTATTTCGAGTTGGCGAAACAAGTCTACTCGTCGCCGCGCGCGGTCGGCCAGGCGTGTGGCGCCAATTCCCTTCCGATCGTGATTCCCTGCCATCGCGTCGTGGCCAAACAAGGATTAGGGGGGTTCA
This sequence comes from Burkholderiales bacterium, assembly GCA_050741875.1. GTDB lineage: Bacteria > Pseudomonadota > Gammaproteobacteria > Burkholderiales > JBOIGA01 > JBOIGA01. The sequence continues at coordinate 1,642 of JBOIGA010000280.1, forward strand.
TGAATAGCCGGGGCGACGACGCTCTTGCCATCAAGCGCTGGCTGCTCACTCATGAATCGGGGCGATGAGGCGCTTGTAGACGCGTTCTGCGACGCTTTATGGCTTGAGGACGGACTCGCTCGCAACACTCTCGAAAGCTACCGGCGCGATCTGACGCAGTTTGCAAATTGGCTTCCTGAAAAACGCCTCGCGCAAACCGGCCACGCCGATATCGCCGCATTCCTGGCGTCTCCGCTCAACATGCGCGCCAGACCGCAAAGCGTTTCGAGGCGGCTGTCGAGCTTGAAGCGTTTTTTCCACTTCTTGCTTCGGCAAAGCCTGATCGCCGCCGATCCGACAGCGCGAATTGATTCACCCAAACTCCCGCGTGCGCTTCCGAAGAGTCTGTCGGAAGCCGAAGTCGAACGCTTGCTGGCAACACCCGACTGCGAAGAACCTCTCGGGCTACGCGATCGCACCATGCTGGAGACTTTGTACGCGACCGGTTTGCGCGTATCGGAACTCGTCACGTTGAAGTTGCCGCAGCTCTCGCTCGATATGGGAGTTGTGCGGGTCATCGGCAAGGGCGGCAAGGAACGGCTGGTGCCGCTCGGCGAAGAAGCGCTCGCCTGGATCTCCCGCTACCTTAAAGGCGCGCGCCCGGCGCTCCTCGGAAGGAAGCTGGGCGATGCGCTCTTCGTGACTGCGCGAGGCAAGGCAATGACGCGCCAGGCTTTTTGGCATCTGCTCAAACGTCACGCCGCGAGAGCCGCGATTGCCCAACTGCCTTCACCGCATGTTCTTAGACATGCGTTCGCCACGCACTTGATCAACCACGGCGCCGACTTGCGAGTGGTGCAACTTCTGCTCGGCCACGCCGACATTTCAACCACCCAGATCTACACCCACGTTGCGCGCGAACGCTTGAAGCGGATTCATGCCGAGCATCACCCGAGAGGATGATGCCGAGTGAACGGTGAATCGTGAACAGGAAGAAGGCGAAGATTACTGCTGATCACTGTTCACCGGTTCTCTCGATCGTGACCCCGACCTGCTTGACGCCGGGAAACAGTGCGAGCTTGGCGACACTTAGTTTCACGCTCGCTGCGTGGAACTCATCGAGGATAAGCCGCGCGAGATGCTCGGCAAGCGCTTCGAGCAGAGGAAAATGCCGCGCCTTACACGTTTCGCGGATGCGCGAAATGACACGGCCGTAGTCGATCGTATCGTCGATATCGTTGCTTGCCGCTGCTTTGCCGTTGGCGAGACCGATCTCGATGTTAAGCTCGATCCTCTGCGGAACTTTCTTTTCCCAATCGTAAATTCCGATCAGGGTGTCGAAACGAAATTCGCGGATGAAAATGACATCCATATTGAGGGGACATAAAATTCGCTGCAAAGCATTCTAAGCGGTTCCGCCAAGCAACGCATGGCCAACGTCTTACTCGTCATCTTCGCCTACGCACTCGGGTCGATCCCGTTTGCCGTTGTCATAAGCCGCGTCTTCGCTTTGCCCGACCCGCGCGAATACGGCTCGAAGAATCCCGGAGCGACGAACGTCTTGCGCAGCGGCAACAAGTTGGCGGCCCTCTTCACCTTGCTCTTGGACGGCGCCAAAGGCTTCGTCGCGGTTTGGCTCGCGCAACACCTGCACGCTCCCGATGCGATTGTCTCAGGCGCCGCGATTGCGGCGATGCTCGGCCATCTGTTCCCTTTGTTCCTGCGCTTTCGCGGCGGCAAGGGAGTCGCGACTTCGTTCGGCGCCTGGCTCGCGCTTGAACCTTTGCTTGGTGTAACCGCGCTGCTTGTCTGGGTGCTCGTCGCGCTAGTCTTGCGAATCTCCTCCGCAGCCGCGCTCGCTTCCGCGCTTTGCGCCCCATTGGTCTCGGCGATTATAAGCGGGATGAGCGTGACGACGGTTACGGTCTTGCTCATGTCCGCGCTCCTCATCGTTCGGCACGCAAGCAACATCCGAAATCTCTTGCTGCGATCGGAAGGAAAAATCGGCGAGCACGAAGAATAGTCTCTCTAGAGGTGCTCGAACTCCCAGCGCGGCCTGACGTTAAAA
>JBOIGA010000281.1:0-3684 GCA_050741875.1 Burkholderiales bacterium
CATGAATTGCTGCATGGAAGTCAAGCGCGAGTGATACCGCCCGCCTTTCGAGTTTATGCGTCTCGCGGATGCGTCTTCCCCTCAAGAGAGTTCCGCCCAATCAGGCAGAGAGCATGTTCAACGCGGCGCGTGAGAAGGGTTTGCCGTGCGCTTACATCGCTTTCGAGGGAGAACAGCACGGCTTTCGCCGCGCCGAGAACATCAAGCGCGCGATCAAGGCGGAGCTTTACTTCTACTCCAGGGTTTTTGACTTTCCACTGGCGGATGCGATTGAGCCAATCACAATTGAAAACTAACAATGACATTTCGCGATCGCCATCGCTTTCTCTGGGCTTGTCCTGCGAATCTTGCTTAAGCGCAGGGAGCCGCCCGGCGGCGGAAGGGCCTTTTGGCTCCGGCTCACCTAAAGGCCCTTCCTAAAGAGAGTCGCCCCGCTGCACTCGTGCTTCGATAACTCGAAACACTCCCCTTGCTTTAGTCAAAAAACGCGGCGCGAGCCAACTCGACCTGATGCGGGACACGCGCCGAGGTGGCCGCATTACGCCGCTTGCGCCAGATCCCTGCCGCGTGCCACGAACAGGCGTGCGAGCGGACTGTGCGGTCTCATCGTGATGCGCTCGACAGCCAGCGCTGCGGCGAGCGTTTGGTCGCCGGAGCGGAACGCCGCCTCGATCAGCGTGAGATCGAGTACATCGCGCTGCGCGTGGCTGCCGCCGAAGCGGTGCGCGTAACTGCGGATCGGCCGCAGTAATCCCACCGTTTCCGCGTAACTCCCGTCGCCGAAAGCTTTGATCGCGCGCGTCGCTGCGTGACCGACCTCGCGTGTGAACGCGACGTTGTCACCGCTGCCTTCCATCGCCGCGCGCTGCGCTTCGAATACCGCCTGCTGCAGCTTGATTCGATGGCTGCCGACGAACGCCATCATCGCGTGCAGGTCGTTGAACGCGTAGTTGGCCTCGGTGGCGAACGGCGCCCAATTGTCCGCCAGCGCGTCCCAGCGGTTGCCGACGTCGACGCCGCGGAGGTGCATCCGCCACAACAGCGCCGACGCGTCGACCATTTCGAGAATGACCGTCGAGCGCTTGCCGTCTCTCGGCCCATAGATCGGCCCGTCGAACAGGCGCAGCACTTCGTCGATCTCGCACACCTCAAGGTGATATAGCGCCAAATGCCACCAGTTGTGAACGGCGAAGAAGCTCTCGTGCGACCAGGCGTCGGGATCGGCGCGCATCCACGCGATGCCGTCGTGCAGGCGGTTTTGCATTTCCATCACGTGCGCCACCGCGTGCTGACCCCAGCCGTCACGCCGTTCCAGCTCGACGCTCGCGCGGCCCTGCTTTTCGGCCTGCGCGTAGTCGCCGGTCTCTTCCAGTCCAAATGCGTACATACCGAGCACGGCGTGATATCCGGGCAGGCCTTTGCTCCACGTCGGCAGTGCGCGTGCGATGCGGTCGCGGAGCATGCGAGAATCGCCGGTGAAGAAGTCAATCTGATGCCCGGCTTGCAACGCGAGCGCGTCGCGCGGATAGACGACGCTCAGGTCCTCGAGGGTGCGCCCAGCATCGCGCCAGCGGCCATCGGTCAGCAGGCGAATTGCCTCCAGGTGCTGACGTTCGCGATCGTTGGCCGGTAGCTTGATCGCCGCCTCGTAATACTCGCGCGCCACTGGCAGTCCGGCGGGCTCGGTGCCGAGTAGATGAAGGTACGCCTTCAGCGCATGCGCCATCACCATCTGCGGGCTCGTATCGAGCGCGCTGTCGACGCTGGCCACCGGGTCACCGATGAAACAGCGCAGCTCATGTGCTCCCTGCTCGAAGGCGGCAAGTCCGTCCGCATTTGCCCCGGAAACCGCATGGCCGGCGGCATCAATCATCTTCATCGTCGAATCTCCTGAAAGTTAGAATGCATGTCATCCGGCTCGACCGGACGCGTAGTCGTAACTTTAGAAAGCCGCGATCATGGGCGGAATGGCCGATCCGCCGCGCCTTTTGTCCGGTCCGCCGACACACATGGGAGTGATGAGCCTGTGGATGCACTGTCCGACGTTCTTCGAGTGATTCGTCTGACCGGCGGCGTCTTCCTCGACGCAGCGTTCACCGAACCGTGGTGCGTCGCTGCGCGTGTCGGCCCCGAAGACTGTCGGCCCGCGATGCGCGAGCCCGCGAGTATCATCGCCTTTCACTATGTGATCGATGGTCGGATGCTGGTGCAACTCGATGGCGCCGCTCCGGTCGAGGTGCCGGCAGGCGCCATGGTGCTGCTGCCGCGCAACGACGCGCACAAGTTGGCAAGCGACGTGGCCCTGCCAGCGGTCAGCGCCGACCACCTGATGCAGATGCAGCGCGAGGGCGCGCTGGCGCACATCGACTACGGCGGCGGCGGCGCAGCCACGCGCATCGTCTGCGGCTTCGTCGGCAGCGAGGTGCGCACCCATCCGCTGCTCGACGCGCTGCCGGACGTGCTCACCCTCGATCTGAACGGTCGGCCTGGAGCTGGCTGGATCGCTGCGTCATTCCGTTACGCCGCTCAGGAAGTAGCCGCCGGCCGCGCCGGATCGGAGACGGTGCTGGCCAAGCTCTCCGAACTGCTATTCGTCGAAGCGGTGCGCGAGTACGTGGCTGGGTTGCCCCAGGAGCGACAGGGCTGGCTCGCAGGGCTGCGCGATCCGGCGGTCGGCCGCGCGCTGGCGCTGATGCACGCGCGTCTCGCGCATCCGTGGACGACGGATGAACTTGCCGCCGAAGCGCTTCTATCGCGTTCAGCATTCGCCCAGCGCTTTACCGCGCTGATCGGCGTGCCGCCGATGTCTTATCTCACTGCTTGGCGCATGCAGGTTGGTGCACAGTGGCTGCGCGAAAGCCGAAGGAGTATTGCGCAGATCGCGGACGAAGTGGGATACGAATCCGAGGCAACGTTCACGCGGGCGTTCAAGCGCGAGATGAGCGTTACGCCGGGACGGTTCCGGCGCGGATCATAACGGCACCTACGCTCACCGGCTCCGTGTCGGCATTGAATGCGATTTGAATAAAGAGCGATGCTCCGGAACGTGCAATGAGAACAGTACGGAAACTGCTACCTATCCGCCCGACCGGTCGTGCCGCAGAGGCCGAGCAAGACCCAGCTAGAGAGACTTCGCGTAGTCGATCATCCCCTGAAAATCTACGACGACTGCTGGCTCATCTCCGACGACCTAGGCATCGTGACCTGAGGGAAGGAGCGAAACATCGCCAGGTTTACATTCGATCTGCGTCCCGTCGTCCATCAGGATCTTTAGCACGCCCAAAACGTGATACTGGAAGTGAGGCGCCTCACAGCTTTTCGTCTTGGCAATGGGCTGAACCGACGTTGACCATTTCCAGCCAGGCTCGAAGACAGCGCGACCGACGGTTGCGCCGCCGACCTTGACGAGCTCCACTCGCCCGTTTGGGAATTCCCGAACCTCGTCCGGCTTTCCGAAACTTTTCAATTCCGCATATTGCACCTCTAATTGATGACAATCTCACTGGGCCGCACGCGGACATTTTCCCGCAGTATCTGCGGCTTCACAGCTTGTGCGCCCCGATCATCAGCCGCTTGAAGACCTGGTAGTGTTCGTCAAAGCCCTCGCCGTCGGCCTTGGGGGTGCGCTTCACCGTAATCCACGTGTCGGCATTGAAGCTTGCACATAGATCCGCGGTGTAGGCG
>JBOIGA010000282.1:0-3654 GCA_050741875.1 Burkholderiales bacterium
CATCATCATCGCGCGCTTCGTTCCGATCGTCCGCACGTTCACGCCTTTCGTTGCCGGGGTCGGAACGATGTTCTATCCACGTTTTCTCGGCTTCGATATCTTCGGCGGGATTCTGTGGGTGGGCTCGCTCACCTACCTGGGCTACTTCTTCGGCAACCTGCCGATCGTGAAGGACAACTACGGACTCGTCATTATCGGCATCATCGTTCTTTCGATCATGCCGGGAATCGTCGAGTTTAAAGCGCGCCGGACAAACGCAAAGAAGGACTCAGGACTGGGCGCTCAGGACTGAGTTAAAAGAACTTACAGAGTGTTGCAGAAACGACTAACACAGTTTCGTCGTCCCGGCGAAAGCCGCGACCCAGTGGCTTTTCAATGCTGCCGCTGGATTCCGGCCCCGGCTTACTTCCTGTCGTGGCAGGCCCGCGCCGTAATGACATGTCCTCAGTGCCGAGCCGTAGGCCATTTATGCAAGCTTCAATAGGATTGAGAGCGCGGGACCGAGTAGAAGCCCTCGACGTTCAGATCATTCGCTAAAAATCCTGCATTGCGCGCGTTCTCGATCGGCTTTTAACTGAGTCCTCAGTCCTAAGCACTCAGTCCTGAAGTCACGCGTAGCAGCGCAGTCGCCGCGAAAACTCCTGCAGGGAAATGATACCGCTCGCTTCGGCGCGACGGCACCAGTCTTCGAGTTGCCGCACGAGCTGTTCGCCAGTCTCACTGCGGCGGCCCCAGATCGCCACCAACTCCTGACGCATCGTGTAGACCGTGCTGAGCACTTTGCTTGCGCTCAGAATTTCATTGAACTTGGCGCGCTCCTGCACTTTGAGCTCGGCGACGTCGCGGTGGAGCCAGCGCTTGACCGCGCGTATCGTTGCGACATCGTAAAGCGCGGGTCCCGCGCGACGGCGCATCCGGACGATTTCGTCGTGACACGTCGATCTCACGGTCTTGGCGAACTTCGCCAAGACCGCGTAGCGATGAGTGAGGATGGCTTGCAGCGTTTCGGCGTCGCACTGCGTTTTTGCGCGATTGACTTTGAGCTTGGGCGCGACCTTCTTGACTTTGGCCAAGCCGAACGCCTGGAGAACTCGAATGTAGAGCCAGCCGAGATCCAGTTCATACCAGCGGTTGGAAAACTTGGCCGAAGACGCATAGGCGTGATGATTGTTGTGCAGTTCCTCTCCGCCGATGACGATTCCCCAGGGAACGATGTTGGCGCTGGCGTCGTTGTCTATATGAAAATTGCGATAGCCCGAATGGTGGCCGACGCCATTGATGACCCCGGCGGCGAAAAAAGGAATCCATACCATCTGCACCGCCCACATCGAGATTCCGATCGTGCCGAACAGAATCACATCGATGAAAAACATCAGCGTCACTCCGAGTATGGTGTGGCGCGAGTAAAGCTTATGTTCGAGCCAATCGTTAGGCGTGCCGTGTCCGTACTTGTCGAGCGTCTCGCGGTTTTTCGCTTCCTCTTTGTAGAGCTCGGTGCCCTCGAAAAGCACTTTGCGCAACCCGACGACTTGCGGGCTGTGAGGATCGTCGGGCGTCTCGACTTTGGCGTGATGTTTGCGGTGGATCGCGGCCCATGCTTTGGTGACCATCCCGGTCGTCAGCCAAAGCCAGAAGCGGAAAAAGTGGCTCACGGCGGGGTGCAACTCGAGCGCGCGGTGAGCTTGGCAACGATGTAAAAAAATGGTCACTGAAGCTATCGTAATGTGCGTCAGAACGAGCACGACGACGATATAACCCCACCACGGTAGATCAAACAGGCCGTTCCACATAGCGCTTTTCCTTTGAATTTTTAGGGGCTTTTTTCTTGAGCCCTATGGTACCGGAAATCCGGACGGAGTTGGAATCGTTTTGCCCGCAAGGGTTCAATCTAATTGGAAGCTAGAAGCGCCTGCCGGGGCGGTAGGTTCTCGAATGCGCCCGGTGCCTCTTCCAGTTCTTGTCGTAAGCCTCACACACCTGCGGATTACTCTTGAGCACGAGCAGGTTTTCGGCGTTTTTGAATTGCGCGGCGTGAGTGAAATTATAGCTGCCGGTCACGACCGCGCATTCGGGATCGCCGGCGTCGATGACGACGATTTTGTTGTGCGCCGAGACGTGCTCGTGGTCCATGAGGACCGGGATTTTGGCGGCAACGAGATCGCTGATCAAGCTCGTCTCGATCTTGTCGTCCTGCTCGGGGTCGGCAATAACGACGACTTCGACGCCGCGGCGCTGCGCGCGAATGAGCGCGTTGGCGATGTCACGATGGGTGAAGCTGAAAGCCTGCACGAGAACTTGTTCTTTGGCGTTGGCGATCGCGCCGGTAACGAGATCATCGGCTTCGTCGCCGGGCGTGAAGGCGACGGCGATCTCGCCCACCGCGGGCAGATATTTTCCCGTCCGCGCATCGAAAGCCAGCGCGGCCGCGGCGCAAATGGACGCGAGGAGAAGCAAAGCGAGGAGTCTGGTCATTACGGTAGGTCAGCCGCTTTTCACCGGTATATTATTGTATTTGCGACACCGGAGGAGCATGGCAAAAAAATCCGTCAGCGGGTCCGCTACCGGGAGGTCTGCCGCGAAGACTCTGACGCCGAAGCGCGAGCCGCGCGAAAAGACTCACTTCCCGATCGTTGGAATCGGCGCTTCGGCCGGAGGACTTGACGCTTTCAAGAGATTCTTCGATGCGACGCCTTCGGACACCGGCGCGGCATTCGTCCTCGTCCAGCACCTCGATCCTTCCCATAAAAGCCATACCCACGAACTGCTCGCCAGACACACCGGCATGCCTTTGGTCGAGGCGCGCGACAGGATGCGGGTCGAGCCCAATCATGTCTATGTGATCCCGCCGACGCCGACCTTTCGGCAATTGACGGCGAATTGCGCTTGACCAAACCGATCCAGAGGCGAGGGCTGCGCTTGCCCATCGATTTCTTTTTCCGCTCGCTCGCCGAGAACCTGCGCGAGAAAGCGATTTGCATCGTGCTCTCGGGCGCGGGAAGCAATGGGTCGAGCGGGATCAAAGCGGTTGAAGCCAGCGGTTAGCCAGAACACCTCGAAGAAGCGATGAATATGATTAAGAGGCCAATGATGTTTTTCAAGCATGCCAACCGCGATCCGGGTGGCATTCTTGAATTCAATCCAGCTCTATCTGAAGGGTTCATGTTTTTTGTTATAGAGGGCCTCAAGTCACTTGGGGAACAAATCAGCGACTACCAAACCGTTTTGCTCTTTTGGTTTGGCCTTCATAAGCCTCACCTCTTCGTGAAGGGCCGCCTCTTGGAAAAGCTTATCCCAGTCGAGGAGCTTCGACGCGTCGAGAAGCACGAGTTTCTCGAAACCAGCCTGTTGGCGCTCGCTAAGATTAGAGCCAAGTCGCGTTGATTTGAGTTCATCCACGGCCTAGACTCCCACCATGACCGCAGACGCAAAGAAACGTGAACGGATGCCCAGCGAGAACGAAGTATTGCGGCGGCTACTGAACACGCCCCCGGCCCCGTTCACACCAAAACCCAAGAAGAAACCAGCGAAGCGGGCTAAGTAACCGCCCGCTGCTCGATATACCGGCCTGTCGCCGGTGAACCTACCCCTACACCCTCTGCGTTTGTCATATATATACTCGCCTCAAAAAAGGGGGACCGGGGACCCCACCTCCTT
>JBOIGA010000283.1:0-3632 GCA_050741875.1 Burkholderiales bacterium
CGGTGAAGTTGCCTCGCCGACGGCTACATCGCGCGCAGGTTCAAGCTCACGTCCACTCTCGGCGCAACGCTCGATCCCATCGTCGACAAGCTCAACATTCTGGTTTCTTGGAGGGAGTGACCGGGAAGAATACGCTTTGATCGCTGCGACGCTGGAAGAATTGTTCAAGAAGGGATCCCAATCACCGGCGTTGGAAAAACTCTGCTAGACATTGCTCGACTTCGCTTCGAAACATTAGGAGCGCAGAACTAAATCTTTGACCCACGAATATGCGTCTCATCCACACCGCAGATTGGCACATCGGCCGCCATTTCTTTAACATCAACTTGGTCGAGGATCAGGCGCATGTACTCGACCAGTTCATTGCTCTAGTCCGCGACGCTAGGCCTGATGTGGTGCTGGTATCTGGCGATATCTACGATCGCGCCGTACCACCTGCTGACGCCGTACGTCTATTGGACGACATTCTCTCTCGGATCGTTATCGGACTGCGGGTTCCTGTCGTATTAATCGCCGGTAATCACGACAGTCCCGACAGACTCGGTTTCGGCGCAAGGTTGCTGGCCGCGCATGGCCTTCACGTGGCCGGACCGCTGTCCGCAGATCCGCTTCACGCCATTCGGAATGATGCCGATGGCCCCGTACACGTTTATGGACTGCCTTACGCCGAACCAGCGGTCGGCAGAAACTGTCTCGGTCGCGAGGATCTGACCGATCATAATCGTCTGATGTACGCGTTGGTCGAACGAGTCAAGGCAAGCCACCCGGCCGGCGAACGTTCGGTCGTTTTGGCTCACGCGTTCGTTGCCGGTGGGGAAGGCTGCGATTCAGAGCGCGCCCTGACGGTTGGTGGCTCAGGAGCCGTTGACGTTGCCTGCTTCGAGGGATTCAGCTATGTCGCACTGGGCCACTTACACCGCCCGCAAGCGATGGTAAACGGCCGGATCCAGTATCCGGGTTCGCTTCTGAAGTACAGTTTCAGCGAGGCTTCCCACGTCAAATCCGTGAACCTCGTGGAGATGGACGGAACCGGTATCTGTAAAGTAGAGCGCGTTCACCTTACACCTCGACGCGACGTGCGCGCGATCAAGGGAACGCTGCAGGAGCTTCTCGGCGCTGCTCCGTCTGAAGCGGACCGCGATGACTACCTTCAGGTCATGTTGCTCGACAAAGGTCCCGTGCTCGACGCGATGGCGCGTCTGCAGACCGTATATCCGAACGCGCTGCACATCGAACGCCCGGAACGACTGCCGGAGGCAAGCACCAGCAGCACTGCCGCCGAGCAGAGACGCTTAAGCGATCTCGACCTCTTCAGCACGTTTTTCGCGCACGCTACAGGCGATCAGCTTTCGCCAGACGAGGCCAAGATCTTCGTGGAAGTTGCCGAGGGCCTTAGGCGCCGGGATCGAGAGTCTGGCACGTGAAACCAATCCGACTCCTCATCCAGGCGTTCGGCCCGTACGCTGGCCAACAGGTCATCGATTTTCGTGAACTCAAAGGGCGGACGCTTTTTCTTATTCATGGTCCGATCGGATCGGGCAAGTCAACGATACTCGACGCGATCTGCTTTGCTCTCTATGGTCAGACTTCCGCAGGGATACGCGACGTTCGCGACATGCGAAGTCATTTTGCGCCTCCTGAGCTTCCGCTCATGGTCGTCTTCGACTTTTCGATTGGAGATGAAATCTATCGCATCGAACGCAGTCCGGAGCAGGAGCGACCCAAATTCAAGGGTACCGGGACTACTACGCAACCGCCCCGAGCGACGCTGTGGCGCCGTACGGGGCTAGACAACGGCGCGGCGGAAGGCGATGTCCTCCGCGCAAAATGGTCCGAGGTAACGGAGGAGGTCGAACGGCTACTCGGATTTCGAGTCGAAGAGTTCCGGCAGGTGGTTATGCTTCCGCAGGGGCGTTTCCAGGAATTTCTCTTAGCCGGCTCCACCGAGCGCCAGCGTATCCTGGAAACGCTTTTCCAAACCGGCTTCTACCGACGAATTGAAGAAGCGCTCAAAGCACGTGCGAGCGAGATCGAAAATGAGGTCAACACGCTGCGCACAATGGAGCATGGCATCCTCGAACAGACCGCGACCGCCTCGCTCGCCGAACTTCAAGTCCAACGTGCGTCGCTTATTTCTAGGCAGACCGAGGCGCAGCGCCGCCAACGGGAACTCACCTCTCAGGAAAAAGTCACTCAGGATCGACTGAACAAGGCCCGCGAGCAGGCACTTCGATTTGCCGAACTCGACGCCGCTGCGCAAGCCTCGGCAAATTTGGAGACCGAGCGCGAGAGCAATGCTGCAAGAAGGTCCTCGCTCGATTCCGCCCGTAAGGCAGCCGACCTGCGCGACGCCGAACAAATTGTTCGCGAGCGCAGGGGCGAGCTCGCCTCCGCCACGCAAAAACGGAAACAGGCTGCAATTGATCTCGCAGCGGCAGAAAAAAATAAGCATTCATCAGAGGTCGCACTTCAGCACGAGACAATACGCGAGCCTGAGCGCGGCGCCGCCCGGAGCGAACTCGAACGTCTAAAAGGTTTGCAGGCCAAGGTCTCTCGCCTGGACGCGGTCCGAACTGAGCTTGTCGAAGCGAAAAAGCGGTTCGATGCTGTCAGCCTGGAATATGACGATGTCAAGTCTGCTCTGGATGAGCACAGGCGGGATCTCAAGACCACCCACAAGCAGCTTGAAAGCGCCAAGACGACGGCGGCAGAGCTTCGTTCTCATCAGTCTGACGCGAAGAGATTCCGGATTGCTCACAAGGTCGCGGAGGACCTAGCGAAATGGCGTCGCGACAAGGGTAAAGCCGACAACGAGTTAACCGCAGTGAGAAAGACACGTGACAATGTGCAAATCAGTCTCAATCAAGGAGAGAAAGAACTTAAGACGCTGATGACCAAATGGGTAAAAGGCCAGGCTGCCCGCTTAGCTAAGGAGCTTGAAATTGGCAAACCATGTCCTGTCTGCGGATCAACGCGCCATCCCGCTCCGGCATGCAGCCGCACCGAGATCCCGATCGACGAAGAGATAGAAACGGCGAGGGAGGACGTGAAGCGCTTGCAAAGCGAGCTAGATGCGGCTCAAGGGGCGGTACGCCTTGAAGAACGCGACGCCTCTATCTTGGTCCAGAAAATTGCGAACTCCCTCGAGCAGCTAGGGGAGATGGAGAAGGTGTCCGCCACAGAGTTGCAACGTCAACTCCGCGCAGCAGAAAAACAGGTTGAGCTGGCACAGCGTGCAAAGGATTCAATCGACAAGCTCGCGAAAAATATTGAAGAGGCGGAAAAGAGAGAGGTAGCCCTGAACGGCCATTTCGACAAACTGGAGAAGAGAAAAACCCAGGCGACTGAGGAGCGCGTTCGCGCCGAAGCGACGGTTCAGGAACTTGAAGCCGACATCCCAAAAAACCTACGCGCCACAGGGGCCCTCGCCTCATCGATAGCGACGATCGCCGATACGCTAGGGATACTCGAACGGGCGCTGACGGGCGCACGAGAGGCTGACTCAACGGCTGGCGCTGCGGTGGCTGCGGCACAACAGGGACTCAAGGCTTTGACCGAAACCGAAGGTTCGGCGAGGCGGAGGGCACAGGATGCCGAGGAGAAATTCGCAGAGCGGCTGCATGCGGCTGGGT
>JBOIGA010000284.1:0-3628 GCA_050741875.1 Burkholderiales bacterium
GGGTCAGACTGAGCTAACCCGGGTTTTCCGGACACTTTTGAAAGTAGACAATACTTGCGGAGGTGTCGAATGGCAAAGCCTGTTGAGAAGGTCAATCCCGAGCGCAAACGTGCTCGGTTCACGAAGGAATTCAAGCTGAGGCAGTACGATTGTTGGAGCTCGGGCAGAAGCCTGCTTCGCAGCTCGCGCTAGAACTAGGCGTCGGCCGCAACCAACTCTACAAGTGGCAGGCGCAACTTACGAAGCAGGGTGAAACCCTCGCCTTTCGTGGTCCGGGCCAGAAGCCGCTCTCGGAACGAAGCGAGATCGAACGCTTGAAGCGCGAGCTCAAGCGCGTCACCGAGGAGCGCGACATCCTAAAAAAAGCCGCAGCGTACTTTGCCAAGGAACTCACCTGAAGTACGGCTTCATTGGAGGTCATCAAGCGCAGTTCCGTGTGGCGCCAAGGTGCCGCACGCTCAATGTGTCGCGCAGTGGTTTCTATGATTGGAAAGAGCGCGGGCCAAGTGCTCGCAGGGAAGCCGATGAGCGTTTGCTCACTGCGATTTTAGCTGCATGCCGAGAATCGCGAAGCCTACGGCGCACTCAAGACCTGGCACGTCTTGGCCGATCAGGGCATCGTGTGCGGCAGGCATCGGGTGGCGCAGCTTCGACGCGAAGCCGGGATCGAAGCCAAGCGCAAGCGCCGCTTCCGGGTGATGGTCGAGCACCATCACACGCCGCAGGCTTCGCCTGATCTTCTTAAGCGGCAGTTCAAGACTCATTCGCCCGATCGAGCCTGGGTGGGCGATATGACCTTCATCCGCACCCGGGCGGGCTTCCTGCATCTGGCGATCCTCCTGGATCTCTTCTCCCGCCGCATCGTGGGTTGGGCAATGGCTGAGCGTCCCAATGAGACGCTCACCGCTCAATGCTTGGAGATGGCGCTCGTTCATCGCCGCCCTCAAGAGGGGCTCATTCATCATACCGACCAGGGCGTGATTTACCGCGCTCGCGCTTACCGCAGCCGCCTTACGGAATGCGGCATGCGGTCAAGCATGGGAGGAAAGAAGAGCGCTTACGACAACGCGGTGGCGGAGAGCTTCTTCTCAAACCTGAAGAATGAACTTGTGCATCACTGCGACTTTGTTTCGCGCGAACACGCGAGGGCGGCAATCTTCGATTACATCGAGCTCTTTTACAATCGCAAACGGATTCATCAGACTCTGGGCTACCGAACGCCCGAAGAAGTGGAACGAAATTGGAATGGTGCTTAATTAACCCGTCCGGAAAAGCCGGGACAGCTCAGACACGATTTACTTGCCTGCCCGCTTTAGATGTCGCCGTAACAGGCCCTCGGACCCTCAGCATTCGTACAGCTGCTTTACAATACTAACGTGCGCCGGTAGTATCGCTCGTGGCCATCATATCGTTTGCCTGCGCCGACACCGAAAGTCTCTTCAATGGCAACCGCGTCAAACGCTTCATCAACATCCAGACAGTCGCTATGCGCAAGCTTGCGATGCTCAATAGAGCAGCCACACTTCAGGACCTTAGAGTTCCACCAGGAAACAGATTGGAAGCGCTTGCCGGAGATCGCGCGGGCCAGCATAGCATTCGGATCAATGATCAGTTTCGCGTCTGTTTTGTCTGGTCGACTGAAGGACCCAAAGACGTTGAGATCGTTGACTATCACTAATCGAGCATGACTATGCGCAAGGTTCCATATCCCCATCCCGGCGAGATTCTCATGGAAGAGTTCCTCAAGCCCATGGGCATTACGCAATATCGCCTCGCCAAGGAGATCGGTGTTCCCCAGCGCCGTATCGGGGAGATAGTAGCGGGCACCCGTGGCGTCACCGCTGACACTGGCCTGCGCCTGTCCCGGTTTTTCGGTATGTCCGAAGGTTTCTGGATTGGCTTGCAGATGGACTATGACGCGGCCTTAGCTAAGGATGCCCTCGCAAAGACTCTCGCGAAGATTAAGCCTTGGAAGCATGGCGAAGATCATGGCGTGGCCTAGCAATAGTTTCGGGCAGTGCTCTCGCCTTCACTTCGGTCCGACAAGCCGCGGCCGAACTTAGGCGTAGAGCCGATCATGACTGTCGACCTGGTTCCTTGAACGACGGGTGAATTCAAAATTCAAGTGCAACACTGACTGGCAATTTGTACAAGACTTCGCGAGGCGTTCGGAAACTAAGGCATTTGCGCGGACGATTGTTTAATTTCGCAACTATTTTCCTGATCGTCTCGTCAGGAATGATTTTGAAGTCGCAGCCTTTCGGAAAGTATTCTCGCAGCAGGCCATTCGTGTTTTCATTCGTGCCCCGTTCCCACGCCGAATAGGGATGAGCGAAATACACTCTCAAGTGCAATTGCTCTTCCAGGAACTTGAAGCGTGCGAACTCGGCTCCATTGTCGGCGGTGATCGTCTTTCGGTAATTGAAAGGGATCTTCCTCAAGGCTTCAATGCTCTCACGCACAAAGGTTTCGGAGGTACGGTCTGGAAGCTTGGCTGCGACCAGATAGCGGCTCTTCCTTTCGACATGGGTGGCAAGGCCGCCGCCCCGTGATGCCCCTTGCAAAGTATCGCTCTCCCAATCCCCGAAACGTCGTCGCAAGTTCACGATCACCGGTCGCGCTTCAATCCCAATCCTGTCCGGAATACGGCTCAAGCCCTTAAGCCGCGTGCGCTGCCTTCGGCGGCGAGAGTGCCTGCGACGAAGGCAGCGGTAGGTGTCCCCGCCTTCTTGCGCATCCCGATACACCCACTGATAGATCGTCTCATGGCTGACGCGCAAGTCTTTTTGATGAGGACATTCCCGGCGAAGACGCCTGCTGATCATTTCGGGGGACCATCCTTCACGCAATCCCGCTTCGACGTAGCGGAAGACCGATGGCGGGCGCCTTCGCCGTCCCCGGTGAGCGACGCTTGCCCGCTCATTTCGTTTCACTTGGGCATGCTCATGCCAATAGTTGAACGTGCCGGAGTTACGTTTGATCTCCCGAGCGATGGTACTCGGTGCCCGGTCAAGCCTTCTTGCGATCTCCCGATAAGACAATCCGAAACACGACCAAGTGATAAATGACGTAGCGCTCTTCTCGTTTAAGATGTTGATATGGCATCGCCAGCTCCAATTCGATTGGGTGTGGTCCGCGAAACCAGCACCTTAACGAACTGCCTGGCAATGTCACCGGCATGAAGCGTTGCGCTTAAAGATTGAATCTACCGGCGAATGTCGATTACACTTCGCCGCGCATCAGGCAAATCATCGATCCATGTTTGACGACTTGGCAGCTTATTTTCACGAGAACGTTGTCTCGTCCTACGTCGCATATTTGGAGGTGCGGGACAACGAGGCGTATGGAAAAAGTAAGGATCTGCGTGCGGCGATTGTGGCTGCAACGGCACTGTTTCACTTGCGGGAGCACATACCAATGCCGCAAAGGAACTCCCGTTCGGCCATCGCCAACGCGTGTCCCGACTATGACGTTCTTGGCGACGTCGTAAACGCTGCGAAACGGGGTGACGTTGCGCTCCCGGCAGTTCGCGATGAAGTCCTGCGTGTCGTAGGCTTTGTCGGCGCCGAGAGTCTTCGGCTGCTTGCCCGGCATGACGTCCAGCATCGCGAGTGCGGCCGCCCGCTCT
>JBOIGA010000285.1:0-3624 GCA_050741875.1 Burkholderiales bacterium
ATTCAAGGCAAACCAATTCGACTCTCCCGCCGCCGCCGCATGTTTGTACGCTCTCTCCACGGTCTTGGCGTCGCTCACCAAAACCTCGAGTTCGGCCAAGGTGGCGCGCGCGTAGTAGTCTTCATTCTCACGCGTCCGTTTCTCCTTTTCCAACGCGCAGTTCACCGCCCAACGGACTCCGCCTTCCACGGCCTCGCGCAGACCCGCCTCGCCGTCGTCTCCGGTCAGGTGTTTGAGCAGGTGCAACAACGTCAGCGCGTTTATTCCAGAGTAATAATGGGCCGGATCACGGCGGAATCCCTCGACATAAGGCTCGATTGCTTCACGCAGGCGCTGCTCTTCATCTTGCGCGTCGGCTCGCATCTGTTCGACACTCGCGCCCGCGCGATGCCACCGGGTAAGCCATTCCTCCTTCTCCGCGCGCCCAAGCAACGCCCACGACTCCGCGTCATCGCGGTATTTTTCGACGAGCGCTTTCAGCCACACCCTGGCGTCGGCCGATCGCTTCAATCGTCCGAGCAGCGTTCCCTTGCAGCGCTGGGTTCGCAAATCATCGGGCTTGAGGGCGAGCGCCTTTTCGATCTGTTCCAGCGCAAACTCAAACTGGCCGAGTCCCATCAGGCTTTCAGCGGTATGGCGAAACGCGTGCATCGCGAGCACTCGTGTCGGCGCCTGCTCGGCAAGGACCATGATGTCGCCGGGCCGCCGTTTCTGCCGGGCGGCTTCCAGACGATTCTGCCAGTCGCGAAACGTATCCCAGAATTCGTTCGACTTGTGCTCGATGAACTTGTCCCAGCAAGGCTCTTCCAGCTCAGGCAAATGCAAATAAACAGGGCTCACCTGTCTGCCGCGCCACGACGCCATGGTGTTCGTCGCCATCGCCGCCAGGGCGTTTTTGTCAGACCTGACAAATTCCGGATCGGGCATTCCGTCCTTCAAGTGGTAAGAAAGCGAGCGGTCGGTGCTGACATCGAACGGGATTCCCTGCCGGCATTTGATCTGGATCACGCCGCGGCGGCGCAATGCGTGACGTACGCCGAGCTCGCACCACGCATTCGGGTTGTCAATGGACAGATCCGCGACCACGAGATCGGCGAGCAGCAGCTCCTGAAACATGTCGGTGCGAATGTTGCCGGCCTCGCGCGACTCGTCGGCGCGAAATACTTCAAATCCCGCCTCCTCCAGCGCGGGATGAATAAAGTCGGTGTAGACCCGGTTGAAGTCTATGCCTTCCTTGACGCCGAACGGCATCACGACAAAAACATGAGTCGCCATTCACCGCTTTCGTTTATTCGCCAGCACTCCTCCTCGCTGACTAAAGCGTTTTCAAGTATTCCACCAGCGCGTCTTTCTCGGTCTCGGAAAGGCTCCTGCCGTACTCGCGTCCCTGATTGCTGTTGCCCTTGTCGTTGACGTCGTATTTGTTTCCGACTCGCATTGCTTCCTCGCCTTGTGACGAATCCCATTTTTTTCGGATCGTAGACAGCGCGTTAAAAAACTTTCAGGCGCTTGTCGGCGGGCTCCAGCAGATCGCGCAAGCTTGGAACAGAGCGGTTGTGCAGATAAGGTGCAAGCGAGTAGATTCCATCAAGGAAACATTTATCGTGTCATCTGCCCATCGAGTCGATGATTATCCTTGCTGTCGTACTTATCCATGACTTCCTGCTGCGACCTTAACGACCGACCAGCCCTGCTCGGCAAGGATGTCCGCGACCGCTTCGGCCCGATCGCTATTGGCGCTCGCATAGCTGATAAAAACGTCACTCATGCAGAATCCGCCTGATCCGCTCTATAGCTTCAAGAACATCTTCCCCATTTCACCCGTGCTACGTTGGTTCCGCATCGGCCGGTTCGAAGCTCCGCGGGATGTTCCGGGGCAAATTATCGAGCACTTCTTTCACCGTGGGATCGAGCTTTTCCCGGCTAGGTCGTTTCGCGCCACGCGTCGCCGCCGCGGACCGAGCGAGCTTTTCATGCAGCTCGCGCACCGCATCGAGAACTGCATCGTGATTGATCGCCGTTCCAGGACACGATTTCCGTGCCATCGAGTTGTGAAATTTGAGCGTCTCCGGAACGAGCTTGAATTTTTTTTGTACTCGCGCAACCACTTCTAGCGTGGTTTTGCGCTGCTCCCCCGCGAACGGGTCGCACCCCTGATCGAAATCGCCAATGATCTCGAACATGAATGGACCCGTTTCGGTGTTGCCATTGTGTCCCGCCGCGCTGACCGGGGGCCAGTTCCAGCTTCGGCCGAGCCAGATCGTGCCGTCCGGCGCAATGGTGATGTGCTGCGCGATGTCCTGCCACTTTTTTTCCTGCGTGTGGTAGCGATACATCCCGAGTATCGTTTTATGGCCATCGCTTTTGTCGTAGTTGCCGTGGTTCGGACGCCACGTGTGGTGCATATGCACTGCAGTAATCCTGCGCGTGAAATCAAACTTTTCCAACAGCACCGCGAACTGGTCTCTGGTGACTTGCTTGAAAGGGGCGGGCATCTCGTTCTCCTCGTAAGCCGATGCCGATCTGAAACTTAGTTTCCGCGCATGACCGCCTCAGCTGAAAATTCGCCGGCGTTTGTTTTTAGTGTTTCCCTCGAGCTGCGGATGCTGCGGGTAGCCGGCGTCGTCGAGCAAGGCGTTCACTTGCGATTTGAGCTGCGCCCAGGTGATTTCGTAGTTCGCTTCGCTGATTGCGCTTAAAGCGTAGTACGTCATCGCGCCGTGATACTTGCCGCCGATCAAGGCATCGTAGGAATATTCCTTGTCGGTACAGCCGGAGAGCAGCACCTCTTTCATTTTCGATTGCGGGAACTTCGTTTTGCCTTTGGGCTGTGCGCGCCAGGGATTTTCGAGCACGCTTCTTCCGATCAGCGCGGGGCTCAAGAAACGCACTCGGCGGTCGTCCGGAGTGCGCATTCCCGGAACGATTTCACTGATCGCCGCGCGAGTCACCGTCCCCGAATGGCACGAGTCCGAAATGATCGTGAGGTTCACGCCACTCGCGATACCCGAAAACAAATCACGCAACTCGTCGTCGGTCAGAAGATTGTCGGCGCAGTCGTAAGGGCACAGCGCTTCATCGTAATTCGGCTCGTCACCGCTCGTATCCGCAAGGTAAGTGCCATGCGAAGAGTTGGTGAATACGAGAACGTCGCCGGCTTTCGCTCCATTGAGGAGTTTCTTGAGGCCGGACACCATTTGCGACTTGGTCGCTTCAGCGTCGCTGATCAACTGCACGTCGGAAGACGGAAAATCGAAATGATCGATGAGCAACTTCGCCCACGCTTTGGCGTCGTTGACGCAACCGTTCAAATCGCTGCCGTCGTAAGGATAATCGTTGATGCCGACACAAAATGCTTTCTTTGCCATGGTAGTAACCTCCTTTGATTGATTTAACAAAAAGGATGCTTTGTCTTCGTCGAAAGTTGACTTCTCCGATTTTCAATCTGCTACTCATCAGGTTCGGTCGTTCGCCGCGCAACTTCCAAATGGACAGCAGTTCCAGCCACCACCACTTCTCCGGCAGATGGCGACTGCTTGAGCACTACATCATTAAGCGTTGGGTGCGGATGCGCTGTGACGAGACCGAGGGTAAGTGAGCCTTTTTCAAGTCGCGTCTTGGCCC
>JBOIGA010000286.1:0-3584 GCA_050741875.1 Burkholderiales bacterium
GTTTGAAATTGAATCGACCGGGATAAGCGCTTCGCCGCTTGTTCCACATCGATTTGAACAGCCGCGGGCGGCCGCGCCGCGACTTGCCGGCCTTCAAAGAGTGCCGTTTTGACGAGCAGCGCCGCGAGGAGTAAACCGATCGCGAGGCCAAAGGCGATCGCCGCCCTTTTCATTGCTGCTCTTGGGAGTCTCTAGTCCTGTTTTTCGCCGCGATGACATGCGCATGGGGCACGTACAAGAGATCCGCCACTTTGCGCACGAGATGGTCTTCGTGTTTGTGCAAGCTTCTGTCGGCATAGGCGACTTGCCATAGCCGCTCGACGAGGGCGATCTTCTGTTCGGGAGAAAAAGCGCGGTTGATTTCACGTGTGAACTGATGGTAGTCGGTCGCGTCCTTCGCTTCGCGTTCGGCCGCCGAAATGAGTTCGTCAGCCTCGCTTTGGGCCAAGTTGAATTTCGCCTTGACCGCTTCTTTGACCGCGGCACGCTCGTCTTCGGAAAACTCAGCATCCATGCGCGTGACTTCAATCAGCAACGCCGCCGCCGCGACGCGCGCGCGCCGCTCGTGGCCGCTGTCCGATTCACGCACAGGTTTTTCGAACAATTCACGGATTGTTCTCAGCATGTTTTTTTGAAGAGAGAAGCGGGAATAAGTTTCCGCCTCTCAACCCGAGATTATAAGAGCGGGAGTGGGGAGAGACTATTCCTGCCAGCGCTTGATAATCGAATCAACGCGCGCCGCGAGTTCAGCGTCGGGCTTCGGGGACGGACGATAGCTGTCGGGATGTTTGGCTTTGTATTCTTCGATCTGGCTGAATACGTTTTTAGCGAGATCCCGGCTTCGGGGATCGGCAAAATCGAACAGCGCCTCGACAACCAAAATGTCGCCTTCGAGTTGCAGGCGCAGAAGACGGCGGGCGTCGTCGAGACGTCCTGAATCAATCTGGTGCAGAAGCAGCGCGGCGACCGAGGCGTCGGTCAGATGTTTGTCGACGGTGGGGATAGCGTAGGCCTCAGTCATGACACGGCGCTCGTAACCCAGCCAGCAGCCCGCGGCGAACATGACGAACCCGATCAGAATGCCGCCGAAACTCAAGGCGATTTTTGCCATGGTAGTGGTCTTCATGAAGTCTCCCGTCTTTCCCGCTTTCAGGTTTCCGCCGAAGTCGCGGCGTACTGATCGTCAATGAACTGACCTTCGCGCCATTCACCCTCGAGCGCATCGCCGCTTTCACGCTCGACCAATTTCCCCTTGCCGTGAAATGCGCCGCCCTTGAACTCGCCTTCGTATTCGTCACCGTTGGCGAAAATGAAGATGCCCGTGCCGTGCCAGTAGCCTTCCTTGAACTGTCCGATGTAACTCGCCCCGTCCTTGAACAGCGTCGTGCCTCTGCCATTTATGCGGCCGCCTCTGAACTCGCCGATCGTCCTGGTTCCGTCAGGGTAGGTGATAACACCCTTACCGTGATAGAGACCCTGAACAAACTCGCCTTCGTATTTTTCGCCGTTGGAGCCCACGAAGATCCCTTCGCCGTGATATAAGCCGCGCGAGAACTCGCCTGAGTAGAAATCGCCGTTGCGCGCGTAATAAGCGCCCCGGCCCTCGTATTCACCGCTGGCGAAATAGCCTTCGTAGCGGTCGCCGTCCTTGTAGGTAAAAACGCCATAGCCGTTGGCGGCGCCGTCCGCGTAGCTGCCCTCGTACGCGTGACCCGAGGCAAAACTGAATTTGCCGTTGCCGTGCATCAAGCCGCGGTCGAACTCGCCTTCATACAAATCGCGGTTGCGCCATGCAAGCTTGCCGCGCCCGTGAAATAGACCGTCCTTGAATTCGCCTTCGTAAACGCCGCTGTCGGGAAGCATCGCGCGCCCCGCGCCGTTCTCGGTTGCGTGCGCGGCCGTAAGGGCTGCGAAGAGCGCGATCGCGACGAGCGGCTTCATCCGTATCATTTTTCGGTGCGAAAGCCGGCGCCCCGCCAGCCTTCGATCCCGCCCTCGAGATTGACTGCATGGGCAAAGCCCGCGTGGTTGAGCTGGGCGGTCGCTTTGGGTCCGGTGTTGCGGCCTTCGTTGCAGTAGACGATGATCGCTTTGTCGCCAACAAATTCGCCCATCCGGTTTTTGAGTTCGGCGAGCGGGACGGAAAGCGCGCGCGGCAAATGCTCTTTTTCATACGCATATCGATCGCGCACATCTATTACGATCGCTTCGTTCGAGGCGACGAGAGCATTCGCGTGGTCGACGGAAACGCTGGCCACGCTCGGCTTCAGCAGCGTATCCGTGATGAGAAACAGAATGACCGCCGCACAGAGAAACAGCACGTTGTAAAGCTGGTTCCGGTTCAACCCGGCGAGGATCATGGTTCTGCCCCGAAAAACGGAATCGCCCCTTATCTGCAAAAAGCGAACCAGAAGCGAATGATTCGAAAGAAGCGTGCCCGGGAGCGTGCGCTTCGCTGGCGGCGTTCAGTAAATCAAGCCGCGCGATGATGATTCGGCATTCGCGCGGAAGTTGCGACCTCGGAAGGACGAGCCGATGACTGGAGGGCAGCGCTCGTATCTGAAAACGCTCTGGGAAGCCCAAGAATCTAACGTAAGCCGAAGCAGCGAAGCGAATCGAAGAACCTCAACAAAAGACCGCTCGCGCCTCCGGGCTGGAAAGTCTGCCCGACGGTTTCGTCTTAGGTTGCGCTGACGATTGGATTGCGCATCACGCCGATTCCGGCGATTTCGGTTTCAAGAACATCGCCCGGCTGCAAATACTCCGGCGGAGTACGAGCGAAGCCGGTTCCTTCGGGAGTGCCGGTGGAGATAATGTCTCCGGGTTCGAGGGTGAGTCCGAGCGACAGCTCGGCGATCAAGCGCGGGATTCTGAAATAGAGATGCTTGGTATTCGAATCCTGCTTGGTTGCGCCGTTGACCCGCGTGATCACTCTCAAGTCGCCGGGATCAACTTCATCCGCGGTGACAATGCACGGCCCCATCGGGCAACAACCATCGAGGCTTTTTCCTTTGAGCCACTGACCGCCGTGGCGCTTTTGCACTTCGCGTGCGGAAACATCGTTGATGACTGTGTAGCCGAAAACGTGCTCGAACGCGCTGGCTTCTGAAATATTCTTCCCCGCTTTGCCGATGATAACGCCGAGCTCGACTTCCCAGTCGAGTCTTTTTGTAACGGTGGCGTCGAGGGGAATGTCGTCGAAAGGGCCGTTGACGGCGGTCACCGCTTTCGAAAAAAACACCGGGTGTTTGGGCAGGTCTTCGCCGCTTTTGCGAATGCGTTCGCCTTCGGCGTAGTGCTCGAGATAGTTCCAACCGACGCAAAACACGTTTTTTCTCGGCCGCGGAATCGGAGCGTGCAGTCTCGCTTCCGACAGCGGGATTCCTCCACCTTTACCCACGAACGTCGCGAGCGATTCCAGCCTTTCACGGCCCGCTTCGATCAGTGCAAGCATGCTGCCGGCTTGGGGGCTCGCGTCCAGGACGTTGCCGTTTTCAAGCAGAACGCCGACGCGGGGCCTGGAATCGGTTGCGGTAGAAAAAGTGATGAGGCGCATGATGGTCGCTGGTTTAAGTTAGATTCTT